>NZ_JBEZNL010000057.1:0-45080 GCF_040653275.1 Streptomyces sp. NPDC048002 | reverse complement strand
GGCCGATGCCCCGCCATACCGCAACCCCCGTCACGCGCACCTCAACAACACCCGTATGCACAAGTGAACATACAAGGCACGCCAGTTCGAGGCGAAGGAAGAAGGTGAATGCTCCGTCAGAGCCACTCCCCGTCGTCACCACTTCCCAGGTCCGCGGAGAACGCGCGCAGCACCACGACCAACTGCACCGGCGTCTCGGTGCCATCGTGCTTGACCCCGACGAGGAGAACCTTGTCGTTCACTCGCCAGGCCGTGTGCTCGATGTAGTCGGCGCCGCCGGTCAGGCCCTCGTCGGCGAACTCCAGGCGTCCGGCCAATCCTGACTCCAACTGCGCCGCGCAGGAGGGCAGTTCAGCACAAGCAGCGTCCTAGGCATCGTCGCTCCAGGCATCCGGGGCGGACCACTCGACCTCGCCCTCGACCTCGCGATGCCACACCGTGAACTCCACCTGCACCCAGGGGGCCGTCCCCCTGGATCCAGGCGTGCGCGTTGCCCTTGCGCCATGTCGTCGCCCAGGGCTTCGCCGGATTCCGACGCTCGCCCGCCCAGCCCGCAGCGGCCAGCACCGAGGTCACTCCCGAGCCGGTTCCTCGACCCCGATCTCCCGCGGCGTGCCGTCCCGCTCGTCCCACTCCGCGACGAGCCACACCCCGTCCCCGACCACTTGGATGTACGTGTCCATGGCACGACCGCTGAACCGCCCCTCTCGGTTCCAGTGCTGAACCACGGGGTCCAGGGATGGCCCGGAGCCTCAGCGCACGTCTACGAAATCGACCGCGCTCTTCGTGGCGCCGGTCGCCGTGTTGCCGTTGTAGAGCCAGCGCCAGTAGCCGTCGACGGACGCGGTGACCGTCGCGTTCACCGAGCCGGTGCCGCTGGAGGTGACCGTCCTGACGGTCTTGTAGGTCGAGGTGCCCTTCTCACGGAACTGAAGCCGCACCGTACGGCCGCCGTAGCCGTCGTACTTCTTGGTGCTCCAGTTGGCGCGGGTCAGCTTGCCCGTGACGGTGATCTTCTTGCCCTTGGTGACCGGTTCGGGGCTCGCGTTCACCGTGAGCTTCGACGCCCGCCTCAGCTGGACGGTCGCGGTGCGCTTCTCCAGCTCGCCGGCAGCGAGATTGCCGTTGGCCTTGAACAGGAGCAGCGACACACCGACCTTCCAGGTGGTGGCGTCACTGTTGGAGTCGACGTGCTCCTGGCTCGGGTGGGGATCGATGTGCAGGTTCCCCTCGCACTCGGCCTTCTTGGAGCTCTGCTCATAGCAGGTGTATCCGCCCGGACCGATGTAATCGTCCCCGCTGTTGGCGGCGGCACTGATATCGCCGCGGTAGAGGAAGGGGTGCGCGTCGTACCGGAACGGGTCGCTCGTGCTGTACCCGGAGGGCAGCGTAAAACTGAAGCTGAGGGACGGCTCGACCTCCTTGGTCGTGCCGACCACGATCGGCTCACCGTCATTGATGACGATGTTCGACACCGTGATCCCGGTGTCCTTGGCCTGGGCCGCCGGGGCGTTGAGCACGGAGAGCGCGAGTGCGCCCGTCAGCCCGGCCGCAACAGCCGTGGGTCTGCCAGATCTCATACGTACCTCGTGTGGTGATGCGGTGCGGAAAGAGCAGCAGCGTACTCAACTCCGTGATCTTGCAGGACGGCCGGGGCACCTCACTCCACGGGAACGCGAAAAGGCCCGCACGACCGAAGTCGTACGGGCCCCTTCCGGAGACCTAAGGGTCTACCAGGTCAATCAACAGACTTACTTGTTGATCTTGGTGACCTGGCCGGCGCCCACGGTCCGGCCACCCTCACGGATGGCGAACTTCAGGCCCTCTTCCATGGCGATGGGCTGGATGAGCTCCACCTTCATCTCGGTGTTGTCACCCGGCATCACCATCTCGGTGCCCTCGGGGAGGGTCACAACGCCCGTCACGTCCGTCGTACGGAAGTAGAACTGCGGACGGTAGTTGTTGAAGAACGGCGTGTGGCGGCCACCCTCGTCCTTGGACAGGATGTAGGCCTGCGCCTCGAACTCGGTGTGCGGGGTGACCGAGCCCGGCTTGATGATGACCTGACCGCGCTCGACGTCCTCGCGCTTGATGCCGCGGAGCAGCAGACCGACGTTCTCACCGGCCTGGCCCTCGTCGAGCAGCTTGCGGAACATCTCGATACCGGTGACCGTGGTGGTGGTCTTCTCGGTCTTGATGCCGATGATGTCGACGGTCTCGTTGACCTTCAGGACACCACGCTCGATACGGCCGGTGACGACCGTACCGCGACCGGTGATCGTGAAGACGTCCTCGATGGGCATGAGGAACGGCTTGTCGACGTCGCGCTCCGGCTCCGGGATGGCGGTGTCGACGGCGGACATCAGGTCCAGGACCGACTGGCCCCACTCCTTGTCGCCCTCGAGCGCCTTGAGCGCGGAGACCTTGACGACCGGAACGTCGTCGCCCGGGAACTCGTACTCGGAGAGCAGCTCACGGACCTCGAGCTCGACGAGCTCCAGGATCTCCTCGTCGTCCACCATGTCGGCCTTGTTCAGGGCGACGACGATGTACGGAACGCCGACCTGGCGGGCCAGGAGCACGTGCTCCTTGGTCTGCGGCATCGGGCCGTCGGTGGCGGCGACCACGAGGATGGCGCCGTCCATCTGAGCGGCACCCGTGATCATGTTCTTGATGTAGTCCGCGTGACCGGGGCAGTCGACGTGGGCGTAGTGACGGGTCTCCGTCTGGTACTCGACGTGCGCGATGGAGATGGTGATACCGCGCTGGCGCTCCTCAGGAGCCTTGTCGATCTGGTCGAACGCCGAGGCCTCGTTCAGGTCCGGGAACGCGTCGTGCAGCACCTTGGTAATGGCGGCCGTGAGGGTCGTCTTACCGTGGTCGATGTGACCGATGGTGCCGATGTTGACGTGCGGCTTAGTCCGCTCGAACTTCGCCTTCGCCACTGGGGTCCTCCTGTGGAGTGGTTCTGAACGCCTTGCTTCATCGGCGCCAGGTGATCTTTGCTGGAAAGCCCGGGCCCGGGGGCACTCTCACCACGATTGCGGTGGAATGCCCCACGAGGCTCCGGAGTCAAGCCTAAAGCGTGTGAACGCGGTGCGTTACTCGCCCTTGGCCTTCGCGATGATCTCCTCGGCGACGTTCCGCGGAACCTCGGCGTAGGAGTCGAACTGCATGGAGTAGCTCGCACGGCCGGACGTCTTGCTGCGCAGGTCGCCGACGTAGCCGAACATCTCCGAGAGGGGCACGAGGCCCTTCACGACGCGGGCACCGGCCCGCTCCTCCATGGCCTGGATCTGGCCACGGCGGGAGTTGATGTCGCCGATGACCTCACCCATGTAGTCCTCGGGCGTGGTGACCTCGACGGCCATCATCGGCTCAAGGAGCACGGGCGAAGCCTTGCGCGCGGCCTCCTTGAAGGCCTGCGAACCGGCGATCTTGAACGCGAGCTCGGAGGAGTCGACCTCGTGGTAGCCGCCGTCGAGAAGCGTGACGCGGACGCCCGTCATCTCGTAGCCGGCCAGGATGCCGAACTGCATGGCCTCCTGAGCACCGGCGTCCACCGAAGGGATGTACTCCTTCGGGATACGGCCACCGGTGACCTTGTTCACGAACTCGTACGAGGCGTCGCCGCCCTCGATCGGCTCGATCGCGATCTGCACCTTGGCGAACTGGCCGGTACCACCAGTCTGCTTCTTGTGCGTGTAGTCGAGGCGCTCGACGGCCTTGCGGATCGTCTCGCGGTAGGCGACCTGCGGCTTGCCGACGTTGGCCTCGACCTTGAACTCACGGCGCATACGGTCGACCAGCACCTCAAGGTGCAGCTCGCCCATACCACCGATGATGGTCTGGCCCGTCTCCTCGTCCGAGTGGACCTGGAACGACGGGTCCTCCTCGGCCAGGCGCTGGATCGCGACGCCCAGCTTCTCCTGGTCGCCCTTCGACTTGGGCTCGATGGCGACCTGGATGACCGGCGCCGGGAAGTCCATGGACTCCAGGATCACCGGCTGCTTGTCGTCGGACAGCGTCTCACCGGTGGTGGTCTGCTTCAGGCCCATGACGGCGACGATGTCGCCGGCGCCCACCGACTCGATCTCCTCACGCTTGTTCGCGTGCATGCGGTAGATCTTGCCGATGCGCTCCTTCTTGCCCTTGACGGAGTTCAGCACGGCGGTGCCGGACTCCAGGCGACCGGAGTAGATCCGGACGAAGGTGAGCTTGCCGAGGTGCGGGTCGCTCATGATCTTGAACGCCAGAGCCGACAGGGGCTCCTCGTCGGACGGCTTGCGCTTGACGACGACCTCGGGGTCCTTGACGTCGTGGCCCTCGATGGCCTCGACGTCGAGCGGGGTCGGCAGGTAGCGCACGACCGCGTCGAGCAGGGGCTGAACGCCCTTGTTCTTGAACGCGGTGCCGCAGAACACCGGGGTGACCGTGGTGTCCTTCGACTTGCCGGACGCGATGGTGATACGACGGATCGCGGCGTACAGCTGCTCCTCGGTGGGCTCCTGGCCCTCCAGGTACAGCTCCATGATCTCTTCGTCGTTCTCGGCGACGCCCTCGATCAGCTTGCCGCGGTACTCCTCGGCAGCCTCGGTGTGCGTGGCCGGGATGTCGACGACGTCGTACATCTCGCCCTTGGCGGCCTCGGCGGACCACACGAGCGCCTTCATGCGGACCAGGTCCACGACGCCCTTGAAGTCGGCCTCGGCACCGATCGGGAGCTGCATGACGAGCGGCTGGGCGCCCAGACGGTCCGAGATCATGTCCACGCAGCGGTGGAACTCGGCGCCGGTACGGTCCAGCTTGTTCACGAAGCAGATGCGCGGCACGCCGTAACGGTCGGCCTGACGCCACACCGTCTCGGACTGCGGCTCAACACCGGCGACACCGTCGAACACCGTGACGGCACCGTCGAGGACGCGGAGCGAACGCTCCACCTCGACCGTGAAGTCGACGTGTCCCGGGGTGTCGATGATGTTGATCGTGTAGTCGTTGTCCTCAAGCGGCCAGTGACAGGTGGTGGCAGCAGAGGTGATCGTGATGCCACGCTCCTGCTCCTGCTCCATCCAGTCCATGGTGGCGGCGCCGTCGTGGACCTCACCGATCTTGTAGCTGACGCCGGTGTAGAAGAGGATCCGCTCGGTGGTGGTCGTCTTGCCCGCGTCGATGTGGGCCATGATCCCGATGTTGCGGACCCTGGCCAGGTCAAGTGAAGTGGTAGCCATAAGGCTTCAGTCTTCTCTCGGTCTCGATGGGGGTAGCGACTACCAGCGGTAGTGCGCGAAGGCCTTGTTGGACTCGGCCATCTTGTGGGTGTCCTCGCGCTTCTTGACGGCCGCACCGAGGCCGTTCGAAGCGTCGAGAAGCTCGTTGAGCAGGCGCTCGGTCATCGTCTTCTCGCGACGGGCGCGGGAGTAGCCGACCAGCCAGCGCAGCGCGAGCGTGTTGGCGCGACCGGGCTTGACCTCGATCGGAACCTGGTACGTCGCACCACCGACACGGCGGGACTTGACCTCAAGGGTCGGCTTGATGTTCTCCAGCGCGCGCTTCAGCGTGATGATCGGGTCGTTGCCCGTCTTCTCACGCAGACCCTCCATGGCGCCGTAGACGATGCGCTCGGCGGTGGAGCGCTTGCCGTTCAGCAGCACCTTGTTGATGAGGGAGGTCACCAGAGGAGAACCGTAGACCGGGTCGATGATGACCGGGCGCTTCGGGGCGGGGCCCTTACGAGGCATTCTTACTTCTCCTTCTTGGCGCCGTAGCGGCTGCGGGCCTGCTTGCGGTTCTTGACACCCTGGGTGTCGAGGGAACCGCGGATGATCTTGTAGCGAACACCCGGCAGGTCCTTCACACGGCCACCACGCACGAGCACGATGGAGTGCTCCTGCAGGTTGTGTCCCTCACCCGGAATGTAAGCGGTGACCTCGATCCCGCTGGTCAGACGCACACGCGCGACCTTACGCAGGGCCGAGTTCGGCTTCTTCGGGGTGGTCGTGAACACACGCGTGCAGACGCCGCGACGCTGGGGCGAACCCTCAAGTGCGGGCGTCTTGTTCTTCTCGACCTTGTCCTGCCGGCCCTTACGGACCAGCTGCTGGATCGTAGGCACTACTTCTCCGGTTTCTGTGTGCCGAATGGTGAAGCTAACCTGGAACGTCGCCGACCCACGCGGTCGGGTGTGTCGAATCCGGCGGACTCCCGCCGCGAGGCGGAGAGGGCGCAGATTGCGGTGGCCGGTGGAGGCTCGCCATGCGGTTGAAGGCACGCACGAGAGCCAGGGCACACCCCAGGCACAAGGTCTGAGCGTACCTACCTCATTCGCTGCGGTCAAAACAAATGAGGCCCGCTCACATCCCGGCACAGGTCATGTCAAGACCGCCCGCCGTATTCGATCTTCGAATCGGCGATTCCGATCTTGGAATCTACGATCCGGACACCGCGGCCGCGACCATCAGCAGCGTCAGGAACAGGGCCCAGCCGGCCGTCGAGATCCAGCCCAGCACCAGCCCGGTGACCGCCAGCGCGTCGCCGGCCTCACCGGTCCGCCGTATCTCCGCCCGCGCCGAGTGCCCCAGAATGACCGCGGGTATGCCTGTGAGCCCGAAACTGACCACACACAGCATTCCGCACACCCCGGCGCCGACGGCCTTGCCGTTGGTCCCCCGCTGCGGCAGAGGCAGGGGCAGGGCCACGAAGGGCGCCGCGTGCGGCATGGGCCCGTTGGGCAGGTCCGCGACCAGCAGCCCCAGTTCGCCCAGCGTCCGGGCCGCGTAGGCCCGCGCCACCCGCTTCTCGAACTCGTCCCGCTCCAGCCGCCCCTCGGCGAACCCGGCCCGCAGCACGTCCACGGCCCGCTCCCGGTCCGCGTGCGAGGCGAGCATGGCCGCATGACCGCCCCCTGGACCACCCGGGCCGCCAGGACCCCCGCCCCACGGCTGGGGCGGCCCACCACCGTGCCACGGCTGCCACGGCTGCCACGCCGGCTGGCTCATGGAGCACCTCCCCGCAGTTGACCGGAGTCCCTCCATGATGCGCCGGTCCCGCAGTCCAGGCACCGGTCATGAACCCGGATAAAACCCGGATTCGGCCCCGCAGACACCCGGAGACACCCGGACACGCCCCGAACACGCCGAGGGGCGGCCACCCCGCAGGGTGACCGCCCCTCGACTCAAGCGGACGCTCGCTTACTGGTTGTACGGACCGTAGTCGTAGTCCTCCAGCGGAACGGCCTGGCCGGAGCCGGTGCCGAACGGCGAGTAGTCGATGTCGTCGTAGCCGACGGCCGAGTACATCGCGGCCTTGGCCTCCTCGGTCGGCTCGACCCGGATGTTGCGGTAGCGGGACAGACCCGTACCGGCCGGGATGAGCTTACCGATGATGACGTTCTCCTTGAGGCCGATGAGCGAGTCGGACTTGGCGTTGATCGCCGCGTCCGTGAGGACTCGCGTCGTCTCCTGGAAGGACGCCGCCGACAGCCAGGACTCCGTGGCCAGCGAGGCCTTGGTGATACCCATGAGCTGCGGACGACCGGAGGCCGGGTGACCGCCCTCCTGCACCACACGACGGTTCTCGGTCTCGAACTTCGAGCGCTCGACCAGCTCGCCGGGCAGCAGCTCGGCGTCGCCGGACTCGATGATCGTCACACGGCGCAGCATCTGCCGGATGATGATCTCGATGTGCTTGTCGTGGATCGACACACCCTGCGAGTTGTAGACCTTCTGGACCTCGCCGACCAGGTGGACCTGGACGGCACGCTGACCCAGGATGCGCAGCACGTCGTGCGGGTTGGTGGCACCCACGGTGAGCTGCTGGCCCACCTCGACGTGGTCGCCCTCACGGACCAGGACCTTGGCACGCTTCGAGATCGGGAACGCCGTCTCGTCGCTGCCGTCGTCCGGGGTGACGACGAGCTTCTTGGTCTTCTCGGTCTCCTCGATCCGCACGCGGCCGGAGGCCTCGGAGATCGGGGCGACACCCTTCGGGGTACGGGCCTCGAAGAGCTCGACGACACGGGGCAGACCCTGGGTGATGTCGTCACCGGCCACACCACCGGTGTGGAAGGTACGCATCGTCAGCTGGGTACCGGGCTCACCGATGGACTGGGCGGCGATGATGCCGACCGCCTCACCGATGTCGACCAGCTTGCCGGTGGCCAGCGAGCGGCCGTAGCACATGGCGCAGGTGCCGACGGCGGACTCGCAGGTCAGGACCGAGCGGGTCTTGACCGTCTGGACGCCGTACTTGACCAGCTCGTCGATGAGCACGTCACCGAGGTCGGTACCGGCCGGGGCCAGCACCTTGCCGTCGACGACGATGTCCTCGGCGAGGCAGCGCGCGTACACGGACGTCTCGACGTTGTCCGCCTTGCGCAGCACGCCGTCCGCACCGCGCTCGGCGATGTCGAGCTTCAGACCGCGGTCGGTGCCGCAGTCCTCCTCGCGGATGATGACGTCCTGCGAGACGTCCACCAGACGACGGGTCAGGTAACCCGAGTCGGCGGTACGCAGGGCGGTGTCCGCCAGACCCTTACGGGCACCGTGCGTGGAGATGAAGTACTCCAGCACGGACAGGCCCTCACGGAAGGACGCCTTGATGGGACGCGGGATGGTCTCGTTCTTGGCGTTCGACACCAGACCACGCATACCGGCGATCTGCCGCATCTGCATCATGTTTCCTCGGGCACCCGAGTCAACCATCATGAAGATGGGGTTCGTCTTGGGGAAGTTCTCGTTCATCGCCTCGGCGACCTCGTTGGTCGCCTTGGTCCAGATGTTGATCAGTTCCTGAGTGCGCTCTTCCTTGGTGATGAGACCGCGCTCGTACTGCTTCTGGACCTTCTCGTCCTGCGCCTCGTAGCCGCGGACGATCTCCTTCTTCGCCTCGGGAACGACGACGTCGGAGATGGCGACGGTGACACCGGAACGGGTCGCCCAGTAGAAACCGGACGCCTTCAGGTTGTCGAGCGTCGCCGCCACGATGACCTTGGGGTAGCGCTCGGCGAGGTCGTTGACGATCTCGGAGAGCTGCTTCTTGCCCACCGAGTAGTCGACGAACGGGTAGTCCTCGGGCAGCAGCTCGTTGAAGAGCGCACGGCCGAGCGTGGTCTTCAGACGGAAGCTGTCACCCTGCTGCCACTCCGGCTCGCCCTCCTCGCGCACCGGCGGGGTCCAGCCGCGCGGCGGGATGGTGCCCACCGGGAAGCGGATGTCGATCTGCGACTGAAGCGCCAGCTCGCCGGCGTCGAACGCCATGATCGCCTCGGCCGTGGAGCCGAAGGAACGGCCCTCGCCCTTGGTGTCACGCAGCTCGCCGTCGGTGGTGAGGAAGAACAGACCGAGGACCATGTCCTGGGTCGGCATCGTCACCGGACGGCCGTCGGCGGGCTTGAGGATGTTGTTCGAGGACAGCATCAGGATGCGGGCCTCGGCCTGCGCCTCCGCGGAGAGCGGCAGGTGCACGGCCATCTGGTCACCGTCGAAGTCCGCGTTGAAGGCGGTGCAGACGAGCGGGTGGATCTGGATGGCCTTGCCCTCGACCAGCTGCGGCTCGAAGGCCTGGATGCCGAGGCGGTGCAGGGTGGGAGCACGGTTCAGCAGCACCGGGTGCTCGGCGATGACCTCTTCGAGGACGTCGTACACGACCGTGCGGCCGCGCTCCACCATGCGCTTGGCGCTCTTGATGTTCTGCGCGTGGTTCAGGTCGACCAGGCGCTTCATCACGAACGGCTTGAAGAGCTCCAGCGCCATCGCCTTCGGCAGACCGCACTGGTGCAGCTTGAGCTGCGGACCGACGACGATCACGGAACGCGCGGAGTAGTCCACACGCTTGCCGAGCAGGTTCTGACGGAATCGACCCTGCTTGCCCTTCAGCATGTCGCTGAGGGACTTCAGCGGGCGGTTACCGGGACCGGTGACCGGGCGACCACGACGACCGTTGTCGAAGAGGGCGTCAACGGCCTCCTGAAGCATGCGCTTCTCGTTGTTGACGATGATCTCGGGCGCGCCGAGGTCGAGGAGCCTCTTCAGACGGTTGTTGCGGTTGATCACACGGCGGTACAGGTCGTTCAGGTCGGAGGTCGCGAAGCGGCCACCGTCCAGCTGCACCATCGGGCGAAGGTCCGGCGGGATGACCGGCACGCAGTCGAGCACCATGCCCTTGGGGCTGTTGCTGGTCTGCAGGAACGCGGAGACGACCTTGAGGCGCTTGAGCGCACGGGTCTTCTTCTGGCCCTTGCCGGTACGGATGATCTCGCGGAGCTTCTCGGCCTCCTCGTCGAGGTCGAAGGACTCCAGGCGCTTCTGCAGCGCCGCGGCACCCATCGAGCCGTCGAAGTACGTGCCGAAGCGGTCACGCAGCTCGCGGTAGAGGAGCTCGTCGCCCTCCAGGTCCTGGACCTTGAGGTTCTTGAACCGGGTCCAGACCTCGTCGAGGCGGTCGATCTCGCGCTGCGCGCGGTCGCGCAGCTGCTTCATCTCACGCTCGGCACCCTCGCGCACCTTGCGGCGCACGTCGGCCTTGGCGCCCTCGGCCTCCAGCTCGGCCAGGTCGGTCTCGAGCTTCTTGGCGCGGGCCTCGAGGTCGGCGTCGCGACGGTTCTCGATCTGCTGACGCTCCACGGAGACGTGCGCCTCCAGGGAGGGCAGGTCGCGCGTACGGCGCTCCTCGTCGACGAACGTGATCATGTACGCCGCGAAGTAGATGACCTTCTCAAGGTCCTTCGGAGCCAGGTCGAGCAGGTAGCCCAGCCGGCTCGGGACACCCTTGAAGTACCAGATGTGCGTGACGGGAGCGGCCAGCTCGATGTGGCCCATCCGCTCACGGCGCACCTTGGCCCGGGTCACCTCGACGCCGCAGCGCTCACAGATGATGCCCTTGAAGCGGACGCGCTTGTACTTGCCGCAGTAGCACTCCCAGTCCCGGGTCGGACCGAAGATCTTCTCGCAGAAGAGTCCGTCCTTTTCCGGCTTCAGGGTGCGGTAGTTGATGGTCTCGGGCTTCTTGACCTCGCCGTGGCTCCACTGACGGATGTCGTCAGCGGTGGCCAGACCGATCCGGAGCTCGTCGAAGAAGTTGACGTCGAGCACTATGCGTCAATCCCTCTCAGGGTTGTAAGTCATGGGGTCTGATACGGGGGTCCTGGGGCCGGCGGCCTTCATGGCGAAGGCCGCCGGACTCCCGTCAGACCTCTTCGACGCTGCTCGGCTCGCGCCGGGACAGGTCGATGCCAAGCTCCTCCGCAGCGCGGAAGACATCCTCGTCGGTGTCGCGCATCTCGATGGACATGCCGTCCGAGGACAGCACCTCCACGTTGAGGCACAGGGACTGCATCTCCTTGATGAGCACCTTGAAGGACTCGGGGATGCCGGGCTCGGGGATGTTCTCGCCCTTGACGATGGCCTCGTAGACCTTCACGCGGCCGGTGACGTCGTCGGACTTGATGGTCAGCAGCTCCTGGAGGGCGTAGGCGGCGCCGTAAGCCTCCAGCGCCCACACCTCCATCTCACCGAACCGCTGGCCACCGAACTGAGCCTTACCACCCAGCGGCTGCTGGGTGATCATCGAGTACGGACCGGTCGACCGGGCGTGCAGCTTGTCGTCGACCAGGTGGTGCAGCTTCAGGATGTACATGTAGCCGACCGAGATCGGGTCCGGGAACGGCTCACCGCTGCGGCCGTCGAACAGCCGCGCCTTGCCGGACGGGAGCACCATGCGCTCGCCGTCGCGGTTGGGGATGGTGTGCTGGAGCAGACCGGCCAGCTCGTCCTCGCGCGCACCGTCGAAGACCGGGGTCGCGACGTTGGTGCCCGGAGCGACGGAGTCGGCGCCGATCGCCTGGAGGCGCTCGGCCCACTCGTCGGCGAGCCCGGAGACGTCCCAGCCGCGGCTGGCGAGCCAGCCCAGGTGGATCTCCAGGACCTGTCCCGGGTTCATTCGGGACGGGACACCGAGCGGGTTGAGGATGATGTCGACCGGAGTGCCGTCCTCCAGGAACGGCATGTCCTCGATCGGCAGGATCTTGGAGATGACGCCCTTGTTGCCGTGACGGCCGGCGAGCTTGTCACCGTCGGTGATCTTGCGCTTCTGCGCGACGTAGACGCGCACCAGCTGGTTCACACCGGGAGGCAGCTCGTCGCCCTCCTCGCGGTCGAAGACGCGCACGCCGATGATCTTGCCGATCTCGCCGTGCGGCACCTTCAGGGAGGTGTCACGGACCTCGCGGGCCTTCTCACCGAAGATCGCGCGGAGCAGGCGCTCCTCGGGGGTCAGCTCGGTCTCGCCCTTCGGGGTGACCTTGCCGACGAGGATGTCACCGGCGACGACCTCGGCACCGATCCGGATGATGCCGCGCTCGTCGAGGTCGGCGAGGACCTCCTCGGAGACGTTCGGGATGTCCCGGGTGATCTCCTCGGGGCCGAGCTTGGTGTCACGGGCGTCGACCTCGTGCTCCTCGATGTGGATCGAGGAGAGGACGTCGTCCTGCACGAGGCGCTGCGACAGGATGATCGCGTCCTCGTAGTTGTGACCCTCCCACGGCATGAACGCGACCAGCAGGTTCTTGCCGAGCGCCATCTCGCCGTTCTCGGTGGCCGGACCGTCGGCCAGGACCTGGCCCTCGATGATCCGGTCGCCCTCGTTGACGATGACCTTCTGGTTGACCGAGGTGCCCTGGTTGGAGCGGGCGAACTTGGCCAGGCGGTACGTGATGTACGTGCCGTCGTCGTTGGCGGTGGTGATGTAGTCCGCGGAGACCTCCTGGACCACACCCGCCTTCTCCGCCTTGACCACGTCACCGGCGTCGACGGCGGAGCGGTACTCCATGCCGGTGCCGACGAGCGGGGACTCGGACTTAATCAGCGGCACGGCCTGACGCATCATGTTCGCGCCCATGAGGGCACGGTTGGCGTCGTCGTGCTCCAGGAAGGGGATCATGGCGGTCGCGACCGACACCATCTGGCGCGGCGAGACGTCCATGTAGTCCACGTCCTCGGGGCCGACGTAGTCGACCTCGCCGCCACGACGGCGGACCAGCACGCGGGCCTCGGCGAAGCGCATGTCGTCGCCGAGCGTGGCGTTGGCCTGCGCGATGACGAAGCGGTCCTCCTCGTCGGCGGTCAGGTAGTCGACCTCGTCGGTGACCTGTCCGTCGACGACCTTGCGGTACGGGGTCTCGACGAAACCGAACGCGTTGACGCGGCCGTAGGAGGCGAGCGAGCCGATCAGACCGATGTTCGGGCCTTCGGGGGTCTCGATCGGGCACATGCGGCCGTAGTGCGAGGGGTGCACGTCACGGACCTCGAAGCCGGCCCGCTCACGGGAGAGACCACCCGGGCCAAGAGCCGACAGACGGCGCTTGTGGGTGAGACCCGACAGCGGGTTGTTCTGGTCCATGAACTGCGACAGCTGGCTGGTGCCGAAGAACTCCTTGATGGAGGCGACGACCGGCCGGATGTTGATCAGGGTCTGCGGCGTGATCGCCTCGACGTCCTGGGTCGTCATGCGCTCACGCACGACGCGCTCCATACGAGCCAGACCCGTACGGACCTGGTTCTGGATGAGCTCGCCGACGCTGCGCAGACGACGGTTGCCGAAGTGGTCGATGTCGTCGGTCTCGACGACGATCGTGCCGCCGCTGTCCCCAGTGGTCTCGGTCTCGCCGGCGTGCAGCTTGACCAGGTACTTGATCGTCGAGATGACGTCCTCGACGGTCAGGACACCCGCGTCCAGCGGAGCGTCGGCGCCCAGCTTCTTGTTGACCTTGTAGCGGCCGACCTTGGCCAGGTCGTAGCGCTTGGGGTTGAAGTACAGGTTCTCCAGCAGCGTCTGCGCGGCCTCACGCGTGGGGGGCTCGCCCGGACGCAGCTTGCGGTAGATGTCGAGCAGCGCGTCGTCCTGGCCCTGGGTGTGGTCCTTCTCCAGGGTGGCGCGCATGGACTCGTACTCGCCGAACTCCTCAAGAATCTGCTCGGTGGTCCAGCCGAGCGCCTTGAGCAGGACGGTGACGGACTGCTTGCGCTTGCGGTCGATGCGGACACCGACCATGTCGCGCTTGTCGATCTCCATCTCCAGCCAGGCACCCCGGGACGGGATGATCTTGGCCGAGAAGATGTCCTTGTCGGACGTCTTGTCGATGGAGGAGTCGAAGTAGACACCGGGCGAGCGAACCAGCTGGGACACCACGACACGCTCGGTGCCGTTGATGACGAAGGTGCCCTTGTTGGTCATGAGCGGGAAGTCGCCCATGAAGACCGTCTGGGACTTGATCTCGCCGGTCTCGTTGTTGGTGAACTCTGCCGTCACGAAGAGCGGAGCGGCGTACGTGAAGTCGCGCTCCTTGCACTCGTCGATGCTGTTCTTCGGCGGCTCGAAGCGGTGGTCGCGGAAGGTCAGCGACATCGACCCGGAGAAGTCCTCGATCGGGGAGATCTCCTCGAAGATCTCCTCCAGACCGGACTTGGTGGGGACGTCCTGACCGGACTCCAGAGCCTCCTCGACCCGACTCTGCCACGCGGTGTTCCCGAGCAGCCAGTCAAAGCTCTCGGTCTGCAGCGCGAGCAGGTTGGGAACCTCGAGGGGCTCCTTGATCTTTGCAAAGGAGATGCGCAGCGGGGCGGTGCTGGCGCCGTTGTTCGTATTCGCGTTCGAGGCAGTGCGCGAGGCGGCCAAGAGGGGGTCCTTCCGAGGGCTCGGACTCACTACGCGCGTACCGGCCCCTCTCCGGGACACAGCGGACGGTCTTTCCCTCAGATGGCCGTTTGGCCAGGTCAGGGATGGTCCGGTCGTCTGTGCTCAGGTGAGGGCATGCCCCTGGTGACGGGCAGGGGACAGCTAACAGGCAGCGCAAAGGGTCAGTGTAGCCACTTGGCACACTGATGTCCAGTCCGGGTTTTTCCGAACCCTCTTAGCGACCCTCGTCGTCCTCAACGCCCTCGGCATGCCCGCCCTCGATGCACGTTGATACTGCCCTCTTCGCCGTCGATCCATGCCTCGGATTCGGACCGTTGTGACGACGCGTCCTGAGAATTGCGCGCTGCGTGCGGTTCGTCAAGACCTGTCTTGCCCAACCGGGGTCCCGCCGGAGACACGACGAAGATCACCATACCCCTCGTGACCTCAGGTGCAAGGCAACCGCGACCGCCCCTCCAGGAACGCCGAAGAGCGACCACCCGGATGGATGATCGCTCTTCGGTGCGCTCGCGTTACAGCCTTCTCAGGCCGCAATCAGCTCGCTGTGAGTCCGTGCGGACCCGTGAGGTCTTACTTGACCTCGACGGAGGCGCCGGCGCCCTTGAGGGACTCGGCGGCCTTCTCGGCGGCGTCCTTGGCGACCTTCTCGAGAACGGGCTTCGGGGCGCCGTCCACGAGGTCCTTGGCCTCCTTGAGACCCAGGGAGGTCAGCTCGCGCACGACCTTGATGACCTGGATCTTCTTGTCGCCGGCACCGGTGAGGATGACGTCGAACTCGTCCTTCTCCTCCTCGGCCTCGGCAACGGCGCCCGGGCCGGCCGGACCGGCGACGACGGTCGCGGCGGCGGCGGTGACGTCGAACTTCTCCTCGAACGCCTTCACGAACTCGGAGAGCTGGATGAGGGTCATCGTCTCGAACTCGGCGAGCAGTTCGTCCTGGGTGAGAGCCATGGTGGCTTTCCTTCCACTAATTCGGCTGGTGCCGGATGTACATGAATGGCGGGCGTACATTCGGCCCGCGACGACCGCTGCTTCAGGCGCGGGGCCTCAAGCGGCGATCATGATGCGAGCCGAATTACTCGGCACCGCCCTGCTCGTCCTGCTTGGCGCGAAGGGCGTCCACGGTGCGGACGAGCTTCGAGGGAAGCGCCTGGAAGAGCTGCGCAGTCTGCGTCTGCTTGCCCTTCATGGCGCCCGCCAGCTTGGCGAGCAGAACCTCGCGGGACTCAAGGTCCGCAAGCTTCTTGATCTCATCGGCGGACAGCGCCTTACCGTCAAGGACACCGCCCTTGATGATGAGGTTCGGGTTGTCCTTGGCGAAGTCACGAAGACCCTTCGCCGACTCCACCGGGTCACCGGTGACGAAGGCGACGGCAGTCGGACCAGCGAAGAGCTGGTCGTCCAGCGTGATCCCGGCCTCGTTGGCCGCAATCTTGGTCAGCGTGTTCTTCACCACGGCGTACTGGGCGTTCTCACCGAGCGAACGACGCAGCGTCTTGAGCTGCGCCACGGTGAGACCGCGGTACTCGGTCAGCACGGCAGCGCTGGAGCTGCGGAACTTGTCCGTCAGCTCGGCAACCGCGGCAGCCTTGTCGGGCCTCGCCATAGAGCCTCGGCCTCCTTCCGGGTGATTCGGACCGCGCGGACCCGAAGGAGGACTGGGGAAAACGAAACGCCCCGGCGCAGGCGCACGGGGCGTAGCTCAACCGGATGGGATTCCGCTGGAACGGAACCGATCCAGGAGCACTTCCACAGTCACCTGCGCGGGTCGTCCGCAGTTCAGCGGATCCTTCGGCCACCGCGCCCTCTTGCGAGCGCACGGCAACGACCAGCGGTCTTGGGCTTCTCAAGGAGAGTACGTGACCGGATCCCCGCGGGGCAAATCCGGTCCTGGGGCGCTCAGCCCTCCTCCATCTCCTGCATCATCTCGGCCAGGTCGAAGGTGTCCTGGGCGGGCGGCGCCTTCACGGTGACCGGCTGGTTGTAGTCGAGGAAGGTGATGGTCAGGTCGAGCGGGCCCTTGTCCCCCTCGCCCTTCACCCGGAACTGCTTGGTGTGGTCCTCGCCGTCGATCCACATGTCCATCGTGAGCGTCTCGATGCCCATGTCCTCGTACTGCTCAAGGCTCTTCTCGCGCTTCTCCCGGACGTCCTTGTCCTCGTCCTTCAGGGAGTCGCGGAGCGTGTCGAGGGGGACGGTGCCCTTGTAGTGGGTCGTCTCGACGCCGTCGACGGTCTCGGTGCCGACCTTCTCCAGGTCCTTGGAGCCGGTGAGGAGCGTGGAGTCGGCCGCCGGGTTCTGCTCGGCCTGGCTCGCCCCGGGCGCGCCCCCGCCGAGCGCGTCGTCGCCGAGCGCGGACATGTCGAACTTCATCCAGCTCTTGCCGTCCATTTCCTTGGCCATCTCGGGGTTGCCGCCGAGGTACATGGCCTTGTCGACGAGCCGGATCTCGACCGTGCCGTCCGCGCCCTCGTCGAGGGCGGTCATCTTCATGCTCATCGCCAGGTCGGGCTCCATGCGCATGCTGGCCTCGGCCTTGACCCGGCCCGTCTCCGGAACCTCGCCCGACATGCTGTAGCGCAGGGAGGTGATGTCGTCGGAGTTCTTGGCCGCCTCGGCCACGGCGGCCGCGGGAGTCATCTTCGGCGACTCCTCGGCGTCCCCCTTGGAACAGCTCACCGCGCCGGCGGCGAGGGCCACGGCGGCGAGCCCGGCGCCGAGGGCGCGGCGGTGCGTGGAGCGGCGTATGCGGCGTACGGACGTCTTCATCGATTCCCCCCAAGGAACACATGAGCGATGCACAGCGGAGCCGCGAGCGTAACCGATCACCGTGGAAGCGGTCCTCTCAATTCCGGGCCGCTGGGGCGCCGTTGGCGCCGGGGGGAACGGGAACGGGCCCCGCACCGGTGAAGGTGCGGGGCCCGTGACCGACTTCGGTGGGCCGTCAGGCTCAGACCGCGGCCGGGTCCTCCTCGACGAGGAGGTTGCGGGTGCGGTTCGAGTCGAGCGGAATGCCGGGGCCCATCGTGGTGCTGATGGCGGCCTTCTTGATGTAGCGACCCTTGGCGGCGGACGGCTTCAGACGGAGGATCTCCTCCAGGGCCGCGCCGTAGTTCTCCACCAGCTTGGTGTCGTCGAACGACGTCTTGCCGATGATGAAGTGCAGGTTCGAGTGCTTGTCGACGCGGAACTCGATCTTGCCGCCCTTGATGTCGTTGACAGCCTTGGCGACGTCCGGCGTCACGGTGCCGGTCTTCGGGTTCGGCATCAGACCACGCGGACCGAGCACGCGGCCGAGGCGGCCGACCTTGCCCATGAGGTCCGGGGTGGCGACGACGGCGTCGAAGTCCAGACGGCCCTTCGCCACCTCGTCGATCAGTTCGTCGGAGCCGACGATGTCGGCGCCCGCGGCCTCCGCGGCCGCAGCACGGTCACCGGTCGCGAAGACCAGGACCCGGGCAGTCTTGCCGGTGCCGTGCGGCAGGTTCACGGTGCCACGGACCATCTGGTCGGCCTTGCGCGGGTCGACACCCAGACGGAAGGCGACCTCGACGGTGCCGTCGAACTTGGACGTGGAGGTCTCCTTGGCGAGACGGACGGCCTCGAGCGGGGCGTAGAGCTTCTCCCGGTCGATCTTGGCGTCCGCAGCGCGGAGAGACTTGCTGCGCTTGCTCACTACTGCTCCTGGGGTTTCTTAGGAGTCGTGGTCGCGGGCCGAGCAGGCCCTACCACTCTGTCCTGGCTGTGCGGCTTTAGCCGCGTGGCGCGAAGGTGGGGATCAGCCCTCGACCGTGATGCCCATGGAACGGGCGGTGCCGGCGATGATCTTCGCGGCGGCGTCCAGGTCGTTGGCGTTGAGGTCGGGCATCTTGGTGGTGGCGATCTCGCGGACCTGCGCCTCGGTGATCTTGGCGACCTTGGTCTTGTGCGGCTCGCCGGAGCCCTTCTCGACACCAGCGGCCTTGAGGATCATCTTCGCGGCCGGCGGGGTCTTGGTGATGAAGGTGAAGGAACGGTCCTCGTAGACCGTGATCTCCACCGGGATGACCCAACCGCGCTGCGACTCGGTCGCGGCGTTGTACGCCTTGCAGAACTCCATGATGTTGACGCCGTGCTGACCCAGCGCGGGGCCGACCGGCGGAGCCGGGTTGGCGGCACCGGCCTGGATCTGGAGCTTGATGAGCCCCGTGACCTTCTTCTTCTTGGGAGGCATAGCTCTCCGGGTCCTTTCGATTCGGGTCCTGCCTGCGCGCGGGGACCACCCGAACGCAGGCATACCGCACAACGATAACGGGTATGGATGCGCGGTCAAAAACCGAGCAGGTCAGGCAGGACGCGGAAGCGCCCACCTGACCTGGTCGGAAGCGGTGCGGCCAGAGAGAACTAGTTCTTCTGGATCTGGTCGAACGACAGCTCGACCGGCGTCTCCCGGCCGAAGATCTCGACGAGACCCTTGACCTTCTTGGAGTCGGGGTTGATCTCGTTGATCGTGGCCTGGAGGGTGGCGAAGGGGCCGTCGGTGACGGTGACCGCGTCGCCGACCTCGAAGTCCAGCACCTGGACCTCGACCTTGCGCTGCGGCGCCGGCTTGCCCTCGGCCTCGGCCGCCTCACGGGCGGCCTTCTCCTCGGCCTCCGGGGCGAGCATCTTCACGATCTCGTCCAGCGTCAGCGGGTACGGGTCGTAGGCGTTGCCCACGAAGCCGGTGACGCCGGGGGTGTTGCGGACGACACCCCAGGACTCGTTGGTGAGGTCCATGCGGACCAGGACGTAGCCGGGGAGCTTGTTCTGGCGGATCGTCTTGCGGTCGCCGTTCTTGATCTGGACGACCTCTTCCTGCGGCACCTCGGCCTGGAAGATGTAGTCCTCGACGTTCAGCGAGACGGCGCGCTGCTCCAGGTTGGTCTTCACGCGGTTCTCGTAGCCGGCGTAGGTGTGGATCACGTACCACTCGCCGGGCAGGACCCGGAGTTCCTCGCGGAGGGCGGCGATGGGGTCGACCGGCTCCGCCGGCTCCTCCTCGGCCTCTTCGAGGTCGGCCTCGGCGGCCTCGTCCTCGACGTCCTCTTCGGTGACGTCCTCTTCGGTCTCGTCCTCGACGTGAACGGCCGCTTCCTCGGCGGGCTCGCCCGCGTCGGCGTCGGCAGCCTCGACCTCGTCCAGGTCCTCGTCCGCGCCCTCGACGATGTCGAGCTCGTCCTCCACGGACAGGGTCTCGTCCGGCTCGACGGCGTCGTTCAGGTTCTGGTCAGACACGGTGGCTGCTTCTTCCTGGGTACAGGGGGTGGAACACGCGAAAAGGGGCGCCGGTAACCGCGGCGCCCTTCGCTGCTGGCTCAGCCGAAGACGTACTTGGCTGCGTGGTCGAGCCCATAGTCAATCACGGTGACCAGGCCGATCATGATGACGACGAAGACAATCACCACGGTGGTGTACGTCGTGAGCTGACTGCGCGTCGGCCAGACGACCTTGCGGAGCTCTGCGACGACCTGGCGGTAGAAGAGGGCAAGCCGCTTCAGCGGGCCCTTCTTGGCGCGCTTACCGCCCTTGCGTGTCTTCTTCTCGGCATCAGGCATGTCGATGGAGCCCACGGCGTCCGTCACTCGTCCTCACCTGATTCCGGGTCGTGGCCGTGCCGCGCCCGGTTCGAGCCGCACGGCGGTGCATTTCTGTACGTACATGCGCACACATCCCTGGCGAAGGAGTGTGTAGCAGGGCCGGAGGGACTTGAACCCCCAACCGCTGGTTTTGGAGACCAGTGCTCTACCAATTGAGCTACGACCCTTTGTGTGTCCACCAACGTACCGCATCCGGACGGGTGCTCGGTGTGCACCGTACGAGTGCGGGCTGTTGAGGGCCAACGAGGTGAGAGTGTACGTGGTCCGGGGCCCCCCGTCGAACAGAAAGTGCCCGTAGGAGCCTTGGGGGTGGAAGATCGCCCAGCGTGCGGGGTGGATCCGGACGGTTGTTCAGTCGTTGTTCAGTCTGTGAAACCCGCGTGCCGCGGGCGTTTCGGGTCTGAAACGATGGGGCCCATGAGCGCTGCAACCCCTCCCACCGAGCGCCGGGTCTCCGCCCGAATCGGCGCGATCTCCGAGTCCGCCACCCTCGCCGTGGACGCCAAGGCCAAGGCCCTCAAGGCCGCCGGGCGTCCGGTGATCGGCTTCGGCGCGGGCGAGCCCGACTTCCCGACCCCGGACTACGTCGTCGAGGCGGCCGTCGAGGCCTGCAAGAACCCGAAGTACCACCGCTACACCCCGGCCGGCGGTCTGCCCGAGCTGAAGGCCGCCATCGCCGCGAAGACGCTGCGTGACTCCGGCTACGAGCCCGAGGTCTCCCAGATCCTCGTCACCAACGGCGGCAAGCAGGCCATCTACGAGGCCTTCGCCGCGATCCTCGACCCGGGCGACGAGGTCATCGTCCCCGCCCCCTACTGGACGACCTACCCCGAGTCGATCCGGCTGGCCGGCGGTGTCCCGGTGGACGTCGTCGCCGACGAGACGACGAACTACCGCGTCTCCGTCGAGCAGCTGGAGGCGGCCCGCACGGAGAAGACCAAGGTCGTCCTCTTCGTCTCCCCCTCCAACCCGACCGGCGCGGTCTACAGCGTCGAGGAGGCCGAGGCGATCGGCCGCTGGGCCGTGGAGCACGGCCTGTGGGTGATGACGGACGAGATCTACGAGCACCTCGTCTACGGCGACGCGACCTTCACCTCGCTGCCCGCGGTCCTGCCCGAGCTGCGCGACAAGTGCATCGTCGTCAACGGCGTCGCCAAGACGTACGCCATGACGGGCTGGCGGGTCGGCTGGATCATCGGCCCGAAGGACGTCGTCAAGGCCGCGACGAACCTCCAGTCGCACGCCACCTCGAACGTCTCCAACGTCGCCCAGGTCGCGGCGCTGGCCGCCGTCTCGGGCGACCTGGACGCGGTCGCGACCATGCGCGAGGCCTTCGACCGGCGCCGCAAGACGATCGTGCGGATGCTCAACGAGATCGACGGCGTGGTCTGCCCGGAGCCCGAGGGCGCCTTCTACGCGTACCCGTCGGTGAAGGGCCTGCTGGGCAAGGAGATCCGCGGCAAGCGGCCGCAGTCCAGTGTGGAGCTGGCCGAGCTGATCCTGGAGGAGGCCGAGGTCGCGGCCGTCCCGGGCGAGGCCTTCGGTACGCCGGGCTACCTGCGGCTGTCGTACGCGCTCGGTGACGAGGACCTCGTCGAGGGTGTGAGCCGGATCCAGAAGCTGCTGGCCGAGGCCAAGTAACGGCGGGATTTCCTACTGGGCGCCCGGGGACTCCCCGGGCGCCCAGTTCGTTTGTGCGAGCAAGACCACGAACGGGGAAAGCGCTACCGGGACGGCGGTGCCGTACGGCAGGATCCTGGGATGGAGCGTGTACGTGATGTCTCTGACCTGCCGAAGGCCCATCTGCACCTGCACTTCACCGGGTCGATGCGACCCGGCACCGTCCTGGAGCTGGCCGACAAGTACGGCGTACGACTGCCCGAGGTGCTCACCGAGGCACTGACCAGCGGGGAGCCGCCGAAGCTGCGGGCGACGGACGAGCGGGGGTGGTTCCGCTTCCAGCGCCTGTACGACGCGGCGCGCTCCTGCCTGAGGGAGCCCGAGGACATCCAGCGCCTGGTGCGCGAGGCCGCCGAGGAGGATCTGCGGGACGGCTCGGGCTGGTTGGAGATCCAGGTGGACCCGACGTCGTACGCGCCCCGGCTCGGGGGTCTGATCCCGGCGCTGGAGGTCATCCTGGACGCGGTGGAGACGACGTCCCGGGAGACCGGCCTGGGCATGCGGGTCCTGGTGGCGGCGAACCGGATGAAGCACCCGCTGGACGCCCGCACCCTGGCCCGGCTGGCGGTGCGGTACGCGGACCGCGGGGTGGTCGGCTTCGGGCTGTCGAACGACGAACGCCGGGGCATGGCGCGGGACTTCGACCGGGCCTTCGCCATCGCCCGGGAGGGCGGGCTGCTGTCCGCCCCGCACGGCGGCGAGCTGACCGGACCGTCCTCGGTCCGCGACTGCCTCGACGACCTGGACGCCCACCGCATCGGCCACGGGGTACGCGCCGCGGAGGACCCCAGGCTGCTCAAGCGGCTGGCCGACCGGGGCGTGACCTGCGAGGTGTGCCCGGCGTCGAACGTGGCCCTCGGCGTCTACGAGAAGCCCGAGGACGTCCCCCTGCGCCGGCTGTTCGACGCCGGGGTCCCGATGGCCCTCGGCGCGGACGACCCGCTGCTCTTCGGCTCCCGGCTGGCGGCCCAGTACGACATCGCCCGGCAGCACCACGCCTTCAGCGACGCCGAACTGGCGGAGCTGGCACGGCAGTCGGTGCGGGCGTCGGCGGCGCCGGAGGACGTCAAGGGGCGGCTGCTGGGCGGCGTGGACGAGTGGCTGACCCGCCCGGTCGTCTGAAGTGCGCGTAGGGCGGATACGGCTTGAAGCAGATCAGCACCTCGTAGGGGTGCCCGCCGCCCGGTGGCTGGTCCAGCGCCAAGCCGGACATGAACACCGAGTGCCCCTTGCCGACGCCCTTGTGGCGCGGGCCGAAGCCCGCCGCGTAGGCGCATTCGGTGGCGGTGTGGGCGAACAGGCCCGGCGTGCCGAACAGGAAGAACGTACGGGCGTGGGTGGTGTGCCGGAAGTCCTCCCGCAGGTCCGGCCGCCGCTGGGCCGTGTGCCAGGACTCGGCGTGCCGGGCGGTGCGCGCCTCGTCGGTGCGGACGGTGAGCGGGGTGCCCGCGCGCAGTCGGCCGCGCAGCCCGGGCCACCGGCTGGGGCGCAGACCGAGGGTGCGGTGGGCGAGGACCAGGTCGACGCGGTCGCCGAAGCCCTCGTCGGGCGGGACTCCGTCGCGCAGGGGGATGTGCACGACCGTGTGCCGGGAGCGGGCGGCGAAGGCGAACAGGCCCGCGAGCCGGTTCAGGCCGTCGTGGTCGCCGAGCAGCAGGCCGATGGGTTCGGGGGCGGTCA
This sequence comes from Streptomyces sp. NPDC048002, assembly GCF_040653275.1. NCBI lineage: Bacteria > Bacillati > Actinomycetota > Actinomycetes > Kitasatosporales > Streptomycetaceae > Streptomyces > Streptomyces sp. NPDC048002. The sequence continues at coordinate 21,414 of NZ_JBEZNL010000057.1, read as the reverse complement.
GTGAGGTGTGCCGGAGGGGGGTCCGGGGCTGGACCACGCGGTGTTCGTGGGGTCCGGTCCGGGGTCTGAACTCGGTCAGCCTCAACCGCATGTGCGATGCCTCATGGCCCGAGGGTCCCGGCCGGGCCGCGCTCCGCGCAACGGGGTTTCGCCGCGGGCACAGGCCCGCGCCCGCGCCCGGCTACAGGCTGACGCCGACCGTCACCGGCTCGTTGACCAGCGTGATCCCGAAGGCGTCGCGCACTCCGGCGACGACCTCGCGGGCCAGCGTCAGCAGGTCCTCGGTGGTCGCGGAGCCCCGGTTGGTGAGGGCGAGGGTGTGCTTGCCGGAGATGCGGGCGGGCCCGTCGCCGTAGCCCTTGGTGAAGCCCGCCTTGTCGATCAGCCAGGCGGCGGAGGTCTTGGTGTGCCCCTCCCCCGCCGGGTAGGCCGGGGGCTCCACGCCCTCGCCGAGCCGCTCGCGCACGCGCGCGTGGAAGTGCGCGAACTGCTCGTCGGTGAGGATCGGGTTGGTGAAGAACGATCCGGCGGACCAGGTGTCGTGGTCCTCGGGGTCGAGGACCATGCCCTTGCCGGCCCGCAGCTTCAGCACGGTCTCGCGGGCCGAGGCCAGCGGCACCCGCTCACCGGCCTCGACGCCGAGGGCGCGAGCGGTCTCGGCGTACTTGAGCGGCGCGGAGAGTCCGTCCGCGTCCTCCAGCTCGAAGCGGACGCGCAGGACGACGTACCGCTCGGGGTCGGCCTTGAAGCGGCTGTGGCGGTAGGAGAAGGCGCACTCCTCGTTGGAGAGGGTCACCGTCTCGCCGCCGCGGCGGTCGTAGGCGATCACTTCGGTGATCGTGGAGGAGACCTCCTGGCCGTACGCGCCGACGTTCTGGATCGGGGTCGCGCCGGCCGAGCCGGGGATGCCGGCCAGGCACTCGACGCCGGCCAGTCCGGCCTCCACGGTGCGGGCGACGGCGTCGGTCCACACCTCGCCGGCCGCCAGTTCCAGTCGGGTCCCGGTGAGTTCGAAGCCGCGGGTGGCGATGACGAGCGCGGTGCCCGCGAAGCCCTCGTCACCGATGACCAGGTTCGAGCCGCCGCCGATGACCAGCAGCGGGGTGCCCGCGGCGTCGGCCTCGCGGACGGCGGCGATCACCTCGGCGTCGGTGGTGGCGGTGACCAGCCGGGCGGCCGGCCCGCCGAGCCGGAAGGTGGTCAGAGGGGCGAGCGGGGCGTCATGGAGTTCCTGCACGCGCTCAAGGGTACGAGAACGGCCCCGCCGGTTCGGGCGGGGCCGTTCTCGTGTCCTTCGCGGCGGGTTCTCCGTGCTCAGGTGAGGCGGCGGATCGCCTCGGCCCAGTCGAGCGGGAGTTCGTCGCTCTTCGCCGTCCAGGTGACGTACTTCGCGTCCTTCATCTGCGGGGCCAGGCCGCGCGAGGTGGGGGCGTGGGTGCCGGACCGGGCGAAGGCCCGCAGGGCCTGCGGCGACTCCCACGCGGAGAGGGTCCAGAAGGTGCGGCGCAGCGGCTGGGCCCTGAGGGTGGCCCCGTAGGCGCCCGGGGCGCGGCTGACCTGGCGCCACACGCCGGGGGTGCGGAGGAAGAACTTCAGGGCGCCCCAGTGGCTGCTGGTCTCGAACCGGGAGGCGAAGACGTGTACCTCGGCGCCGGCGGGCGGGGTGTTCGGAACGGTCCAGGGAAGGGTCGGCACGGTGTCCTCCTCAGCGTCCGGCGGGTTCGAGCACGGGGGCGGGGGTGTCCTGGGCGTCGGTGTGCCCGGCACCGCGGCGGCCCGGGATGCACAGGGCGGCGACACCGGCGACGGCGACCAGGGCGGCACCGGTCACCAGGGCGGGCTTGAGTCCGTCGACGAAGGTCTGGCCGGTCTCGTAGCCGCCCTGCGCCGCGAAGATCGACGACATGATCGCGATACCGAGCGCGCCGCCCACCTCGCGCAGCGCGTTGTTGGCGCCGGAGGCGATGCCCTGCTCGGAGGTGCGGACGCTGGACATCACCAGGGCGGAGGCCGGCGCGAAGAACAGGGCCATGCCGATGCCGCTGACGATCAGTCCGGGCAGCTGGGCGCCGTAGGAGGCGTCGGCGGTGATCACGGAGGCCAGGTAGCCGAGGCCGGCCGCCTGAAGGAAGAGGCCGGCGGCGACGACCGGGCGGCCGCCGACCCGGTCGGAGAGGATGCCGGCGATCGGCGCGACGAGCATCGGCATACCGGTCCAGGGCAGCATGCGCAGGCCCGCCTCGGTCGGCGAGTAGCCCAGCACGCCCTGCATGTACTGGCTGAGCAGGAAGATCGAGCCGAACATGCCGAGGAACATCAGCATGCTGGCGGCGTTGATCCCGGAGAAGGCGCGGGAGCGGAACAGCCGCATCGGGAGCATGGGGTTCCTGGCGTGGATGCCGTGGTAGACGAACCCGACGAGCAGGGCGCCGCCGGCGAACAGGCCGGTCAGGACCAGGGGCGCGGTCCAGCCGTCGGCGGGGCCGCGGACCAGGCCGTAGACGATGCCGAAGAGGCCGCCGCTGGCCAGCAGGGTGCCGACGATGTCGAGCCGGGCTCCGGTGCCGTGGGACTCGGCGAGGCGCAGGCGGGCGAGGGGCAGCAGGATCAGGCCCAGCGGAACGTTCAGCCAGAAGATCCACTGCCAGGAGATGTGTTCGGTGAGGCTGCCGCCGATGAGGGGTCCGGAGGCGACCGCGAGCCCGTTGACCGCGCCCCAGATCCCGAACGCCATCCCGCGCTTGGCCGCGGGCACGGCGGCGGTCAGCAGGGTCAGGGTCAGGGGCATCATGATGGCCGCGCCGACGCCCTGGACCGCGCGGGCGGCGATCAGGGAGTCGATGCCGGGTGCCATGGCGGCCGCGGCGGAGGCTCCGGTGAAGATCGTGATGCCGACCAGGAAGAGCCGGCGGCGGCCGAACCGGTCACCGAGCGCCGCGCCGAACATCAGCAGGACGGCGAAGGTGAGGGTGTACGCGCTCACCGTCCACTCCAGGTCGTGCAGGCCTCCGCCGAGGTCCTCGCGGATGGAGGGCAGCGCGGTGGTGACGACCAGGTTGTCGAGGGCCGCCATGAATCCGGCGACGCTGGTGATGACGAGGGCCCAGACGGGCCCCGAACGAGGTGCGGTCTGCTGTGACATCTCTCCCCCAGAGGGTGCTCACGTGGCACTTGGTTAGTTATTGATGACTAAGTTTCCAGGGCGCGGAAAGGCGCCGAACGCCCTTCTCTCAGCCCCCCGTACCGGACTACCTCAGTGCTGAAGCCGGCCGCTGTCGCGCACGTCCGGGTAGAGCCCCGACCACACCCGGTGCTCGGGCGGGAACCCCATCGCGGTCAGGCAGTTGATGAGCATGCCGATCGCCATGAAGGTGGTCGTCTGCCCGATCTCCGCGCCGAGCGGCAGATGAACGGTGTCCCACAGGCGCAGCCAGCCGTCGCGCACCGTGGCACCGAACTCGTGGTCGCCCTCCGCCTCGGCGGCCGCCACGGCGACGTACATCTGCATCTGCATGAGCATCCGCTCGGGGTGCTCCACGATGACCCTGGTGTACGCGTTCGCCATGGCGTGCAGGGCCTCCTCGCCCTCCAGCCCCTCGGACGCCTCCTCGAAGGTGCGGATCGTGTCCTCGACACACCGCTCCGCCGCGGCCAGGAAGATCGCTTTCTTGCCCGGGAAGAGCCGGAAGAGATACGGCTGCGACACTCCGACCCGCTTGGCGATCGCCTCGGTCGACGTGCCGTGATAGCCGCCCCTGGCGAACTCGGTGGTCGCCGCCCGGATGACGCTCTCGCGCCTCTCTTCTGCGCTCATCCTGACCATGCGATTAAGTTAGTACTCAATCACTAACTAAGTCAAGCGGACCGCGGCGGGTTCCTCGCACACCCGCACGCACGCACACCCGCCCGCACGCACGCAGTAAGGGGCGCCCCGCCATGGAGGACGCCCCTTACCTCACCGCACTCACTCGTGCGTCACGCCAGCCGTACGACCGCCCGCGACATGCCGAGCACCTTCTGCCCGGCGCAGGTCGCGGTCAGGTCCACCCGCACGGTGTTGTCGTCGAGCTTGGCCGCCACCTTGCCGCTGACCTCGATGACCGCACCGCGGTCGTCGTTGGGGACGACGACCGGCTTGGTGAAGCGGACGCCGTACTCGACGACCGCGCCCGGGTCGCCGGTCCAGTCGGTGACCACCCGGACCGCCTCGGCCATGGTGAACATGCCGTGCGCGATCACGTCCGGCAGCCCGACCTCCTGGGCGAACTTCTCGTTCCAGTGGATCGGGTTGAAGTCGCCCGACGCGCCCGCGTACTGGACGAGCGTGGCGCGGGTCACGGGAAACGACTGCGCGGGCAGCTCGGTGCCGACCGCGACGTCGGCGTACGAAATCTTCGCCGTCATGGGATTGCTCACGCCTCCTCGGCCGCGCGGGCGACCAGCTTCGTCCAGGCGGTCACGACGTGCTCCCCCGCCTCGTCGTGGACCTCTCCGCGGATGTCCAGGATGTCGTTGCCCGCGAGGGACTTGATCGCCTCGATCGTGGAGGTGACCGAGAGCCGGTCGCCGGCCCGCACCGGGCGGGTGTAGGCGAACTTCTGGTCGCCGTGCACGACCCGGCTGTAGTCCAGGCCGAGCTGCGGATCGGCGACGACCTCGCCGGCCGCCTTGAAGGTGATCGCGAAGACGAAGGTCGGCGGGGCGATCACATCGGGGTGGCCGAGCGCCTTGGCGGCCTCCGCGTCCGTGTACGCGGGGTTGGCGTCACCCACCGCCTCCGCGAACTCGCGGATCTTCTCCCGGCCCACCTCGTAGGGGTCGGTGGGCGGATAGGTCCGCCCGACGAAGGACTGGTCGAGCGCCATGGGCTCGGCACCTCCTGATGTCTGCGAGTGGTTTCCGGAGCCGTCGGCCGGGCGGTGTGCCCGCACGTGGATCCCGGAGCCGTCCGGCCGGGCGGCGGTCTGCGAACCGACCGGTAACCGGTCGGCCGAAACGACACGAGGCCGCCCCCCGAACTGCGGGGGCGGCCTCGTGTACGAGCCTTGTTATCGCGTTTCGCGGTGCGCGGTGTGCGCGTTGCAACGCGGGCAGTGCTTCTTCATCTCAAGACGGTCCGGGTTGTTACGCCGGTTCTTCTTGGTGATGTAGTTCCGCTCCTTGCACTCCACGCAGGCCAGCGTGATCTTCGGGCGGACGTCGGTGGCAGCCACGTGAGTGCTCCTTGACGAACGGATGGGATGGTTTAACGCATAAAAAGAGTAGCCGATTGAAGGACCGACCCCGCAATCGGCTACTGTCCGTAGCGGTGACCGGACTTGAACCGGTGACACAGCGATTATGAGCCGCTTGCTCTACCGACTGAGCTACACCGCTGTGATGCGATCAGTTCCCGCCTCGCGACGGGAACCTCACACACCAGAGCCCCAAAACGGAATCGAACCGTTGACCTTCTCCTTACCATGGAGACGCTCTGCCGACTGAGCTATTGGGGCGAGCGATGAAGACATTACACGCTCCGCCGCCGTTCACCCAAATCCGTTTCCCGGCCCCCGCGGCGCCCCGATCCGACGGGCTTCCCGGCCGTCCCGAGGGTCCCCGTGGCACCCCCCTCCGCACAGCTCACGGGGCCCGGACCACACCGGTACGACTATTGCGCTCCTCCCTGCTGTGAGCGGATCACCGCCCTAGGCTCGACTCACTCTGCGTGATCTTGCGCCCCGGCGCAGTCCGCGGTGCCGTCCCGAGCACGGAGCACCTGGAGCGCGATGCCCGACAGCCACTCCCAGCCGCCCCACTCGTCGTCCTCGTCGTCCTCGTCGCCGGGGCACCCCGGCCGGGCCGCCCTGCTGCTGTGCGGCGCGCGTCTCACCGACGGCCGTACCGTGGACGTGCGGCTGGACGGCGGGCACATCGAGGCGGTGGGCACGGCCGGGAGCCTGGCGGGCGGCGGCACGCGCGCGGGCGGCACCCGCGTCGACCTCACCGGCTACCTCCTGCTGCCCGCCCCCGCCGATCCGCACGCCCACGGCGACAGCGCGCTCTCCGCCGACTCCGACGGCCCGGTCTCCGACGACCCCGAGGACGTCCAGCGCCGGGCGACGGAGGCCGCGCTGCTCCAACTCGGCCACGGGGCGACGGCGGTTCGGGCCCATGTGCGGGTGGGCGACGTCCAGGGCCTCGGCGCGCTGGCCGCCGTACTGCGCGCGCGGCGCTCCCTGCGAGGGCTCACCGAACTGACGGCGGTGGCCATGCCCCGGCTGCTGACCGGGGTGGCCGGGGCGGACGGGCTGGCGATGCTGCGGGACGCGCTGAAGATGGGCGCGGCCGTGGTGGGCGGACGCCCGGACCTGGACCCCGATCCGACGGGGTACGTGGAGGCGGTCCTGGAACTGGCCGCCGAACACGGCTGCCCCGTCGACCTGCACACCGACGCCGACGACCCGGCCCGGCTGTCCCGGCTGGCCGCGATGGCCGGCGGACTGCGCCCCGGAGTGACCCTCGGCCCCTGCGGCGGGCTCGGCCGGCTGCCGGCCGACGCGGCGGCCCGCACGGCGGACCAACTCGCCGCCGCCGGAGTGGCGGTGGTGTGTCTGCCGCAGGGCGGCTGCGGCGGGTCGGACCGCCGCGGTACGGCACCGGTACGGCTGCTGCGCGCGGCCGGGGTGCGGGTGGCGGCGGGGAGCGGAGCGCTGCGGGACGTGTCCAACCCGGTGGGGCGCGGCGACCCCTTGGAGGCGGCCTATCTCCTGGCCTCCCGGTACGGGTTGAGCCCCGAGGACGCCTACGACACGGTGAGTTCGGCGGCCCGCGCGGTGCTCGGGCTGCCCGAGGTGCGCGTCGAGGCGGGCTTCCCGGCCGACCTGCTGGCCGTGCGCGGGGACCGGCTGGCGGGGGCGCTGTCGTTGGCGTACAGCCGGATCGTCGTGCACCGGGGGCGCGTTGTGGCGCGGACCAGCGCGGTCCGGGAGTACTGCAACTCGGCGGCCGCGGCGGAACTGGGGCTGCCCCGGCAGGGGCGCGGCGAGGTGTCCTGAGCGCGGCTGAATTCGGCCCTCGGGCGGCCTCGGGGCCGGGGGCCGTGGTGGGCTGTCGCGGGGCCGTGGTGGGGGCTTGGTGCGTCCGCGGTGGGCCCTGGCGGGCGGCTGCCGCGGACGGGGTTCACGCGTGTTCCGGGGCGGGGCACGGGGCTTGGGGGTTCGTGCGGCGGATGCGTCCGGCCGGGCGTACGGTCGAAGACATGCGCATTGTCATCGCTGGTGGTCATGGACAGATCGCGCTGCGGCTGGAGCGGCTGCTCTCCGCGCGCGGGGACGAGGTCGCGGGCATCATCCGCCGCGCCGAACAGGGCGACGATCTGCGGGAGGCGGGTGCCGAACCGGTCCTGCTGGACCTGGAGTCGGCGTCGGTGGAGGAGGTCGCGGCGCATCTCCAGGGTGCGGACGCGGCGGTGTTCGCGGCGGGCGCGGGACCGGGGAGCGGAGCGGGCCGCAAGGAGACGGTGGACAAGGACGCCGCGATCCTCTTCGCGGACGCGGCGGTACGGGCGGGGGTACGCCGCTACGTCGTCGTGTCGTCGATGGGCGCCGACCCCGGTCACGAGGGACGCGAGGTCTTCGACGTCTACCTGCGCGCCAAGGGCGAGGCGGACCGGTACGTCAGCGGCCTGGACGCGCTGGACTGGACGATCCTGCGGCCCGGCATGCTCACCGATGACGCCGGTACCGGCCTGGTCCGCCTGGAGGCCCGCACGGGCCGCGGACCGATCCCGCGCGACGACGTGGCCGCCGTCCTGGCGGAACTGGTCGACTCCCCCGCGACGGCCGGACTGACCCTGGAACTGATCAGCGGCTCCGCACCGGTGACGGTGGCCGTGAAGTCGGTCGCGGGCAACTGAGGACCACCTCAGAACAGCGGCAACTGCCCGGGGAACTCGGGCACGACGTATCCGTCCAACGAGGGCTGCGCCGCGCCGACTTCGGCCGGTCGGCGCGACCCGGCACAGGAGACGAGCCCTCCGCCACCCCGGGCCCCGGGCGGATCGTGCCGTGCGAACCGTCCGGCAACCACGGCGATCTCCCGACGGCACTCGGGACACCTTCTGCGACGAGTGGACATGGGGCCAGTCTGCCCGGCGACGGGGCGGGACGGGCGCGGCCACCCGGGGCGCCGCCGCGCGCGCATACGAAGAGACCCCCTGGGATTGCGTTTCCACAATCCCAGGGGGTCTTCCCCAAGTGGCGGCGCCAGGATTCGAACCTGGGAAGGCTGAGCCGGCAGATTTACAGTCTGCTCCCTTTGGCCGCTCGGGCACACCGCCGGGGTTGATGCCTTTCGAACGGGCTTTCGGCCGCGTTCCCTGGCAACGACGTAAACAATACCCGATACGGAGGGGTGCTTCGCCACTCGATTCGTCTCCGCCCCGGCAGGCGGGGATGGCTAGGCTTGTCCGGATGCGGTCCGGCCCCACGCCGGGCTCGGCGCTCTCCCCCACGTACGCCGATACGCACCCCACCAGCACCCCGATACAAGGAGCCACAGGACATGGCCGACTCCAGTTTCGACATCGTCTCGAAGGTCGAGCGGCAGGAGGTCGACAACGCCCTCAACCAGACCGCCAAGGAGATCTCGCAGCGTTACGACTTCAAGGGCGTGGGCGCCTCGATCTCGTGGTCCGGGGAGAAGATCCTCATGGAGGCGAACTCCGAGGACCGGGTCAACGCCGTCCTCGACGTCTTCCAGTCCAAGCTGATCAAGCGTGGCATCTCGCTGAAGGCGCTGGACGCGGGCGAGCCGCAGCTCTCCGGCAAGGAGTACAAGATCTTCGCCACGATCGAGGAGGGCATCTCCCAGGAGAACGCCAAGAAGGTGGCGAAGATCATCCGCGACGAGGGCCCGAAGGGTGTCAAGGCGCAGGTCCAGGGCGAGGAGCTGCGCGTCAGCTCCAAGAGCCGCGACGACCTGCAGACCATCATCGCCCTGCTGAAGGGCAAGGACTTCGACTTCGCGCTGCAGTTCGTCAACTACCGGTAGGACGAACGGGCCACGGCACGTCGGTACGGGGAAGGGCGGGCACCTGCCGGTGCCCGCCCTTCCCGTCCGCCGGCTGCGGTTGAGGGTGTCCGTCGGGTCAGTCGCGTCAGTCGCGCGAGTTGCCGAACAGGATGCGGTAGGCGACCAGGAGGACCAGCGAGCCGCCTATCGCGGCCGCCCAGGTGGCTCCGTCGTAGAAGTCCTTGCTGATGGGGTGGTCCAGCCAGCGGGCCGATATCCAGCCGCCGATGAACGCGCCCACGATGCCGATGACGGTCGTGCCGACGAAGCCGCCCGGGTCACGGCCCGGCAGCAGAAACTTGGCGATGGCTCCGGCCAGCAGCCCCAGGATGATCCAACTGATGATGCCCATGCCCTGAACCTGCCCCTTCCCGCTGTGCCTGCACTGTCCGAGCGGTGTGATCTTCATCTGCCCGGACTGTGCCCGTGCCACTGTTCGCTCCCCGTTGGTGACAAGGACGCCGTCACCGCACCCGGCGGTTGCGACGCTCACTAGGGTTCGGCGCATGACTCGGTCCCCCGCCGGACTCCGGCGCACCCTCGGTATGGGCGACGCCGTGGTCGTCGGGCTCGGCTCGATGGTCGGGGCCGGTGTCTTCGCCGCCCTGGCTCCGGCGGCGCGCGCCGCCGGCACCGGACTGCTGCTGGGCCTCGCCGTCGCGGCCGTGGTCGCCTACTGCAACGCCACCTCCTCGGCGCGTCTCGCCGCCCTGTACCCGGCCTCGGGCGGCACCTATGTGTACGGCCGCGAGCGGCTCGGGGAGTTCTGGGGTTACCTCGCGGGCTGGGCGTTCGTGGTCGGGAAGACCGCCTCGTGCGCCGCGATGGCGCTGACCGTGGGCGCGTACGTCTGGCCGGACCAGGCGCACGCGGTGGCGGTGGCGGCCGTGGTGGCGCTGACCGCGGTGAACTACGGCGGCGTCCAGAAGTCCGCCTGGCTGACGCGGGTGATCGTGGCTGTGGTGCTGGCTGTCCTCGCCTCCGTGGTGGTCGTGTGCGTGACGTCCGGGCAGGCCGACGCCGGGCGGCTTGACCTCGGCGCCTCCAGCGGTCCTGGCGGGGTGCTTCAGGCGGCCGGCCTGCTCTTCTTCGCCTTCGCCGGGTACGCGCGGATCGCCACGCTAGGCGAGGAGGTCCGGGATCCGGCGCGCACCATTCCCCGGGCGATCCCGGTCGCCCTGGGTATCGCGCTGACGGTGTACGCGTGCGTGGCGGTGGCGGTCCTGTCCGTGCTCGGCGCCGACGCGCTCGGTCTCGCCACGGCGCCCCTCACGGACGCGGTCCGGGCAGCCGGGGTGCCGGGTCTGGTGCCGGTGGTACGGGTCGGTGCCGCCGTGGCCGCGCTCGGCTCGCTGCTGGCGCTGATTCTGGGCGTCTCCCGGACGACCCTCGCCATGGCCCGTGACCGGCATCTGCCCGGCGCCCTGGCGGTGGTGCACCCCCGGTTCCAGGTGCCGCACCGGGCGGAGCTGGCCGTGGGTGCGGTGGTCGCGGTACTGGCCGCCACGGTGGACGTGCGCGGAGCCATCGGGTTCTCCTCCTTCGGTGTGCTGGCGTACTACGCGGTGGCCAACGCCTCGGCCTGGACGCTGCGGCCGGGCCCGGCCGCGCGAATCGTGCCGGCGGTCGGGCTGCTCGGCTGCGTGGTCCTCGCGTTCGCGCTGCCCTGGGCTTCGGTGGTCGTGGGCACGTGTGTGCTGCTGGTGGGTGTGGCTGCTTACGGGGTGCGGCGACGGCTGCGCGCGGCGTCCGCACGGTAGGCGGTACGGCTGGCTGTCCCTCGCGGGCGGAGCGGCTGGGCTGGGCTGGGCTGGCCTGTCGGGCGGAGGGGTCAGGGGGTCCGGGACGTCCGTATGCGGAATCCGGGCCATGGGGCCAGGTCCATGTCGTCGTTCTCTTCCTCGTACCAGCCGGTGCCGTCGACCCAGTTGCGCAGCCAGGCTTCGAGGCTGGGCGCGTCCACGTACCAGGCGCCGTCGCTGGTGTCGGCGTTCGGCTCGAAGAGCAGGACCGTCGCCTCGGGGGCCAGGCAGTCCACGCAGGCGTACATGGCGCAGCCCCAGTGGGATATCGGCAGCACTCCCTCCGGCCACGGCCAGTCGGGGTCCTTGCGGCCGCTCTCGCGGTTGGCGAGGTACTGCACGACGGCGGCCGGCTCCCCGGAGGGCGGGCCGTCGAGCAGGGGCAGCAGGCCGTACTCCGGGCCGAAGCCGCCGTCCCCTATGCGCAGGTACAGGTCGGCGAGCAGGGGCGGCAGCGGGAAGCCCAGCGCGGCCTCGGCACGGGCCGGGGCCGTCCCGTCCACGGGCTCGGGGAGGGAATTCCATCCCCAGGGACGGGTGTTGCGGGCCTTGTCGGCCACCCGCTCCAGCAACTGCTCGATCTCGGTCATGCGTTCATGATGCAAGCCGCCACTGACAATCGTGCCGGCCTGTGGACAACTCAAGCGCTGTGGACAACAGCAGCGCCGTGGACACCGAAGCGCTGTGGACAACTCGGCGGTTGCAAGCAGCCGCCGGGCCGGCGAACGCGCCGCCCGCTACCAGCGCGACGACGCGAACGCCTCGTCGGTCCGCACGATCTCGCGGCCCAGCGGCAGCAGCGACACCGGGATCAGCTTGAAGTTCGCGAAGCCGAGGGGGATGCCGATGATCGTGAGGCAGAGGAGGAGGCCGGTCACGATGTGCCCGAGGGCCAGCCACCAGCCCGCCAGGACCAGCCACAGGACGTTGCCGACGCACGAGGGCGCGCCGGCGTCCCGGCGTTCGACCGTGGTGTACCCGAAGGGCCACAGGGCGTAGACGCCGATACGGAACGCGGCGATGCCGAACGGAATTCCGATGATCGTGATGCACAGGAGCACGCCCGCGAGCAGGTAGGCGAGGAACAGCCAGAAGCCGCTGAGGACGAGCCAGATGACGTTCAGGATTGTCTTCACTGGTGGGGACCTGCCATCTTCTCGAGCCGGGCGATCCGCTCGGCCATAGGCGGGTGTGTGGAGAACATCTTGGAGAGCCCCTGCCCCGGCCGGAAGGGGTTGGCGATCATCATGTGGCTCGCCGTCTCGATGCGGGGCTCGGGTGGCAGCGGGAGCTGCTTGGTGCCCGCTTCGAGTTTGCGCAGGGCGCTCGCGAGGGCGAGCGGGTCGCCGGTGAGCTGGGCTCCGGAGGCGTCCGCCTCGTACTCCCTGGAGCGGCTGATCGCCAGCTGGATGAGGCTGGCGGCGAGCGGGCCCAGGATCATGATCAGCAGCATGCCGAGCAGTCCCGGGCCGTCGTCGTCGTCCGAGCGGCCGATGGGGATCAGCCAGGCGAAGTTGACCAGGAACATGATCACGGAGGCGAGGGCGCCGGCCACGGACGAGATCAGGATGTCGCGGTTGTAGACATGGCTGAGCTCGTGGCCGATGACTCCGCGCAGTTCGCGCTCGTCCAGCAGACGCAGGATGCCCTCGGTGCAGCACACCGCGGCGTTGCGCGGGTTCCGGCCGGTCGCGAAGGCGTTCGGGGCCTCGGTGGGCGAGATGTACAGGCGCGGCATGGGCTGCCTGGCCTGGGTGGAGAGCTCGCGGACCATGCGGTACAGCGCCGGGGCCTCGAACTCACTCACCGGGCGGGCCCGCATCGCGCGCAGAGCGAGCTTGTCGCTGTTCCAGTACGCGTACGCGTTGGTGCCCAGCGCGACGAAGACAGCGACGACGAGGCCCGTGCGGCCGAAGAAGCTGCCGATGACGATGATGAGCGCGGACAGTCCCCCGAGGAGTACTGCGGTCCTGAGCCCGTTGTGCCGGCGGTGCACGGTACGCCCTCCAAGTCGTGCCGCAGGGGAACCCTTTGCTGATCGATCTTCGATGCCACTGGTGTCGTGGTGACACGTCCAGTGGACCCTCCCGTACTGGTCAACGCCAGGCGAGGGGCTGGGGTTCCCCGGGGCACACGGACCCGGGCATGGGCCGTACGGGTGAGGCGGCGCCGTCGTCCGAGGGCTCAGAACAGTCCGGTGTCGGCGAAACGCAGGACGAGCTGGGGGGCTCCGGAGAGGGCGACGCCGAGGACCGCGGTGACGGCGATGGCGGCCGTGACCGGGGCGGGCATGCGGTGCCGGACGGGCTCTCCCTCGGGGGCGCGGAACAGCAGGGCCGTCCACTGGAGGTAGTAGAACAGCGCGATCACGACGTTGACGGCCATGACCACGGCCAGCCAGCCCAGGCCCGCGTCGACGGCCGCCGAGAACACGGTGACCTTGGCGAAGAGGCCGATGATGCCCGGGGGCAGTCCGGCGAGGCAGAGCAGGAAGAAGGCCAGGACGAGCGCGGAGACCGGGTTCTTCGCGTAGAGGCCGCGGTAGTCGGTGAGGCGGTTCAGCGGCCGGGTGCGGCCCACCAGGGCGGCCACCGCGAAGGCGCCGAGGTTCACGGCGCCGTACATGAGGGCGTAGGCGAGCGTGGAGCCGACGGAGCGCTCCGGGTCGTCGGAGTACGCGGCGGCGGCGATCGGTACGAGGAGGTAGCCCGCCTGGCCGACCGACGACCAGGCGAGCAGCCGGACCGCGCTGTACGCGCGCGTGGCCTGCTGGCGCAGGGCGCCCACGTTGCCGACGGTCATGGTGAGGGCGGCGAGCGCGGCGAGGGCGGGGCCCCAGACGTCCGCGTACGACGGCAGGGCGACGACGGTGACGAGGATCAGGCCGGAGAAGCCGACGGCCTTGCCGACGACGGAGAGGTACGCGGCGACCGGGAGGGGCGCGCCCACGTAGGTGTCGGGGACCCAGAAGTGGAAGGGGACGGCGGCCGTCTTGAAGGCGAAGCCGACGAGGGTGAGGACGACGCCGGTCTGGGTGAGGGTGTGGAGCTGGCCGTCTACGTCCTGGACGCGCTCGGCGATCTGCGTCAGGTAGAGGGTGCCCGTGGAGGCGTACACGAAGCTGATGCCCATCAGGCTGACCGCGGTGGCGGTGACCGAGGACAGGAAGAACTTGAGGGCGGCCTCGGAGGACTTCCGGTCGCCGTACCGGAGGCCGACCAGGGCGAAGGCGGGCAGCGAGGCGACTTCCAGGGCGACGACCAGGGTGGCGAGGTCGCGGGAGGCGGGCAGCAGGGCGGCACCGGCGGCGGAGGACAGCAGCAGGAACCAGAACTCCCCCTCCGGGAGCCGCTTGTCGGACTCCTTCAGGGCGGTGACCGACAGCAGGGCGGCCACGAGGGCGCCGCCGAGGACCAGGAGTTGCAGGACGAGCGTGAAGCGGTCGGCGGTGTAGCTGCACGTCTCGGGGGCGCCGGTGAGGCAGAAGGTGGAGCGGTCGCCGTCCAGGAGCGGCAGCAGCATGAGCGTCGCGGCGGCCAGACCCACGACCGATGTCCAGCCGAGCAGTGCCTTCCGGTGCTCCGCGAGGAAGAGGTCGGCGACCAGGACGACGAGTCCGGCGACGGCCGCGATGGTGGGCGGCGCGATGGCGAGCCAGTCGACGTCCTGGACGACGGACGCGGCCAGCGGCTGGGCCGGGGAGCTCATCGGGTGCCTCCTGCGAGAAGCTGCTGCACGGCCGGGTCGGTCAGGCCGAGGAGGGTCTTCGGCCACAGACCGGCGATGACGGTGAGGGCGACGAGCGGGGTCCAGGCCACGAATTCGTACGTCTGTACGTCGGCGAGCTTGGGTGCCTGCTGCGGTACGGCGCCCATGCACACCCGGCGGACCACGATCAGCAGGTAGGCGGCGGTGAGCAGGGTGCCGAACGCGCCGATCGTCATGAAGGTGAGGAAGGCGGGGCGGCTGAGGCCCTCGGCGGGCTCGAAGGCGCCGAAGAGGGCAAGCATCTCGCCCCAGAACCCGGCGAGGCCGGGCAGGCCCAGCGAGGCGACCGCGGCGAAGGCGAGCAGGCCGCCGAGGCGCGGGGCCTTGCCGTACAGCGCCGCTCCCGTCTCCTCGGCGAGGGTGTCCAGGTCGGTGGTGCCGGTGCGGTCCTTCAGGGCGCCGACCAGGAAGAAGAGCAGGCCGGTGATGAGGCCGTGGGCGACGTTGGCGAACAGGGCGCCGTTCACGCCGGTCGGCGTCATGGTCGCGATGCCGAGCAGGACGAAGCCCATGTGGCCGACGGAGGAGTAGGCGATGAGCCGCTTCAGGTCGCCCTTCGCGCCCTGCTTGGCCAGGGCCAGGCAGGCCAGGGACCCGTAGACGATCCCGACGACGGCGAAGGCGGCCAGGTAGGGGGCGAAGTCCGCGAACCCCTCGGGGGCGATCGGGAGGAGGATGCGGACGAAACCGTAGGTGCCCATCTTCAGCATGACGCCGGCCAGCAGGACCGAGCCGACGGTCGGGGCGGCGGTGTGGGCGTCGGGCAGCCAGCTGTGCAGCGGCCACATCGGGGTCTTGACCGCGAGCCCGATCCCGATCGACAGAACGGCGATGACCTGCACGGATGTGGTCAGGGACCGGCCGTTGTCAGTGGCGAGTGCCACCATGTCGAATGTGCCCGCCTCCAGCCCGATCAGGAGCAGGCCGAGCAGCATGACGACCGAACCGAGCAGCGTGTAGAGGATGAACTTCCAGGCGGCCTGGGTCCTGCCCGCACCGCCCCAGCGGGCGATGAGGAAGTACATCGGGATGAGGACCATCTCGAAGGCGAGGAAGAACAGCAGCAGGTCGAGGACGGCGAAGGTGGCGAGGGTGCCGGACTCCAGGACGAGGACCAGGGCGACGAACGCCTTCGGGGACGGGCCCGAGGGCATCTTGAAGTACGAGTAGAGCGCGCACAGGAAGGTCAGCAGCGCGGTCAGGACCAGAAGGGGGAGGGAGATGCCGTCGATGCCGAGGTGGATCCGCACGTCCAGCGCGGGGATCCAGCTGATGTCGGTCGTGGCCTGCATCTTCGAGGGCTGGTCGTGGTCGAAGCCGAGGACGAGGACGATCGCGGCGGCGAGGATCGCGCCGGTGACGGTCACCCCGTGGCGCAGCACGGCCTGCTCGGGGGACTTCCCCTTCAGTCCGGGCGGCGCCGGCAGCAGAGCGGCGGCGGCCCCGAGGAGCGGGCCGACGACGACGAACGCCAGAAGGAACTGCATCACGGACTCGCTGATATCGATCACGCCTGCTCACGCTCCCGCGGCGACGAGGACGGCGGCGACCGCCAGGACGACGGTTCCGGCGAGCAGCGCGCTCACATAGGTCTGCACGTTGCCGGTCTGGGCCCGGCGTACGGCGACGCCGAGCCAGCGGGGCAGCGCGCCCGCCCCGCGGACGTAGGTGTCGACGACCTCGCGGTCGAGGAACCGGACGAGGCTCGCGCCCGCCTGCACCGGACGGACGAACAGGGCCGTGTACACGGCGTCCAGATGGAAGCCGACGGCCGCGTGCCGATGCAGCGGACCGAGCAGGAGTCGGCCGGGGTCGGCCGGGTCGGGGGCGGAGGCCACGTCTCCGTAGGCGGCCGCGTGGCCGGCGATGGCCTCGGCCTCGACCAGACCGGCGTCGCCCTCCGGGTGGGCCGCGACCGCACCCAGCGGGACGCGGGCCGCGAACACGGAGGTGTGCCGCCAGGCTCCGTAGGTGACGATGGCGCCGACCAGAGCCATGCCGGTGCCGAGGACCGAGGTGGTCAGGGTCGGGGCGAGATCGCGGCCGTCGAACCAGTCCGGGAGCGTGCCGTAGGCGAAGCCGCCGAAGGCGAGTGACGGGACCGCCAGCACCCACAGCACCGCGGTCATGGTGACGGGCTCGCGACCGTGGTCCGGGGCCTCCTCGCCGTGGCCGCGGAACGTCAGCAGCCACAGGCGGGTGGCGTACCCGGCGGTGAGCACGGCCGTGAGCAGGGCGGAGATCAGGACGAGCCAGCCGGCGGCGCCGGGGGCGTGCTCGGTGTGGCCGGTGGCGACGTGCTCGGCGGCGCCGAGGACCGACTCCTTGGAGAAGAAGCCGCTGAACGGGGGGATCGCGGCGAGCGCGAGGAGCGCCACGGTCATCGTCCAGTAGGCGTCGGGGACGCGGGCCTTGAGGTCCTTCATCCGGGACATCGCGGCCAGCGAGTTGGTGCCGGCCGCGTGGATGATCACGCCGGCCGCGAGGAACAGCAGCGCCTTGAAGGCGCCGTGCGACAGGAGGTGGAAGACCGCGGCACCGCGGTCGGCGACGGCGAGCGCGCCGGTCATGTAGCCGAGCTGGCCGATCGTCGAGTAGGCGAGGACGCGTTTGATGTCGTCCTGGGCGAGCGCGGCGAGGCCCGAGCCGAGCATGGTGACGGCGGCCATCGCGGCGAGGACGACCATGGCGGCCTGGGACGCCTCGAAGACCGGGAGGAGACGGGCGACGAAGTAGACACCGGCGGCGACCATCGTCGCGGCGTGGATCAGCGCGGAGACGGGGGTCGGGCCCGCCATCGCGTCGGGGAGCCAGGTGTGCAGCGGGAACTGCGCCGACTTGCCGGCCACGCCCGCGAGGAGCAGCAGCGCGATCAGCGTCGGGTGGTCGAGGCCGCCGCTCGCGACGGTGCCCAGGATCTTCGTGATGCTGAACGAGCCGGCGTCGGTGGCCAGGGCGAACAGACCGATCAGGAAGGGGACGTCACCGAGCTTGGTCACCAGGAAGGCCTTGAGGGAGGCGGCGCGGGCCTCCGGGGTCTCCCAGTAGTGGCCGACCAGGAAGTACGAGCAGATGCCCATGATCTCCCAGCCGACCAGCAGCACCATCAGGTCGCCGGAGTAGACGACGAGCAGCATCGCGGAGGTGAACAGGGAGACGAGCGCGGCGTACGAGGGGTAGCGGGGGTCCTCACGCAGGTAGCCGGTCGAGTAGATCTGCACGCAGGTGGCGACGAGACCGACCACGACGGCGACGAGGGCGGCGAAGCCGTCGATGTGCAGGGCGAGTTCGATCGGCACGGAGCCGGTGGGCGTCAGCTCGGTGGCGGCGTTCAGGGCCCGGTCCCCGCCCTGGTCGACGGCGACCAGTACGGCGAGGACGAAGGAGGTGAGGGTCGGCAGGACCGCCAGGGGGCGGACGTAGCCGGGTGCCGTGCGGCCCAGGAGCAGGCCGGCGGCGGCGCCCAGGAAGGGGAGGACGGGGACGAGGACGGCGAGGGTGGTCGTGGTCACGCGGTGGCCTCAGCCTTCTCGTCGGCCTGCTCGCCTGCTGCCTCGTCGGCCGGGGCCTCGCCGTCGGGGGCGTCGCTCTCGTGCCCCTCGGCGGTGTCGCGGAGTTTGTCGATGTCCGCGGTGCCGCGGTTGCGGTGGACGGCGAGGACGATCGCCAGGCCGATGCCGATCTCGGCGGCGGCGATGGCGATGGTGAACAGGGTCAGGGCCTGGCCGGAGTGCAGGGTCTCCTCGGCGGCCCGGCTGAGCCAGACGTCGAAGGCGACCAGGTTGAGGTTGACGGCGTTGAGCATCAGCTCGACCGACATCAGGACCAGGATCGCGTTGCGGCGGGCGAGGACGCCGTACAGGCCCGTGCAGAACAGGAGGGTGGAGAGCACGGCGGGGTAGGCGAGGTGCATCAGCGGGCGCCTTCCTTCCCGTCGGCCGCGGGCGGGGCGTCGGCCTTCGCCTTGCGGGACAGGACGATCGCGCCGACCAGGGCGGCGAGGAGGAGGACGGAGAGGGCCTCGAAGGGGAGGACCCAGTTCTGGAAGAGGGCCTTGCCGGTCACCTCGGTGGAGCCCGCGGGGGCACCGTCGAGGTCGATCCAGGTGGTGCGGAAGGCGTCGACGACCACCCAGATCAGGGCGGCCGCCGCGGCCACGGCCACCGTGAGGGCGACCCAGCGGTTGCCGGAGTCGGCGTCCGGGGAGCGGCCGATGGGGGCCCGCGTCAGCATCAGTCCGAAGAGGAGGAGCACGACGACGGAACCGACGTAGATGAGGACCTGCACCCAGGCGATGAACTCGGCGGTGAGCAGGAGGTACTCGACGGCGAGCCCGCCGAGGGCGACGACCAGCCAGAGGGCGGCGTGCACCAGCTGGCGGGTGGTGACGGTGATCAGGGCCGCGCCGAAGGTGACCAGGCCGACGAGGAGGAAGGCGATCTCCACCCCGGTCGGGGAGAGGAAACCGTGCGTGTCTGCGGCGAGGGTCACGACTCTCCCTCCTGGGGTCCGGACGGGTCGGGCTGGTGCGGGGCGGGCTCGGCACGGGCGGTGGCGAGCTTCTCCGCCGTCTTGCGGGCGGCGGCGATCTCCTTGGGCTCCTCGGCGGCGGGGTCCAGGGCGGGCGGCGCCGGAACCGTCCACATCCACTCGCGGAGCTTGTCGCGCTCGTGGGTCAGCTCGTGGATGTCGGTCTCGGCGTACTCGAACTCCGGGGACCAGAAGAGCGCGTCGAAGGGGCAGACCTCGATGCAGATACCGCAGTACATGCACAGGGAGAAGTCGATGGCGAAGCGGTCGAGGACGTTGCGGCTGCGTTCGCGTCCGCCGGGGGCCGCCGCCGGGACCGTCTCCTTGTGGGAGTCGATGTAGATGCACCAGTCGGGGCACTCACGGGCGCAGAGCATGCAGACCGTGCAGTTCTCCTCGAACAGGCCGATCACGCCGCGGGTCCGGGGCGGCAGGCCGGGCTGTGTCTCGGGGTACTGCTTGGTGACCGACTTGCGCGTCATCGTGCGAAGGGTGACGGCCAGGCCCTTGGCGAGGCCGCTTCCGGGAATGGGGGCCATGGTTACTGGATCACCACCTTGACGACGCCGGTGAGGGCGATCTGGGCGAGGGCGAGGGGGACGAGGAGGGTCCAGGAGAGCTTCTGGAGCTGGTCCTCGCGGAGTCGGGGATAGGTGACACGCAGCCAGATGACGACGAAGGCGAGGAGTGCGGTCTTCAGCAGCGTCCAGACCCAGCCGAGTCCGTCGGCGCCCCAGGGGCCGTGCCAGCCGCCCAGGAAGAGCACGGTGGTCAGCCCGCACAGGACGACGATCCCGGCGTACTCGGCAAGCAGGAAGAGCGCGAAACGCAGGCCCGTGTACTCGGTGTACGCGCCGAAGATGATCTCCGAGTCGGCGACCGGCATGTCGAAGGGCGGGCGTTGCAGCTCGGCGAGTCCCGCGACGAAGAACACGATCGCGCCGACGATCTGCCAGGGCAGCCACCACCATTCGAAGGCGTCGAGGATGCCGGGCAGGGAGACCGTGCCGGCCGCCATGGCGACGGAGGCGGCGGCGAGGAGCATCGGGAGTTCGTAGGCGAGCAGCTGCGCGGCCGTGCGCAAGCCACCGAGCAGGGAGAACTTGTTGGCGGAGGCCCAGCCGGCCATGAGCGCGCCGAGGACTCCGACGCCCATGACGGCGAGCACGAAGAAGACGCCCGCGTCGATGACCTCGCCGACGGCGCCCTCACCGGGGCCGATCGGGATGGCGAGGAGGACGAGCAGGTACGGCAGCAGGGCGACGGCGGGAGCGAGTTGGAAGACACGGCGGTCGGCGCCGGCCGGGACCACGTCCTCCTTCTGCGCGAACTTCACTCCGTCGGCGACGAGTTGGGCCCAGCCGTGGAAGCCGCCCGCGTACATGGGGCCGAGGCGGCCCTGCATGTGGGCCATCACCTTGTGCTCGGTCTGCCCGATGAGCAGCGGGAAGGTGAGGAAGACGACGAAGACGATCAGGAGTCGCAGGGTGACGTCGAGCGCGTCGTTCACCGCGGGCCTCCTGCGGGGTTGTCGGGATCCTCGGGGCGGGCCTCGCCGGAGGATTCGGCCGGGGCGTCGGCGCCGGGTTCCTCCGGGGTTTCGGCATCAGGACCCGCCGGGGTTTCCGCATCGGGACCCGCAGGGGCTTCGGCGCCGGACTCCTCCGGGGTCTCGGGGGTCTCGGGTGTCGGCTTGGGCCCGGCCTCCGGGGCTTCGGGGGTCTCGGGCGCCGGCTTCGGCGCGGCATCCGGGGCTTCGGGCGCTGCCTCCGACTCCTCGAAGGCCGGTCGGGCGTGGTGCCAGGGCGCGTCGGAGCTGCGGGGCGCGCGGGGCGCGGCCGACGAGTCCTCGGCCGCTGCGGGCCGGGTCCGCTGGGAGGCGGAACCCTCGCTCACGCTGCGGGAACGGCGTACGGGACGGCCACCGGTTCCCGTGCCGGGTTCGGGGCGGGTTGCCGCCAGGGCCGCCGTACTGGATTCGGCACCGGTTGCCGCCGGGGCGTCCGTACCCGGTCCGGTCCCGGTCCCCGCCGGGGCGTCCGTACCCGGTCCGGTCCCGGTCCCCGCCGGGGCGTCCGTGCCGGGTCCGGTGTCGGCCGGACCGGCGGTCCCGCCCTCCGGCGTACCGGCCCGCTGACTCGCCGACCCCTCGCCGGCACTGCGCGACCGGCGCGGCGAGGCCGCGGCGGGCGCCGCCGGTGCGACCCTGCTGCCCATCAACCTATTCGGATCGATTCCGGATCGGATCTTTGGTCAGATG
>NZ_JBEZNL010000056.1:0-47101 GCF_040653275.1 Streptomyces sp. NPDC048002 | reverse complement strand
GGCCGGAACAGGCCGTCGCCCCGCCGACCGACACCGCACGACCGCCGGGGACCGCCGGCGTCAGACGAACTCCGCCAGCCCGCCGAGGAAGCGCTCCACGTCGTCGAGGGTGTTGTAGGGAGCGAGCCCCGCGCGCAGGGCCGGATCGTCGAGCTTGAGCGCGGCGAACGGCTCGTGCGCGTAGAACGACCCCGCCGGTGCCACCACGCCCCGTGTCGCGAGGTGGGCCTGCGCCTCGCGCGCGTCGCGGCCCTCGAGGGTCATCAACAGGGTCGCCGTCCGGTCGGCGGCCCTGGAGTGCAGGGTGACGGCCTCGCCCAGATCGCCCAGCCCCTCCTCCATCCGGGCGCGCAAGGCCAGCTCGTGGGCGTGCAAGGAGTCCAGGGAGTGCGCCAGTCGCTCCCTGCGCGAGGTCGCCGTCCCCGGGTCCAGCGCGGCGAGGAAGTCGACGGCGGCGGTGGCACCGGCGAGGACCTCGTACGGCAGGGTGCCGAACTCGAAGCGCTCCGGCACGGCGTCCGTGGAGGGCAGCAGCTTGTCCGGACGCAGCGTCTCCAGGAACTCGGGCGCCGCCGCCAGCACCCCGCAGTGCGGTCCGAGGAACTTGTACGGCGAGCAGACGAACAGGTCCGCCCCGAGAGCGGGTACGTCGACCAGCGCGTGCGCGGCGTAGTGGACGCCGTCGACGTACACCAGGGCGCCCGCCTCGTGCGCCCGGTCGGCGATCCGCCGTACGGGCGGCCTGGTGCCCAGCACGTTCGAGGCGGCCGTGACCGCCACCAGCCTGGTCCGCGGTGACAGGGCCCGCTCGTAGGAGTCGAGGTCGAGTTCCGTGGTCCGCGGGTCGATCTCGATCCAGCGCACCGTCACCCCGGCGCGCTCGGCGGCCTGGATCCAGGGGCGGACGTTGGCGTCGTGGTCGAGGCGGCTGAGGACGATCTCGTCGCCCGCCCGCCAGGTCTTGGCCAGGTGCCGGGAGAAGTCGTACGTGAGCTGCGTGGCGCTGCGGCCGTGGACGATGCCGTTCGCCGGGGTGTTGAGCAGGTCGGCGAAGGCGCCGCGGAAGTCCGACACGGCGCGCTCGGCGTTCAGCTCCGAGGGGCTGACGGCCCCGCGGTTGGACAGGGGGCCGGTGAGGGTCGCGGCGACGGCGTCGGCGACCGGGCGCGGGGTCTGTGTCCCTCCGGGGCCGTCGAAGAAGGCGAGGCCGGTGTCGAGCGAGGGGAACTGGGCCCGCAGGGCGGGCAGATCGATGGCCATGACCTCTGCTTTCTGCCGGCGATTCCCGGCGTCGCGGTTCCTCTACTCTGGCCTCGGCCGTTCGACACGTAAAGCGACGGATCTCGAAGAGAAAGTTCATGAGCCATGAAGTCTCAGCCGGATCTGAAGCTTCTGGCCACCTTCCTGGCGGTGGTGCGCCGGGGTTCGATGGCCGAGGCGGCGGCGGAACTCGGCTATGTGCCCTCCGCGGTCTCCCAGCACATCGCCGCGCTCGAACGCGCGATGGGCGTCGAACTGATCGTCCGCCGTCCCGGCAGCCGGCTGATCCTCACCGCCGCCGGCCGCTCCCTCGCCCAGGTCACCGAGACGCTCTTCGACGCCACGGCACGCTTCCAGGACGCCGCCCAGGCCATCGCGGCCCAGGAGCTGGCCGAACTGCGGGTCGGGGTCTACCCGAGCGCGATGACATACCTGTTGCCCCAGGTCCTGGCCACGCTCCGGGAGCGCCGTCCGGGTCCGCGCATCCGTCTGGTGGTCGTGGAGACGGACGAGGGCGTGCCGCGGGTCCGGTCGGGCGACATCGACCTGCTCGTCGCCTACCGCTATCTGCCCGAGGACCCGCCGGTCCCGTCCGAGGCCCTGACCATCTCCGTCCTCGGGCGCGAACCGCTGGTCCTGGTCGCGGGCGCCGAGCCGGGCCGGGGCGGCCCGCCGGAGCTGGCCGACTGCCTGGAGCGCGACTGGGTCTCGGGCCACGCGAACAACCCCGACCGCCGCCTGCTGCACCGCTGGGCCGGGGAACTCGGCATCGCGCCCCGGGTGGCGCTGGAGACCGACGATCTGCACAGCATGCTCGCCATGGTCCGGGCCGGACTCGCGGTGGGCCTGATCCCGGCCACACTCCTCGGCCCGCACCGGAACCCGGGCGTCACCAGGGTCCCCCTGCCACCCGGCACCACCCCCCTGCACCGAGAAGTCCTCGCGGTAAGCCGCCCCGACACCCGCCCCCCGGTCTTGAACGACCTGGTCGCACTCCTGACGCGGGCGGTGGCGGACGTGGCGTCGCTGGAGGAGGCCGAGGGAAGCTGACGTGCCGTCCGCACGGGTGCGGGGCACGGGGGAGCGGGGGCTCGGTGGTTGTGGGGTCAGTAGACCGACAGGCCGTACTGGGCCAGCGGTTCCTGGATCGGTTGGTAGAAGGTGGTGCCGCCGCTCGTGCAGTTGCCGGAGCCGCCGGAGAGGATGCCGATGACCTTGTCGCCCGCGTAGAGGGGGCCGCCGCTGTCGCCGGGCTCGGCGCAGATGTTGGTGCGGATGAGGCCGTGGACGATGTGGCCGCCGGCGTAGTTGACGGTCGTGTTGAGCGCGGTGACCACACCGCAGCGGATGCCCGTGGTCGCGCCGCGACGGCAGACGCTCTGGCCGACGTAGGCGGTCGCCGTGCCGGTGACGTCGAGGGTGCCGATCGTGCCGGGGCGCGGTACCGCGTCGTTGGCGTAGCGGACGATGCCGAAGTCGTCGACCGGGAAGCTGGTGCCGGTGGTGGGGCCGATCACCGTGGTCTGGGCGGCACTGGTGTACCAGGTGCCCGCCGAGCCGGTGCAGTGGCCGGCGGTGACGAAGTAGTACGAGGTCCCGCTGCGCACGTTGACCCCGGCCGTGCAGCGCAGCCCGGACGCGAAGACCGCGTCGCCCCCGGACAGCAGGGTGCGCAGCCGTCCGTCGTGCCGTTCGAGGACGACGGTTCCGCCGGAGCGCGCGGCGAGCTGTCGCAGTCGTGCGAGACCGGGGGCCGGTACCGTCGCGTCGGCCTGCACGCGCAGGGTGCCGGTCCTGTCGTCGACCGCCCAGGACGTACCGGCGATGTCCAGTGCCTCCACGGCGGCGGAGGCGGTGCGCGGCGCGGTGTGGGGCGGGGGTGTGGCGGCGGCCGCGCCCGTTCCGGGCAGGGCGAGCACCGCCGCGGTGAGCAGGCTCAGGGCACAGGTGACCGACCGGAAACGTGCCGTCCTGCTACGGCGTGCTCGCATCGCCCACAACTCCCCGAGAACCGTTGGCTGGTTTGGTCAGGTCCGCCGGGCCCTGGAGGGAGCGGCGGTGGTGTGCTCAGGCGGGTCACGCGACGTGCGCGGGCCGCCTGTTGGGAACGGGCCGCGCCCATTGTGCCGGGGCGCCGGGACCGGTGGTAGGGCGCCTTCAAGCCGTGTGCGTACGCGTCCCGTCGCCCGTACGCGACGACGGGACGCGTCGGTGCTACGTCGTCAGGCGCCCTTCGGGGCCGCCTGCTGCACCACGTCGAAGGACCACAGCGTGGAACCGGAGGCCGCGGGGCGGGGCCGCTCGCCGCCCTCCGCGCCACCGCCCTGGTGGGCCGCCTTCATGGGGCCCTCCATCCACGCCTGGAACGACTCCTCGTCGCGCCAGCGCGTGTAGACGAGGTAGCTGTCGGTGCCCTCGACGGGCCGCAGGAGCTCGAACCACTCGAACCCGTCGGAGTTCTCCACGGCGTGCGCGCGGGAGGCGAAGCGCTTCTCCAGCGTCTCGCGCTGCTCGGCCGGGACGCTCAGTACATTGATCTTGACTACGCTCATGCCGCTCATCCTGCCGCACGGCGCTCCGTGGACGGCCGTCGCCCCGCGGCTGGGCGGACCGGCGGCCGGGCGGACCGGCGGCCTGGGCTCACCTCTCCTCGGCGAGCAGTTCCCCCAGCCGCTCGCCCGCCGCCCAGCGACGGAGCGCGAGACCGTCGAGCAGGTGGGTCCTGCCGTCCCGGGTGGCCCACCGGACGTCGCGGGCGGCGAAAGAGCCCCGGTGCACGACCAGGTGGAGGACCTCCTCGTCCCGCTTCCCGCGGCGGGGGTGGGGATGGGCCGCGTCCTCGTCGGGGAGCGGTTCAGCGACCGGCCGGAAGGCCACGTCCAGATGCCGGCCCTCGGCGTTGCGCGCGCAGACGCGCGGCCGGTCGGCGGCCGGAATCAGCCGTACCCGCCAGCCGTCCCGGCGCAGCATCCGGGCGACGGCCAGCGCGAGGCCCTCGGTGTCGAGTTCGAGCAGCTCGTCCCGGGTGTAGTACCCGACGCGCCGACGGGCGCCCGGCCGTCGGCGGCGCAGCCAGAGGGCGACGGCACCCGTCACGGCCAGGGCCCCGGTGACCGGTGCGGCGATGCCCAGGGCGCGATAGCCGAGGGCCAGCAGGGCGACCAGGCAGCACACCGACGTGACGAACAGGGCGAGCGGCGGGAGCACTTCACGGAAC
Source organism: Streptomyces sp. NPDC048002 (assembly GCF_040653275.1). Classification (NCBI taxonomy): domain Bacteria; kingdom Bacillati; phylum Actinomycetota; class Actinomycetes; order Kitasatosporales; family Streptomycetaceae; genus Streptomyces; species Streptomyces sp. NPDC048002. The sequence continues at coordinate 42,624 of NZ_JBEZNL010000056.1, read as the reverse complement.
CTGGGCCCGTAGAGCCCGCGGGCCCGCAGCAGCCGAACCGCCTGCCGGCGCCGCGCGCGGCGGGACGCGCGGGGCCCGGACGTCGAAGACACGCGCGCCAACCGTCAGCCCCCCATGCCTCCCGATGCCACCCGACTTGTGGATACCCACTGAGCGGTCAAGTAGCTGACGAATCACGGCAATTAGGCGGCGCACGACCATGCGGGGAGGTGCGCGGACGTGTGGGGGAGCGCGTGGGGGCGCACGGGGGAGTACTCGGTGACCGGCGGAGTGCTCGGTGTCCCGGAAGCGCGGATCTCTCTCAGGCGGCGCCCGCCACGGCCGTCAGCGGGGTGAGCGCGGCGTATTCCAGCGGTGCCGACGGGTCGATCGACACGTCCAGAGGGGCGGGTTCGGCGCCGGAGCGGACCAGGAGGTCGCCGACCGCGGCGATCATCGCGCCGTTGTCCGTGCACAGCCGCAGCGGAGGCACCCGCAACTCGATCCCCGCGGCCCGGCACCGCTCCTCGGCGAGCGACCGCACCCGCGAGTTCGCGGCGACCCCGCCCACCACGACCAGCGTGCCCACGCCGTACTCGGCGCAGGCCGCGACCGCCTTGCGGGTCAGTACGTCGGCCACCGCCTCCTGGAGCGAGGCCGCGCCGTCGGCCACCGGCAGCTCACGCCCCGCGTGCCCCTCCGCCCAGCGCGCGGCCGCCGTCTTCAGGCCGGAGAACGAGAACGCGTACGGGTCGTCCCGCGGACCGGTCAGCGGCCGCGGGAACGCCACCGCCCGCGGATCACCCGTACGGGCCACCCGGTCCACGGCCGGACCGCCGGGATACGGCAGGCCGAACACCCGGGCCACCTTGTCGAAACACTCCCCGGCCGCGTCGTCGAGCGTGTCGCCGAGGTGGACGATCGGATCGCGCACCAGGTCACGCACGAGCAGCAGTGAGGTGTGACCGCCCGAGACGATCAGCACCACGCACGGATCGGGCAGCGGCCCGTGCTCCAGCGTGTCGGCGGCCACGTGCCCGGCGAGATGGTGCACCCCGTACAGCGGAACCCCCAGCGCGTAGGCGACGCCCTTCGCCCCGGCCAGGCCCACCTGGAGCGCGCCCGACAGGCCCGGCCCGGTGGTCACGGCGACCGCGCCGATGTCGGACAGCCGCAGCCCCGCCTCGTCCAGCGCCCGCCGGATCACCGGCCGCAGCGCCTGGAGGTGTGCCCGGGAGGCGATCTCGGGCACGACCCCGCCGAAGCGGGCGTGCTCGTCCATGCTCGACGCCAGCGCCTGGCCCAGCAGCCGTCCGTCCCGGACCAGCCCCGCGCCGGTCTCGTCGCAGGACGACTCGATGCCCAGCACGATCGGTGACCCCATACCCGCCTCTTTCTGCCTGCATATCGCTATTGCAAGTAGTGTGCAATAAGAGCCCCGGGATGTGTACCCGAGCGCGAACCCGCTGGTGGCCGCCCAGTAGAGTGCGCCCCTGATATCACCGCGCGTTGCCGCCGAGTCCCGAGGTGCCGAGCTTTGACCGCCGTACGTCCACAACCGCCGACCCCCGCCGTGACCGTCGTCGGCATCGGGGCCGACGGCTGGGACGGGCTGCCCGAGGCATCACGCGCCGCGCTGCGGGACGCCGAGGTCCTGATCGGCGCCCCCCGTCAACTGGCCCTGCTCCCCGCCCCCTGCGCCGGCGAGCGCGTCGCGTGGCCCTCGCCGCTGCGCCCCGCCGTCCCCGTGCTGCTCGCGGCCCACGCGGGCCGCCGCATCGCCGTACTGGCCAGCGGGGACCCGATGTTCTACGGCATCGGGCGCGCCCTCGCCGAGGAACTGCGCGAGACGGGCGGCCCACGTGTTCTTCCCCACCCTTCCTCCGTGTCCTGGGCCACGGCCCGGCTCGGGTGGCCCCAGGAGGACGTCGAGGTCGTCACGCTCGTCGGCCGCCCCACCGCCCGCCTCGCCGCCGCCCTGCACGAGGGTCGGCGGATCCTCGTCCTGAGTGCCGACGCCACCACGCCCGCAGCCGTCGCCGCCCTCCTGCGCGACCGCGGCTTCGGGCCGAGCCGGATGCGCGTCCTGGAACAGCTGGGCGGGCCGAAGGAACACCTGGGCGCCGAGAGCGCCGCCGACGACTGGCCCCGCGAGGGCGCGGTCGGTGACCCCCTCAACCTCGTCGCCGTCGAGTGCCGCCGCTCCCCGGACGCCCTCCGGCTCGGCGCGGTGCCCGGCCTGCCCGACGAGGCGTACGAGCACGACGGCCAGCTCACCAAGCGGCACATCCGCGCCGCGACCCTGGGCGCGCTGGCCCCCGCGCCCGGCGAGGTGCTCTGGGACGTCGGCGGCGGTTCGGGCTCGATCGCCGTCGAGTGGATGCGTGTCCACCCGTCCTGCCGCGCCTACACCGTCGAGCGCGACCCGGTACGGGCCGAGCGCATCGCCCGCAACGCCGACCGCCTCGGCGTGCCCGGACTCGTCGTCGTCACCGGCCCGGCGCCCGCCGCGCTCGCCGAACTGCCCCCGCCGCACGCCGTGTTCGTGGGCGGCGGACTCACCGCACCCGGCCTCCTCGACGCCTGCTGGCAGGCGCTGCCCGCCGGCGGGAGGCTGGTGGCGAACACCGTGACCCTGGAGTCCGAGGCGCTGCTCGCGGACGCCCGCCGACGGCACGGCGGCGAACTGGTGCGGCTCGCCGTCGCGCACGCCGTCCCGGTGGGCGGCTTCACCGGGTGGCGGCAGGCGATGCCCGTGACCCAGTGGGCCGTACGGAAGACCCTCGACCCCCTTGCAGGAGTGGACACATGACCGTGTACTTCATCGGCGCCGGACCCGGTGCCGCCGACCTGATCACGGTCCGCGGTGCCCGGACGCTCGCCGCCTGCCGGGTCTGCCTGTACGCGGGCAGCCTGGTCCCGCGCGAACTGCTCGCCGAATGCCCGCCGGACGCACGGCTGGTGGACACCGCCGACCTCAACCTCGACCAGATCACCGAGGAGTTGGTGCGCGCCCACGAGCAGGGGCACGACGTGGCGCGGCTGCACTCCGGGGACCCGTCCGTCTTCAGCGCGGTCGCCGAGCAGATGCGCAGACTGGACGCGGCCGGGGTGCCCTACGAGGTCGTCCCGGGCGTCCCGGCCTTCGCCGCCGCCGCTGCCGCCCTGAAGCGGGAACTGACCGTGCCCACCGTCGGCCAGACGGTCATCCTCACCCGCGTCGCCAACCGGGCCACCCCCATGCCCGAGGGCGAGGACCTGGCCACCCTCGGCCGCAGCGGCGCGCTGATCGTGCTGCACCTCGCCGCCAAGCTGGTCGACCGTGTGGTCGGCGAGCTGCTGCCGCACTACGGAGCCGACTGCCCCGCTGCGGTCGTCGCCTACGCCTCCCGCCCGGACGAACTGGTCATCCGCGGCTCGCTCGGCGAGATCGCCGGAAAGCTCAAGGAGTCCGGGGTGGAACGCACCGCCGTCATCATGGTGGGGCGGACGCTGGGCGCGGAGCAGTTCCGCGACAGCCACCTGTACTCGGCGGAACGCGAACGGCACGTCTGCTGACGGAGGTTGCGACGATGGACGAGGAAGTCATCCCGATCCTGCGGGTCCGGGACGCCGCCGTCGCGGTCGCCTGGTACGCGCGGCTGGGCTTCACCCAGGGCTGGGAACATCGGTTCGAGCCGGGACTGCCCGTCTTCACCGAGGTGACGCGCGGACGGGTCCGGCTGTTCCTCTCGGAGCACGAGGGGGACGCACGGCCGGACACCCTCGTGTACCTGCGGCTCGCCGACCTCGACGCCGTCGCCGCGGAGTTCGGCGTGGTGCCCGAGGAGGCGCCCTGGGGCCGCGAACTGGAGCTGCGGGACCCCGACGGCAACCGGCTGCGCGTGGGCGCGGCCGACGCGTGAGCGGTAGCCGCGCTCACGCCACCGTGCTGCGCCCCACCACCGTCCCGGCCCGGTCGATGCAGATCACGTCGACGGCGACCGGCGCCCCGCGCAGCACGGACAGCGCCTCGTCGCGGGCGGCCGTGGCGACCAGGTCGCCGAGCGGCACCCCGGCGGCCAGGCACAACTGGAGCGCGGCGAGACCGGTGTTGGCCTCGGCCACCGCGCCCGCCAGCGTCTCGTCCGCGCCCCCGCGCCGGGCGAGGCCGGCGAGGAAGCCCTTGTCGACCTGGGAGCGGGCGGAGTGCAGGTCGAGGTGGCCGGCGGCGAGCTTCGACAGCTTCGCGAAGCCGCCGCACACGGTCAGCCGGTCCACCGGATGGCGGCGGACGTACTTGAGCACCGCGCCCGCGAAGTCACCCATGTCCAGCAGGGCGTCCTCGGGCAGCCCGTACTCGGCGACGACCGTCTTCTCCGACGTCGACCCGGTGCACCCGGCGACATGCGTGCGGCCCGCCGCCCGCGCCACGTCCACGCCCCGCCGGATCGAGTCGATCCACGCCGAGCAGGAGTACGGCACCACGATCCCGGTCGTGCCGAGGATCGACAGCCCGCCGAGGATGCCCAGACGGGGGTTCCAGGTGGAGCGGGCGATCTCCTCGCCGTGGTCCACGGAGACGGTGATCTCCACGTCGCCGGTGCCGCCGTGCCGGGCCGCCACCTCGGCCACGTGGTCGCGCATCATCTGCCGCGGCACGGGATTCACCGCCGGTTCGCCGACGGGCAGCGGCAGACCGGGACGGGTGATCGTCCCGACGCCCGGCCCGGCCCGGAACACCACGCCCGCCCCCGCGGCCAGCGGCCGCACCGTGGCCCGGATCAGCGCCCCGTGCGTGACGTCCGGGTCGTCGCCCGCGTCCTTCACGACGCCCGCCGTCGCGAACCCGTCGCCCAGGTCCTCCACCGCCAGGGCGAACGCCGGGGTGTGCCCCCTGGGCAGGGTGATCGTCACCGGGTCGGGGAACTCCCCGGTCAGCAGCGCCGTGTACGCCGCCGTCGTGGCGGCCGTGGCGCAGGCGCCGGTGGTCCACCCCGGCCGCAGCCCGGTGTGCTCCAGCTGGGCCCTTCGGCCGCCCTTGACTTCGTTGCTCATGAACGGACCTGGACTTCCATGCATGTACTGATTCTCGGCGGGACCACGGAATCCCGCCGACTTGCCGAACTGCTCCACGGGACGCCGGGCCTCACCCTGACGAGTTCCCTCGCCGGGCGCGTCACCAGCCCCCGGCTCCCTCCGGGCGAGGTCAGGATCGGCGGCTTCGGCGGTGCGGAGGGCCTGGCCGCGTGGCTCGCCGAGCACCGGGTGGACGCGCTCATCGACGCCACCCATCCCTTCGCCGGAACGATCAGTTTCAACGCGGCGCTGGCCGCCGCCACCGCCCATGTTCCCCTGCTCGCGCTGCGCCGTCCCGGCTGGGTCCCCGTACCGGGCGACGACTGGCACGAGGCCGCCTCCCTGGAGGAGGCCGCCGCGCTGCTGCCCGCCCTGGGCGGGCGGGTGTTCCTCACCACCGGGCGGATGGGCCTGGCCGCCTTCGCCGGGCTGGACGAGCTGTGGTTCCTGGTGCGGTCCGTCGACCCGCCCGAGGCCCCGCACCCGGCCCGGATGGAGGTGCTGCTCGACCGGGGGCCCTTCGACCTCGACGGGGAGCGGGAGCTGTTGCGCCGCCACCGGGTCGACGTCGTCGTGACGAAGGACAGCGGCGGAGCGGCCACGGCACCGAAACTCACGGCCGCCCGGGAGGCCGGGGTGCCCGTGGTCGTGGTGCGCCGTCCGCCGGTGCCGGAGGGGGTGACCGTCGCGGACGGCCCCGAGGAGGCCGCCCGCTGGGTCCGGGGACTCCGGGGGAGCGGCGGCCCGGACGCCCACGGACTGTGAAGCGGGAGAGCGGTCCGGTCGGCCTTGGGTGGTGAGGCGGGGGAGCGGTCCGGTCGGCCTTGGGTGGTGGGGCGGGAGTGCGGCCCGGTCGGACTTGGGCGGTGGAGCAGGGGTGCGGCCCGGTCGGCCTTGGAGGGGGAAGCGGGGGACCGCCCCGGTCACCGGGCGCGGTGGACCGGGGAGCGGCTGCGCACAGGCGCCGCCGCTCCCCGCGCTCACGCCTCCGGATACCGGCGCGGGGTCCAGACGATCCGCGTGCCGTCCCCCCGCTGCACGGCCCGCGTCTGCGAGGAGCCGATCAGCAGGATCGTGCGCATGTCCACCTCCGCCGGATCCAGCTCGCCCAGCTCCACGATCCGCACGCTCTCGTCCGGGCCGCCCACGTCCCGCGCGACCACCACGGGAGTGTCGGCCGCCCGGTGCTCCAGCAGCAGGTCACGGGCCTGCCCCACCTGCCAGGTACGGCTGCGGGAACCGGGGTTGTACAGCGCCAGCACCAGGTCGGCGGCGGCCGCGGCGCGCAGCCGTTCCGCGATGACCTCCCAGGGCTTGAGCCGGTCCGACAGGGAGATGGTGGCGTAGTCGTGCCCGAGCGGGGCACCGGCGCGGGCCGCCGCCGCGTTCGCCGCGGTCACCCCGGGCAGCACCCGTACCGGGACGTCCGTGTACTCCTTCTGCGAGGCGGCCTCCAGCACCGCGGTCGCCATCGCGAAGACCCCGGGGTCACCACCCGAGACCACGGCGACCCGGCGGCCCCGCCGGGCCAGCTGGAGCGCGAACTCGGCACGCTCGGCCTCGACCCGGTTGTCACTGCCGTGCCGCGCCTGGCCCGCGCGTACCGGCACCCGGTCCAGGTACGTGGTGTAGCCGACCAGGTCGTCGGCGTCCGCGAGGGCGCCCCGGGTCTGCGGCGTCAGCCACAGCGGACCGGCCGGACCGGTGCCCACCACCACGACCTCGCCCCGCTCCCGGGCCTCGGGCCGCTCGGCGTCCACCCGGCTGGGCAGCACGGCGACCGAGAAGTACGGCACCGACGCCGGGTCCACCTCCGCCAGCTCCCCGACCCGTTCGCCTTCCATGGTGGCCCGCTCGACGTACCGCGCCTCGGCCAGCCGGCCCGAACTCTCCAGCGCGCCGCGCACCTTGGTGAACGTCCGGCCCAGCTTCATCACCACGGCCGTGTCCGTCGAGGCCAGCCGGGCCGCCAGCTCCTCCTCCGGCAGCGTGCCCGGCAGGATGGTCAGCACCTCCTCGCCCTCGACGAGCGGGGTGCCCAGGCGGGCCGCGGCCGCGGACACCGAGGTGACACCGGGCACGACCTCCGTCTCGTACCGGTCGGCGAGCCGCTTGTGCATGTGCATGTAGGAGCCGTAGAAGAGCGGGTCGCCCTCGGCGAGGACCGCGACCGTGCGCCCGGCGTCGAGGTGTGCGGCGAGCCGCGCCGACGCCTCGGCGTAGAAGTCCTCCATGGCGCCCTTGTAGCCGCCGGGGTGGTCGGTGGTCTCCGTGGTGACGGGATAGACCAGCCGCTCCTCGATGTGGTCGGCGCGGAGGTGGCGGGCGGCGATCGACCGGGCGATCGACCGGCCGTGCCGCGCGCTGTGGTACGCGATCACATCCGCCGCGGCGATCACCTCGACCGCCCGTACGGTCATCAGGGACGGGTCGCCGGGGCCGAGCCCGACTCCGTACAGCCGCCCGGCCGCCGTCTGCTCGCCGCTCACTCTTCCTCACTCGCGATCGCGTTGAGCGCGGCGGCGGCGATGGCACTGCCACCCCGGCGTCCGCGCACCACCAGGTACTCCAGACCGGACTCGTTCGCCGCCAGGGCCTCCTTGGACTCGGCGGCACCGATGAAGCCGACCGGCACGCCTATGACGGCGGCGGGCCGGGGCGCGCCCGCCTCGACCATCTCCAGCAGCTGGAACAGGGCGGTGGGCGCGTTGCCGACGGCGACCACCGCGCCCTCCAGCCGGTCCCGCCACAGCTCCAGCGCGGCCGCGCTGCGCGTGGTGCCGAGCCGCGCGGCGAGGGCCGGGACGGCCGGGTCGGAGAGCGTGCACAGCACCTCGTTGTCGGCGGGCAGCCGCTTGCGGGTCACCCCGCTCGCGACCATCTGCACATCGGTGAGGATGGGTGCCCCGGCGCGCAGCGCCGCACGGGCGCGGGACACGACGGCGGGCGAGTGGGCGAGGTCCTCGACGAGGTCGACCATCCCGCAGGCGTGGATCATCCGGACCGCGACCTGGCTGACGTCGGCCGGCAGGCCCGCCAGGTCCGCCTCCGCGCGGATGGTGGCGAAGGACTGCCGGTAGATCGCCGCGCCGTCCTTCTCATATGCGTACGTGGTCACGGGCTCTCTCGCTGCTTTCGGTCGTAAGGCGGGCTTTGCACGGGCCCGTCCGGCTCTTGAGGGTGGTGCGTACCCCGCGGGGGCACGCGGTCGTGCGGCTCAGGGGGCGATCGCCGCCAGGGCGGCGGCCAGGGCCTGTTCCAGGTTTCCCGGCTGCCCCGCGACGCCCGGCCCTGGGGCGGTCGGTCCGGCCATGGTGGTGGTGCGGGGCTCCGCTTCGGCCACCGCGGTCGACACCCGGTATCCGCCCTCGGGGACGGCGACCAGATCGATCCGGTCGCCCGGCGGATGCCCGCAGCGGCGTTCGCAGCCGGACCAGTACAGCGGCAGGCCGCGCGGACCGGTCGCGGCCAGGGCCGCGGCCGCGTCGGCCCTCACGTCCGCCCGCGACTTGGCGCACCCCGGGCTGCCGATGCACGCGCCGACCCGCGGCCAGGGCGAGCCGGGGTCGACGACGAGGCCGTCGGCGGCGACACCGTCCAGGACCGGGTCCGGGGGCGGCGCCGATGTGGGAAGTACCACACCGCGCCACGGAGTCAGCCGCAGTTCGCCGGCGGCCAGAGCGGCCAGAGCGGCCAGTCCACGCCACTGGGCGGCCGAGAGACGGCCCAGGGGAACGTGCACGGACAGAGAGTCGCCGATCACTCCCGGCGGCGGCCCCGGGGTGGACGCGGGGGCCCTGTCCACGCGCTCGTGAGGCAGGCCGCCCACCGTCAGTGCGGCAGCGACCAGTTCGAGGAACTCCGCTCCGTTCAAAGGGAGTTCGGTGACCCGCCAGACGCGCCCCTCGTTCGCCGAAGCGGCCTTCAGGAACGTCTCGGCGGCCGTCAACGCGGCTCGGGGCGCGTCCTCCTCGGATACCCGGAGCGCCTCCGGGTGCGCCCCCAGGGCGAGTTCCGCGCCCCCGTCGCCCGTCGCCCGCACGGTCACGTCCGCGCCGAGCGCCGCGACATCACCGCGCCCGTCGTCCAACGCGAACAGAAAACGGCCGGAAAGGGACGGCGTCGCGGCGCTCGCGCACAGCCCCGCGTCGAGGGCCGTCAGCCAGGGCCGTACGTCGGTCCGGCCCCGTCCGTCGAGCCCGGACAGGGGCGAGGCCACGATGTTGCGGACCCGTTCGTGCGGGGGCGAGGGCAGCAGTCCGGCCGCGTCCAGCGCCGCCGCCAACTCCCCACCGCAGCCGTCCTCCAGGCCCCGCACCTGCACGTTCCCGCGGGAGGTCAGATGCAGATCCCCGTCGCCCAGCCGCTGCGCCACGTCCGCCAGCGCCCCGGCCTGCGGAACGCTCAGGACCCCGCCGGGGATCCGTATCCGGGCCAGGGCCCCGTCGTCCGCGGCGTGCAGCCGCAAGGTCCCCGGGCAGGCGTCCCCGGAGCCCCGTGCGACCACGGTGGCCTGGGGCGATGAGTTGTGGGAAGCCGGCATGGCGGCGAGCATACCTACCCCCACCTGGGGTGTACTCCCGCCCCGGATGTGGTGCCCCTTACTATGACCAGCGGTGGATCATCCCGGTCCGCCATCGCCATGACGGCGACAGGGGAGGAAGCCCGGTGAGACTCCGGCGCGGTCCCGCCACTGTGAGCCCGGCCCCCACGGTCCGGGCGAGTCAGGAACTCCCGCCGTCCGACACCGCCCGGGGCGCGGACACCCCGAGGAAGGCAGACGCCGCATGCCGCGTTCATCCGGGGCCACCCCCGAGCACTCCCGCATCCTCCTGCTGTCGACGTCCGACACCGACCTGCTCAGCGCCCGTGCGGCGGCCGGTCCGGTCGAGTACCGCTTCGCCAACCCGGCCCGGCTGGCCCTCGACGACCTGCCCGGACTCCTCGACGGCGTCGACCTGACCGTCGTACGCCTCCTCGGCGGCCTGCGCGCCTGGCAGGAGGGGATCGACCTGCTCCTCGCCGACGGCCGCCCGGTCGTCGTCCTCACCGGCGAACAGGCCCCGGACGCCCAGCTCATGGCCGCCTCCACCGTCCCGGTCGGGATCGCCGCCGAGGCCCACGCCTACCTCGCGCACGGCGGCCCCGCCAACCTGGAGCAGCTGGCCCGCTTCCTCTCCGACACCGTCCTGCTCACCGGGCACGGCTTCGAGGCACCCGCGGCGGCTCCCGGCTGGGGCCCGCTGGAGCGCGCGGCCCGCGCCGACGCGGACGGCCCGACCATCGCCGTGCTCTACTACCGCGCCCACCACATGAGCGGCAACACCGCCTTCGTCGGCACCCTGTGCGACGCGATCGAGGACGCGGGCGCCCGGCCGCTGCCTCTGTACGTGGCCTCCCTGCGCAGCCCCGAGCCCGAGCTGATCGAGGAACTCCGGGCCGCCGACGCGATCGTGACCACCGTCCTCGCGGCGGGCGGCACCAAGCCGGCCGAGGCCTCCGCGGGCGGGGACGACGAATCCTGGGACGCGGGCGCGCTCACCGGCCTGGACGTGCCGATCCTCCAGGCCCTGTGCCTCACCGGCTCACGCGCCGACTGGGAGGAGAACGACGAGGGCGTCTCCCCGCTCGACGCGGCCAGCCAGATCGCCGTCCCGGAGTTCGACGGCCGGCTCATCACCGTCCCGTTCTCCTTCAAGGAGATCGACCCAGACGGCCTCCCCGCCTATGTCGCCGACCCCGAGCGCGCCGCCCGCGTCGCCGGAATCGCCGTACGCCACGCGCGACTTCGGCACATCGCCAACGCCGACAAGCGGGTCGCGCTCGTCCTGTCCGCCTACCCCACCAAGCACTCCCGCATCGGCAACGCGGTCGGCCTGGACACCCCCGCCAGCGCGGTCGCCCTGCTGCGCCGGCTGCGCGACGAGGGCTACGACTTCGGCGGCGCCGACATCCCCGGCCTCGCCTCCGGGGACGGCGACGAGCTGATCCGCGCGCTGATCGAGGCGGGCGGCCACGACCAGGACTGGCTCACCGAGGAGCAGCTCGCCCGCAACCCGGTCCGCATCCCGGCCGCCGACTACCGCCGCTGGTACGACGAGCTGCCCGAGGAGCTGCGCACCGCGGTGGAGCGGCACTGGGGTCCGGCGCCCGGCGAGATGTTCCTCGACCGCAGCCGCAACCCGGAGGGCGACATCGTCCTCGCGGCGCTGCGCTTCGGGAACCTGCTGATCCTCATCCAGCCCCCGCGCGGTTTCGGCGAGAACCCCATCGCCATCTACCACGACCCCGACCTGCCGCCCTCCCACCACTACCTGGCCGCGTACCGCTGGATCGCCGCCCGCGCCGACGACGGCGGCTTCGGCGCCGACGCGATGATCCACCTCGGCAAGCACGGCAACCTGGAGTGGCTGCCCGGCAAGAACGCGGGCCTGTCCGCCGCCTGCGGCCCCGACGCCGCCCTCGGCGACCTCCCGCTGATCTACCCCTTCCTGGTCAACGACCCCGGCGAGGGCACCCAGGCCAAGCGCCGGGTCCACGCCACCCTCGTCGACCACCTGGTCCCGCCGATGGCCCGCGCCGACTCCTACGGCGACATCGCGCGCCTGGAGCAACTCCTCGACGAGTACGCCCAGATCTCCTCCATGGACCCCGCCAAGCTCCCGGCGATCAGGGCCCAGATCTGGACCCTCATCCAGGCTGCGAAGCTCGACCACGACCTCGGCCTCGACGACCGCCCCGAGGACGACGGCTTCGACGACTTCCTGCTGCACGTCGACGGCTGGCTGTGCGAGGTCAAGGACGCCCAGATCCGTGACGGTCTGCATGTCCTCGGCACCCCGCCGGGCGGCGCGGACCGCGTCAACCTGGTCCTCGCGATCCTCCGGGCCCGCCAGATCTGGGGCGGCACCACCGCCCTGCCCGGCCTGCGCGAGGCGCTCGGCCTCGACGAGTCCGCCGCGACCCGCACCACCGCCGACGAGGCCGAGGACGAGGCCCGCGCCCTGGTCGAGCGGATGGAGGAACTCGGCTGGGACCCCGACTCCGCGCCGGACTCGCACGGCGAACAGGTCACCGCCATCCTGGAGTTCGCCGCCCGCGAGGTCGTCCCGCGGCTGGCCGCGACCACCCTCGAACTCCACCATGTCGTGCACGCCCTCAACGGCGGCTTCGTCCCGGCCGGCCCCTCGGGCTCCCCGCTGCGCGGCCTGGTCAACGTCCTTCCGACGGGCCGCAACTTCTACTCCGTCGATCCCAAGGCCGTCCCCTCCCGCCTCGCCTGGGAGACCGGGCAGGCCCTCGCCGACTCCCTGCTGGAGCGCTACCGCACGGACAACGGCGACTGGCCCACGTCCGTCGGCCTGTCCCTGTGGGGCACCAGCGCCATGCGCACGGCGGGCGACGACGTGGCCGAGGCCCTCGCCCTGCTCGGCGTCCGCCCCGTCTGGGACGACGCCTCCCGCCGTGTGACGGGCCTGGAGCCCGTCCCGCAGGAGGAGTTGGGCCGCCCCCGCGTCGACGTCACCCTGCGTATCTCGGGCTTCTTCCGCGACGCGTTCCCGCACACCGTCGCCCTGCTCGACGACGCCGTGCGGCTCGCCGCCTCGCTCGACGAACCGGCGGAACTCAACCGGGTACGGGCCCATGTCCAGGCCGACCTCGCCGAGCACGGTGACGAACGCCGCGCCACCACCCGCATCTTCGGCTCCCGTCCCGGCACCTACGGGGCCGGCCTCCTCCAGCTCATCGACTCCCGCGACTGGCGCACCGACGCGGACCTCGCCGAGGTGTACACCGTCTGGGGCGGCTACGCCTACGGGCGTGAACTCGACGGCCGCCCGGCCCGCGAGGAGATGGAGACGGCGTACAAGCGCATCGAGGTGGCCGCGAAGAACACGGACACCCGCGAGCACGACATCGCCGACTCCGACGACTACTTCCAGTACCACGGCGGCATGGTGGCCACCGTCCGCGCCCTGCGCGGCACCGCCCCCGAGGCGTACATCGGCGACTCCACGCGGCCCGAGACGGTGCGCACCCGCACCCTGGTCGAGGAGACCTCCCGGGTCTTCCGGGCCCGGGTGGTCAACCCGAAGTGGATCGAGGCGATGCGCCGCCACGGCTACAAGGGCGCCTTCGAACTCGCCGCGACCGTGGACTACTTGTTCGGCTACGACGCCACCACCGGGGTCATCGCCGACTGGATGTACGACAAGCTCACCGAGACCTACGTGCTGGACCCGGTCAACCGGGAGTTCCTCCAGGAGGCCAACCCCTGGGCCCTGCACGGCATCGCCGAGCGGCTGCTGGAGGCGGAGTCCCGCGGCATGTGGGAGAAGCCCGACCCGGCGGTCCTGGACGCGCTGCGCCAGGTCTACCTGGAGACCGAGGGAGATCTGGAGGGCGAGGACTGACGGTTCCTCACCCCCTCACGAAGGGCCCGTGCGCCGAGTGCGCCGGGCCCTTCGGCATGTCCGGAGCCTCCTCCAGCGGTCCTCGTGCGACACGGCAGTGGTCCTAGGTCCAATGCCTGATCGAGAAGCTGTCGCTCATACTGTTAGCGTGCAGTTGCACATCATTCGCAATAACGTCGGAGGACGTTGGACATGGCGCTTTACACGCTCCCGGAACTTCCCTACGACTACGCCGCGCTGGCTCCCGTGATCAGCCCCGAGATCATCGAGCTGCACCACGACAAGCACCACGCGGCGTACGTGAAGGGGGCCAACGACACGCTGGAGCAGCTCGCCGAGGCGCGGGACAAGGAGACGTGGGGCTCGATCAACGGGCTGGAGAAGAACCTGGCCTTCCACCTCTCCGGCCACATCCTGCACAGCATCTACTGGCACAACATGACCGGCGACGGCGGCGGTGAGCCGCTGGCCGCGGACGGTGTCGGCGACCTCGCGGACGCCCTCACCGAGTCCTTCGGCTCCTTCGCCGCCTTCAAGTCCCAGCTGACCAAGGCCTCGGCCACCACCCAGGGCTCGGGCTGGGGCGTGCTCGCCTACGAGCCGCTCAGCGGCCGGCTCATCGTCGAGCAGATCTACGACCACCAGGGCAACGTCGGCCAGGGTTCCACCCCGATCCTGGTCTTCGACGCCTGGGAGCACGCCTTCTACCTTCAGTACAAGAACCAGAAGGTCGACTTCATCGAGGCGATGTGGCAGGTCGTCAACTGGCAGGACGTGGCCAGGCGCTACGCCGCCGCCAAGGAGCGCGGCGACAGCCTGCTCCTCGCGCCGTGACGGCGTAGCACCAGCACGCGGAGGGCCCCCACGAGCACATCACTCGCGGGGGCCCTCCCGTCGTGCGCCCGCCGGTCCCGGAGCGCGGATCCGGGCGCGTGCCAGAATGGGTGGGCTCCGTTCAGCGTCTTCGCCGTGATCCCACGAGGTACTCCGTGACCAAGCCCGTCGCCCGCGAGCCGCAGCGACGCAACTCCCGCTCGAACCGTGCGCGCATCCTCGCCACGGCCCGCCGGGAGCTGGGCCGGAACCCCGACATCACCCTGGAGGAGCTGGCGCGCGCCTCCGGAGTCGTACGGCGCACCCTGTTCGGGCACTTCCCCGGCCGGGCCGCGCTGCTGGAGGCGCTGGCCGAGGAGGCGTCGCAGACGCTGCTCGGCGCGGTCGCGACCGGAGTGCGGCCCGAGGAGCCGGCCGAGCGCGCCCTCGCGTACTTCGTACGGTCGATCTGGCCGGTGGGCGACCGCTACCGGCTGCTGCTGGCGCTGGCCCGGCACGACCTGGGTCCGGAGCGGGTGTCCGAGATCCTCAGCCCGGCCCGTGACGCGGTCACGGCCATCCTGGAGCGGGGCCAGCGGGACGGCGTCTTCCACACCCATCTGCCGCCCGCCGTGCTGAGCGCCGCGCTGGAGGGGATGACCTTCGCCCTGCTGGAGGAGGTCAACACCGGCGCGCTGGAGGACGACGGAAGCCGGGCGGCCGTCGCCTCGCTCATCGCGGCCGGGGTGCCGGAGAAGCAGGCGTCGGCCGTGGTCGACGACATCGACGTGCCCGTCCTCGGCGACGACTGAGCGGACGGCGGCGGCCCGGCTCAGGTGTTCCGCGGCGCGGACTCCCTGGCCGTACCGCCCTGTTCGGCCTCGGGGGTGAAGGTCACCGAGCTGCCCGAGAAGCGGGCGGTGAGCCCCTCGGGCGTCGTCGTGACCGAGCGCAGGGTCAGTCCGCGAGGGATGTTCCGCAGCTGGACGGGCTGTTCGAAGACCTTGTCGAGGAGCTTCCGCCCGATCCCGGGCAGCGCGCCGCCGGTGACGCGGAAGTCCCGGAAGGCGATGCGGTTGCCGGACAGGGCCGAGACCGTCGTCGTCACGGTGACCTGGTCGGCGAAGGGCAGGACGATCAGGGCGGCGACCTCGCCGGGGCTGCCGCCCTGAGAGATCTCCACGCCGAGCGCGTTCGAGACGTCCGGGTACGACAGGCGGGCGGTCGCCTCGGCGCCGCGGGCGCGGGCCTCGCCGCCGTCGTCGGACCGGCGCAGATCGCGCAGCCGCAGTTCGAGTTCGGACACCGGCAGCGGACGGTCCGCGCCGTGCGCGGGTATGTCGTGCGCGGTGATGTCCACCTGGCGCAGGGTGCCGGAGACCAGTTGGGTCACGACGGGGAAGCCGCGGATGTGCACCTCGGGCGGCAGCTCCGTGCCCATGCCCTCCTGGAAGGCCTGGGCCGTGCGTGCCTCCGCCCGCGACGCCAGGAACCGGTCGAGGGCCACGGGCAGCAGGGTGAGAGCGAGCACGGCGGCAGCCGCGACGACGAGGGGCCGCCGCGGCCGGCGCGGCCGTTCGGGCTCGTGGGCCTCGTACAGGGTGTCGTCGCCGTACTCGTCGTAGGCGTACGGGGAGTGGTGCATGGCGGGCTCCTTCAGGGCGGGGTCGGGGTGCGGCGCAGGCGCAGCACCACGGCTGCGGCCGTGCGGTGGTCCACGCCCGCGGCGATCAGGGCGGCTTGCGCCGAGGCCGTGCCGTCGTCGGCCCAGACACCGCGGTGGACGCTTTCGAGCAGGGCCAGCAGGTGCGCCTCCAGCGCGCTGCTGAGCGGGCCCGGCGGCACGCTGGAGTGGAAGACGCCCAGCCGCTGTCCGTCGGCGAGGATCAGGGCCGCGGTGGAGCGGGCGGGCGCGAGCAGTTGGGCCACGCGCCCCGCGCCGAGGTCCTGGTGGGCGAGGCCGATGAGCACGCGGTAGCGGTCGCCGACCGCCCACAGCGTCCGGACGAACCGGGCCAGCGCGGACACCGGGTCCGGTCCGGGCCCGCCGCTGACCGCGACCGCCTGCCGGATCGCCGTTCCGGCCTCGTCGGCGAGGCCTTCGACGAGCGCGGCACGGCCGGCGAAGTGGACGTAGACGGTCCGGCGGGACACCCCGGCCGCGGCGGCGATGGCTGCGAGGCTGCTGTCGGGGTCGCGCCCCAGTTCACGCCGTGCCGCCTCCAGGATCCGGGCCCGGGTGGCGGCGGGTGAGCGGCGGCGGGGCGCGGCCGGGGAGCGGTGGCGGCGCGCGACATCGCGAACGGGCCGGCCGGTGGTCTCGGCCGTCTCGGGTTCCTTCGTCACATCGATGACCTCCGGGTCGGGCGGCGAGCGGGCTCGGCTCGATATTTGCACACCCATGGGCAATAAACTAGTCTGCTCATGGATGTGCAATTAACCGTTCCCGGGAGCTCCGATGCCCTTCCTCGCCACCGCCCCCGCCGACCGGACGGCAGGGCCCTACGCCCGCCGCTGGTGGGCGCTGATCGTGCTCTGTCTGAGCCTGCTGATCGTCGTCATGGCGAACACCTCCCTGATCGTGGCCGCCCCGGACATGACCGCGGACCTGGGGCTGTCCAGCAGCGACCTCCAGTGGGTCATCGACGGCTACACCGTCCCCTACGCGGCGCTGATGCTGGTGCTCGGCGCGATCGGCGACAAGTACAGCCGCCGGGGCGCCCTGGTCGCGGGCCTGGTGATCTTCGCGGGCGGCTCGGTCATGGGCAGCCTGGTCGAGGAGACCTCACTGGTCATCACCGCCCGCGCGATCATGGGCGTGGGCGCGGCGGTCGTCATGCCGGCCACGCTCTCCCTGCTCGTCGCGATCTTCCCCAGGGCGGAGCGGGCCAAGGCCATCACCGCCTGGACCGCCACCTCCGGACTGGCCATCGCGGCCGGACCGCTGCTCGCCGGGTACCTGCTGGAGGACCACGCCTGGGGGTCCACGTTCCTGATCAACGTGCCCATCGCCGTGGTCGCCGTCGTCGGGGCCCTGATGCTCGTACCCCCGTCGAAGGCCGAGGGCATGGGCCGCATCGACTACGTGGGCGGCCTGCTCTCCATCGTCTCGGTCGGCTCACTGGTCTACGCGGCCATCGAGGGCCCGCACTTCGGCTGGGGCGCCGGTCCGGTCACCGCGGCCGTGGTCGCCGGGGCCGGTCTGCTCGCCTTCGTCGTCTGGGAGCTGCGGCATCCGCACCCCATGCTGGACGTCCGCAGGTTCACCCAGCGGCCGTTCAGCGGCTCGATGCTCGCCGTGCTGTTCTTCTTCTTCGGCACCTTCGGCGCGCTCTACTACGCCACCCAGTACCTCCAGTTCGTCCTCGGACACGACGCGCTGGAGACCGGGGTCCGGCTGCTGCCGCTGGCCGGCGCCGTCTTCGTGGGCGCGGCGGCGACCGGGCGGCTCACCCCGAAGCTGGGCGTGAAGGTCATGGTCGTCACCGGCATGCTCATCGGCACCGCCGCCGTCTTCCTGCTCACGCTGATCGACACGGGCTCCACGTACACCGACTTCCTGGCCCCGCTGATGATGCTGGGCCTCGCGATCGGGCTGAGCGTGTCCCCGGCCACCGACACCATCATGGGCTCCTTCCCCGAGTCGGAGCTGGGCGTCGGCGGCGGCGCCAACGACACCTCGCTGGAGCTGGGCGGCGCCCTCGGCATCGCGGTCCTCGGCTCCCTGCTGGGCACCGCCTACCGGGACAGGCTCACCGACCTGGTCGGCGCGGGCCTGCCGCACGAGGCGCTGGAGGTGGCCAAGGACTCGGTGGGCGGCGGCATCGCCGTGGCCCGGGAGGTCGCCAGGAACCCCGAGGGCGGCGCCCAGCAGTCCCAGGCCGTGCTCGACGCGGTGCACGAGTCCTTCGCCCACGGTGTCGCCGTGACCAGCCTCTTCGGCGGGATCATCATGGCCGCCGGGACGATGATCGTCCTCGCGGTGCTGCCCGGACGCAAGCGCTCCGGCGCGCCCGGGTCCGAGCAGGCCGAGCAGGCCGAGGAGACCCTCGACACCGTGTGAGCGGTGGGGGAGGTGGAGTGCGAACAGTGCGGCGGCGGGTCCCGAGGGAACGACCACTCGGGACCCGCCGCCGTTTTCCGGCCTACTTCAGGTAGGGGCCCGCGGTGCCGATCCGGCCGGTGCCGCCCAGCACGTACACCCGCAGATTGCCCTTGCCGGGCGCGGATACGGTCAGGGTGCCGCCGGTGACCTCCCGGACGTCACCGGTGACCGCGTCCACGTAACGGCCGTTGGGGACGCCCGTGAAGGTGGCTCCGTCGGTGACGGCGACCAGCGCGAAGCTGTCCGTCGAGCCGCTGGTGTACCGGCGCTTGAAGGCCATGCCGCCCGAGACCCCCTCGGTGGAGTACTGGCCCATCTGGAGCGCCGGGATCGCCCGCCGGATCTGGTTCAGCCGCTGCACATGCTTGACCAGCGGCTTCTCCAAAGTGGTCGCGACCGCCCCGCTGGCGGACCTCACCTCCGAGAAGCCGGCCGCCTCGACCTCGCCCGCGATCTGGTCGCCGAAGTAGGCGCGACCGGTGGTGGCCAGCGGGCAACTGGGCCCGCAGTCGATCTTCTTGCCCGCCTGGAACTCGACCTCGGAGCCGTAGTACAGCGTCGGGATGCCGCGGAACGTCCACATCAGGGACATGTTCTCGGCCCAGGCGTCGGTGCCGCCGGTGTAGCGCTCGCTCGACTTGTTGGGCCCGTAGTCGTGGCTGTCGACGTAGACGACGTTGTACGTGGCGTCGTTGTAACTGTCGTCGGAGTCCTTGCCGTTGGAGAACGCGTTGTGCGCGTCACCGAAGTTCATGTGCATCCGCATGTCGATGACGTGCATACCGGAGAACTGCGAGTGGTCCGGGGTGTGGTAGCTGTTGCCCTGGAGGAAGGCGTTGGTGGAGGTGGGCTGGTTGCCGGTGCCCTGCTGCTGCTCGTAGTCGTACATCTCCAGCGCCGCCTTGGCGTCGTCGGCGTCGTACTCCTTGCGCTCCTTCCAGGTGAAGAACTGCGCCGAGTGGTTGACCGAGCCGCGGTTCCACTTGTCGTTGACGAAGGCCGCGACCTCACCGAAGACGAAGAAGTTCTTCGCCGCCTCCGCGCCGAACCGCTGGGTGACCCGCTCCTGGATGGCGGGGAGGAAACGGCGGTTCCAGGTGGTGCGCGGGATGTGTACGGCCGTGTCGACGCGGAAGCCGTCGACGCCCATGTCGATGTACTTGTCGTAGGCGCCGATCAGGTAGTTCTGCACGGTCGCGTTCTCGGTGTTGAAGTCGGCGAGGTCCTCGTGCAGCCAGCACGAACGGGAGTCCTCGCCCTCCCAGTTGCCGATCCAGCACTGGTGGTACAGCGCCTTCGGGAACATCCCCGAAGTGGGGCTCGGCCACTGGCAGTTGTAGAGGGTGTACCCCTCGGCGCTCTTGCCGCCGGTCGGCTTGCCCCAGTTGAGACAGGTGTTGCCGGTCGGCTCGGCGGTCGACCACAGGTCGCCGTTGTAGTACGACTTGCCGCTCTTGGTCTCGACGGTCAGCCCGTCGTACTCGAAGCCCTCGTTCTTCTCGTCGTAGTACCAGCTCCACTGGGTGTCGCGGACGCCGTACACGGTCGGCGTGTACAGGCCCTTGGCGCCCCAGCGGGAGGAGTGGTTGTAGACGACGTCCTGGTAGATCTTCATGCCCTTGGCATGCGCGGCGTTGATCAGGTCCTGGTAGGTGGCGCCCGCCGACTCAAGGCGCGGGTCGACCTTGTAGAAGTCGTAGCCGTGGTAGCCGTGGTAGTCGTAGTCGGAGCGGTTGAGCACGACCGGGGTGATCCACACGGCCGAGAAGCCGAGGGACTTGATGTAGTCGAGCTTCTGCACCAGACCCTTGAAGTCACCGCGGAACATGGGGTCGTTGTTGGCCGCGTTGCCCGATTTGGTGTGCTGGCTGCCGCCGCGGTTGTTGGAGCTGTCGCCGTCGTGGAAGCGGGCGGTCAGCACGAAGTAGATGGGGTCCTTGCGCGGGTCGGTGCCCAGCGGGGTGCCGGCCGCCGGGGCGTCGGGCTTCTCCCCCGTGGTCACCTTGACGGCGGGGGAGGCGGCGGAGACGTTGCCGGCCGCGTCCACGGCCCGGACGGTGTAGGTGTACTCGGTCCGCTCCTCCAGGCCCGTGTCGGTCCACACGGTCGAACCGACGTCCGTGACCGTCGTGCCCGCCCCGCCGGAGCGGGTGACCTGGTACTTCGTGACGCCCTTGTCGTCGGTCGAGGGCTCCCAGGTCAGGACGACCGAGACGCCTTCGGCGCTCGCGCTCACCTCGGTGGGGGCGGTGGGTGCCTCGGTGTCCGGTTCCTCGGCCGCGCAGGGGTCGGCGGCATCCCCGACGACGGTGCGGTTCCTCACCGTGCTGGTGCCCGCGGGGATGGCGTAGTCGGCGCCGTTGTTGTTGTCCCAGGTCCCGTTGCCGTTGTTGAACGCGGCGGTCAGGGACGTGGCCGAGCCGAGGGCGACGGTCTGCTTCCACCATCCGGCGCACGCCGCCTGCATGCCGATGCCGGGGACGGTCGTCCAGCTTCCGCCCGTGGGCTTGTAGTGGATGTTCGCGGTCGACCAGCCGAGGGACTCGGTCGAGTAGTAGACGGTGGCCGTGTTGTCGGCCGGGGTCCCGGTGTCCGCGCAGGGGTCGGAGTGGGCGATCACGCCGTCCTTGACGGTGATGTTCCCGGTGCCGAGCGCGTAGTTGGCGCCGCCGTTGTTGTCCCAGGTGCCGCTGCCGTTGTTGAAGGTGGCCTGGAGGCCGCTCGCGGAGCCCAGGTCCACGGTCTTCTTGACCCAGTCCGTACAGGCGGCCTCCATGGCCACACCCGGGACGGTCGTCCAGGAGCCGCCGTCCGGGGCGTAGTGCAGGTTGTACTGGGACCAGTTCCTGGTCTTCGTGTAGTAGAAGACCGTTGCCGTGGTCGCCGTCTGCGCGACCGGTTCCGCCGCCAACTCGGCTTCCCTCGGGACGGCTTGGAGCAGGCTGAGCAACGAGCCGGCTATCACCAGCGCCGTGAGCGGCCGTCTGAGCCGCCGGGCGGGACTGCGTTCCATGGGACTCCCTCATGAGCGGACCGTGCTCGCCGGAGCACGGCCGTGGGCGCACTCGCGACGGCGGGCACGGGCCCTGGGGAGGCCGCGCCCACCGCCGCAAGAGGATTCGGAAACTTGCAGCAAGCGATTTCGTCGCTGGAAGTTACCCGCGTGTGAGCGCCGCGTAAAGAGAACGCACATCCCTTTCCTGAGAACGGAGTTGACTCGTCCGTATGGTGACGACTCAGGGCCCGGAATCCGGACGGGCCCGGCCGGGCGATGAGTTCGGCGCCGTCGCGCGGTCCTACACCGCGAACGCCCGATCACGGACACGCGGAAAGGCACACGTCCCATGAGCAAGGTCGTCCTGCACGTCACCATGTCCCTCGACGGATTCATGGCGGGTCCCGACGTCGGCGTCGAGCACCCCATGGGCCGAGGCGGGCTGCGCCTGCACGACTGGATCCTCAAGAGCCCGGCCGACGAGGTCGACTCCGCCGTGGGGGAGGAGGTCGCCGCCGCCACCGGCGCGGTCGTCCTGGGCCGCAGGACCTACGACGTCGGCGTCGGGGTCTGGCAGGACACCCCCTTCCCGCTGCCCTGCTTCGTGCTCACGCACCGCGCGCGGACGCCGCAAGAGATGAGGAGCGGAACCTTCACCTTCGCCACCGACGGCCTGGAGGACGCCCTCCGGCGGGCGGAAGCCGTGGCGGACGGCAAGGACATCGCGCTGATGGGCGCCGACGTGGCCCAGCAGGCACTCGGCGCGGGGCTCCTCGACGAGATCAACCTCCAGCTCGCACCGGTGCTCCTGGGCGACGGGCGCCGGCTGTTCGAGCATCTGGGCACGGACGGCATCGAACTGGAGCGGACCCGGCTCCTCGCCTCGCCGCACGTCACCCACCTGCGCTTCCGGGTGCACCGCGCGAGCTGACCCGGCCCCGGCGAACAGACCGGCGGGAGGCCGGAAGACAGGGATCCGACAGGGTCGTGGCATAGCCTCGTGACAGCGGACACCGCACGCCGCGGGTGTCCACGGCGAGGGGACGGCGATGCTCGGTAGGGACACCCGGCTGCTGGCGGGCGCCGTGATCGTGGCCTGCCTGGCGCTCGTCGGCCCGAGCACCGCCATCGGCTCCCTGGTCTCCGGGGCGCTGCCCGCCCGCGCCGCCGAGGACGTCGTGGCGAACCGGGTCATGACCTGGAACCTCTGCAACCCCTGCGAGGAGAGCAACGTCGACCGGGCCGCCGAGATCGCCGAGTACGCGCCGCAGGTCATCGGTGTGCAGGAGGCCTGCGTCAGTGACGTGGAGCGGATCCGGGAGTACCTGGAGAACCTGCACGGGCTGGTCTACCACGTCGAGTACGGCGCCGTTCTGCGGAACTGGGGCCGCTGCGGGGGAGTGCCGTGGAACCCGGGAGGTTACGGCCAGGCCGTCCTCTCGGCAGCGCCCATGACGGACCACGTCAACGTGGAGTACCCCGAGGGCGGTTCCGAGGACCGCGGGTACATGGCGGTCACCACCGAGGTCGCCGGGCGGACCGTCCGGGTCTTCAACACCCACCTCGCCGAGCGGCGGCAGGAACCGATCCGGGCGGGCCAGACCCGGGTGCTCGCCACCGCCGTCGCCCGGTACGAGCGGGCCGTCGTGATCGGTGACTTCAACGCCGTGCCCGACGCTCCCGAACTCGCCCCGATGTGGGAACTCGCGGTGGACGCCGACCCGGACTGTCATCCCTCGCCCGGCGCGGGCTGCTCCACCACGACCGACTGGCAGAGCAAGTTCGACTACATCTTCCTGCGGGACATCGCCCCGCTCACCCAGAAGGTGCGCCCCACCGAAGTCTCGGACCACGACATCGTCTACGCGGATCTGGCCCCGCCCGCCTGACCCCGGATCCGCCACCCCGACCAGGGGGTTTCAGCGCCGGGCGCGGGCCGAGGAGGGCCTGAAACCGGGCTGCGGCCATGGTGAAAGCGGGTCCGCGCAAGCTCTGTGTCATCAGCAGAGCGGAGCGGCCCCGCACCGGGGGCGCCACTGACCCACAGGGAGCACCAGCCATGACCGTCACCCTCACCCTCACCGACCAGGACAAGAGCACCCTGCGCACCGCCGCCTACGGCGCCGTGGCCCTGATCGCCGCCGCCACCACCGGCTCGCCCCACAAGGCGGCCGCGCACGGCTCCGTCGCCCTGGCCACCGCGGTCGGCCCGGTCGGGCACGTGCTCGCCGAGCGCTCCGCCGTCAAGGACCTCGGCGGACGGTCCGTGGCGGACCTCGCGGACCGGGTCCTGCCCGCGCTGACCGCGGCGATGGGCCTGCTCAAGGAGCGGCGCCCGGCCGAGGCGGACGACTTCCGCCGCATCGTCCTGGTCGCCGTCGAGACGGCGGCGCAGGTCCGCAAGGGCGGGCCCGGTGCCGTCCTGGCCGACATGACCCGCCGGATCACCGGTGCCCTGGACGCCGCGTGACCGGGCGCGGGGGAGGGCCGGCCCGTTTCGGGCCGGCCCTCGCCGCGACGGCCGCTCACTGCCGCTTCTCGACGTCCTTCACCGAGGACGGCCCCAACTGCCGGGCGTCGGCGTACTCCGGCATCGACATGGGCTTGTCGAACAGGAAGAACGACTGGTTCGTGCCGACCGTGAACTCCATGTACGCGTTCGTCGTGGCGTCGAAGCCGTAATAGGCGTTGCACGTGGAGCCCGACGTGTACGTGCCGTCCATGCCGGGCTGCGCGAGGACCGCTATGCCGTCGGAGGAGGACTCCACGCGTTCGGTCGGCGTGAGCATCTTGCAGCGCGGCACCGGCAGGCCCTTCATGATGAAGTACCCGTACTCGCCCTTGGCGTTCTGGATGTAGACGTACGACAGCTTGCCCCGCTTGCCCCAGGTCTTCACCCACTGGTTGATCGCCTCGCGGGTCGGCGAGTACTCCATGCGGCCCGCCGGCTGTCGCGCCACGAGATGGTCGTAGTTCTCCTGCTTGGCCGCGTTCTCCTTGTCCTGGCTGGAGTCGTCGGTGCAGGACGTCAGGGCGAGGCCCACGACGGGCGCGAGGACGGTGGCCTGTGCCGGGCGTGCGAAGTTCTTCATGCGGTGCTGCCCTCTTCTCCGGGTGCGTCGGGGATCAGTCGGTGCACGTGGTGCGCTCGGCGTCGAGGTCAAGCCGGTACGGCAGATCCTTGTCCCGGAAGGCGGTGCGGTGCTCCTGGGCGGCCTTCGAGTTGTAGGTGTTGACCGACTCGATCCGCGTGGACCTCAGCGCGGTGATCGACTGATCGATGTGTGCCTTGCGGGTCTCCGAGGCGTTCTCCCGCTCCTCGCGGAGCGCCTCGATGGTCCCCTCCGCGTTCTGCGCGGCGGCGCAGAGGTCGAAGAACTCCTCGTACGTCGTCTGGCGGAACTCGCCCGAGGCGACGGTGTTCTCGCGCTGGTCCGCCTCACCGCGGAACGGCGCGGTGATCCACCCCGCCCCGCCGAAGGCGAACACCCCGACCACGTACAGCGCGGCCAGGCCGATGATCCCGGCGACGGCGTACGCCCCTAACCGTGCCCCCTCGCGTATCTGCCCCATGGCAGCCCCCTTCACCGGCGGTCCCGGCGTGGAACCACCTCCCGCGAAGGAGGACACGGGGCCCGAGGAATCGGTTCCGCCCGTACGAGCCGATGTCGTACGAATGTTCGTCGCCGCCCCGGGGGCCCCGGGGAAGTGGGCCGGGGCGGCGGGGCTCAGGCGGCGCTGACCTGCGCGGTGGATCCGCGGACGACGAGTTCCGGTTCGTAGAGCAGTTCGCCCATGGGGACCTCGCTGCCCTGGATCTGCGCGACGAGCAGGTCCACGGCGGCCCGGCCCATCGCCTCGATGGGCTGGCGCACGGTGGTGAGCGGGGGCTCGGTGCAGGTCATGAACGCGGAGTCGTCGAAGCCGACCACCGACACGTCGCCCGGTACCGTCAGCCCCCGGCGGCGCACCGCCC
This sequence comes from Streptomyces sp. NPDC048002, assembly GCF_040653275.1. Classification (NCBI taxonomy): domain Bacteria; kingdom Bacillati; phylum Actinomycetota; class Actinomycetes; order Kitasatosporales; family Streptomycetaceae; genus Streptomyces; species Streptomyces sp. NPDC048002. The sequence continues at coordinate 17,284 of NZ_JBEZNL010000056.1, read as the reverse complement.
GCACCGCGCCGAGCGCGAGGGGGTCGCTGGCGCACACGATGCCGGTCACACCGCGCTCCAGCAGACGCGAGGTGGCGGCCTGTCCGCCCTCCAGGGAGAACAAGGTTCGCTCGACGAACTCGTCGGCCAGCTCACGGCCCGCGACGGCCGCCGCCCGCTGCGCGGCGGCCAGCTTGCGGCGGGAGGGCACGTGGTCCCCGGGGCCCAGGACCAGCCCGATCCGCTCGTGGCCCAGGGAGACCAGGTGCCGCCAGGCCTGCTCGATGGCGACCATGTCGTCGCAGGAGACGGTGGGGAAGTCCAGGCCCTCGGTCGGCGCGTTCACGAGCACCACGGGGATCTTGCGCTCCTGGAGCTGGTGGTAGTGCTCGTGGGAGGCGTCGGCCTGCGCGAACAGACCGCCGGCGAACACCACCCCGGACACCTGCTGCTGGAGCAGCAGTTCCACGTAGTCGGCCTCCGACACACCGCCCTTGGTCTGCGTGCACAGCACCGGTGTCAGTCCCAGCTGCGCCAGCGCGCCCCCGATCACCTCCGCGAACGCGGGAAAGATCGGATTCTGCAGCTCGGGCAGGACCAGACCCACCAGACGCGCCCGCTCACCGCGCAGCTGCGTGGGCCGCTCGTATCCGAGGACGTCCAGTGCCGTCAGCACCGACTGGCGCGTGGCCTCGGAGACCCCGGGCTTGCCATTGAGGACCCGGCTGACCGTGGCCTCGCTGACCCCCACCTTCTTCGCCACCTGAGCAAGTCGTCGCGTCATGCGCGCAAGACTAGCGCAAATCCTGCAAGCCGCTTGCCTTGCGTCGTCAGACGGCTGTTTCCGCTCGGTCCGCCCGGCCGTCGCGGGGCGGACCGAGCGCACCACAGCCCTGTGCAGTCCATCCCGTCTCCGCGATGGACTGCAAAAGGTGATGTCGACGGTGAAATCAATGAAGGAGCTGTGAGGAAATTCCTTGCATCACCAGGGTGATGGAGCCGGGGGCTGTACGACCGGCGGGCGGTCGTCACAGGTGATGGTGTTGGGCAGCAGCCAGTCGGCCAGCCATCCGCCCTCGTTGCCCCCTCGGTCGGCCAGCGTGAACTCCGATCCCGTCGGCGGGAAGTTGAACGATCCGCAGTTGTTCACCCCGACCGCGCCCACCCCGCGCGCGTCGACGTTCTCGAACGTGGCGGAGCCCTTGACCCGGGCGCTCACGACCGAGGTGCCCGTCCCGTCGACCCGGACGTCCTTGAAGTGCACGTTCGGGACGGAGTAGCGGTCCTTCACGCCGTACTCGCTCACCAGCATGATCGCGTTGTAGGTGCTGTCGAGGTAGTGGTCGCCGGTGACCCGCACGTCCGCGTCGATGCTTCCGTCGAGCGCGTAGAACCAGATCGAGCCCAGTCCGATCCTCCAGTTCAGGTCGAGCGTGCCCGCGCGCACGGTGGTGTTGTCGGTGAAGTCCAGGGATCCGGCGAACGGTTCGGAGCCGAACCGCGCGCCCGCGTGCAGCCCGCTGCCCTCGCGCACGGGGTCGGCGACGAGGTTGCCGCCGACGGTGTTGTCCCGGCCGCCGTAGACCGCGATGCCGTTGGCGAGGACGGGGGACTGGACGGTGTTGCGGGAGACGACGTTGCCGGCGTTCGCCGACTTCTCGGACCACAGGGCGAGCCCGTCGTCCCCGGTGTTGCGGACGAAGTTGTTGTGCACGAGCGAATCGGTCACGCCGGTGTGGAAGTTGAGCGCGTCGGCGATCTGGTCGGTGATCACGTTGTTGGTGACCCGGACGTTCGACATGGGGCCGTCGAACCACAGGCCGACCTTGGTGTGGTGGATGTACAGGCCGTCGACGGTGGAGTCGCTCATCGCCCCGCCGACTCCGTTGACCTGGTCGGTGTCGATGCGCTCGCGCACATCGCCCTCGATCGCGAAGCCCGAGAGATGGACGTCGCGGCTCCCGCCGTCGGCGGCGCTCCTGCCGTAGAACCCGACGCCGGTGTGCAGCGAGCCGTCGGGGGCGGGTTCGTCCAGGGTGACCTGGCGGCCCTTGACGACGGTGTGCCAGCTGCCGGCACCCCTGATGGTGACGTCGTCGACCACGATGTGCCGGCTGACGCTGTAGGTTCCGGGCGGGAGGTACACGGCGCGGTCGCTGCGCCGGGCCGCCTCCATGGCCCGCTCGATGGCCGGCGCGGCATCCCTGCGCCCCGTGGGATCGGCCCCGTACCGCAGGACGTTGACCCCTCTCCGGTCGACGTACGCGGGCTTCACCAGCTCGGTGTCGAGGAGGTCGACGACGGTCCAGGCGGCCGCGCCGCGGGCGGGCACGGTGAGCCGTACGCGTTCACCGGCGCGGAAGGTCTTGCCGAGCAGCAGGCGTTGCTCGTCGTAGAAGTGCGTGGGCCGGAACGGCTTGGAGATCTGCGGGGGTTCCTCGGCCTCGGCGGGGACGCAGGAGCACTCGGTGAGCCACCAGTCGGGGTGGAGCAGGTCGGCCTGCGGGTCGTTGGTGAACGGGTACTGGTTGTAGAGCCAGGAGTACTCGGAGGTGAGCGTCATCGAGGTCTGGTGCCGGCCCGAGACGGACACCTGGAGCGGGGACCTGATGCCACCGCCCCCGGGGGCGTCCGGGATGCTGTACCGGACGGTCAGCGCGTTCGCGTTGCGGGGCAGGACGAACTCGACGTACTGACCGGGTAGCAGCTTGACCGCCTTCCGCCCCGACGCCTCGGAGGGCAGCGTGTAGGGCGTCCGGTCGGGCCCGATGACCTCCCCGTCGGTGCGGGCGTTCTCCGCCTCCTGCTCGTCGAAGTCCACCGCGGCCCCGCGGCCGGCCACGAGCGCCGGATCGAGGGCGGCCCGGGTCACGACCGGTCCGCGATGACCGCCGGTGCCGTCCGGCCGGGCGGGCGCGGCCATGGCGATGCCCTGGACCAGGGTGGCGACCGCGAGGGTCACGGACAGCAGGGCCGCGGCTCTCGTGCCGCCGTCCGACCGGTGGTGCGCATGTCTTCCGAACATCGTGGCTCGCTTCTGTCGGTGTCGGGAGCGCTGGGACAGTAGGCGCGCCGTACCGGGTTGCACAAGGTGTCCGCACGGATTTGCGCGATGGTGTGCAGAGATTGAGTGACATGCCTCTCCGAGTTGCGCCGGACTCGGGCGGCCCCAACTCCCCGTCCGTGTCACACCCGTTGACAAAGCCGTCACCCGGTAGAAACCTGTGGCCCAAGTGATGCAAAAGATTGACTGAAAACCTCAAAAGATCAAAGTGTGCACTGTGAATTGTCGCCAGGCCGCTGTCGGTCACCTGGCGACGAGCCCTGTCGTGGCCGACGTCCCAGCTCTTGGAACAAGAGGGTTGTCAATGAGATGGAAGCGGCATTACTGGCGCACGGTCGTCAGTACGGTGATCGGCGGCATGATCGCCGTCGGTCTGCTGCCCGTCACCGCGGAGGCGGCCGACGGGCCGAACCTGGCGCTCGGGAGACCGGCCACCGCCGGCGGATCACTGGGCGGGTACCCCGCCGCGCATGTCACCGACGGCAGCCAGGCCTCGTACTGGGAGGGGCCCACCGGCTCCTTCCCGCAGTGGGTCCAGGTGGACCTGGGGAGCGCCACCGACGTCACCGGGGTGTCCCTGAAACTGCCCACCGCGTGGGAGGCGCGCACGGAGACACTGAGCGTCCTGGGCAGCACCAACGGCACCTCGTTCAGCACCCTGTCGGCGTCCACCGCCAGGGCCTTCAACCCCAACGGCGCCAACACGGTGAACATCACCGTCCCGGAGACCGGCGTCCGGTACGTACGCGTCCAGGTGGCCGCCAACACGGGCTGGAACGCGGCGCAGCTCTCCGAGCTGGAGGTGTACGGCACCGGTGAGGACCCGGAGGAGCCACCGCCGGCGGACGGCACCAACCTGGCCCGGAACAAGCCGATCGAGGCGTCCTCGACGACCCAGTCGTACGTGGCGGCCCAAGCCAACGACGACAACACGGCCACCTACTGGGAGTCCGCGGGCTTCCCCTCGACCCTGACCGCCAAGCTCGGCGCCAACGCCGAACTCCAGGCCGTGGTGGTGAAGTTGAACCCGGACGCCGTCTGGGGCGCCCGCACCCAGAGCATCCAGGTGTGGGGGCGTGAGCAGAACGCGACCGGCTTCACCTCGCTCAAGGCGCGCGCCGACTACGCCTTCAGCCCCTCGGCCAACCAGAACACGGTCACGATCCCCGTCTCCGGACGTTACGCCGACGTACGTCTGGAGGTGTTCTCCAACACCGGGGCGCCCGGCGGGCAGGTCGCCGAGTTCCAGGTGGTGGGCACCGCGGCCCCGAACCCGGATCTGACCGTCACCGGCCTGACCTGGACCCCCGCCTCCCCGTCGGAGGCCGACGCCGTCACCGTCGAGGCGACCGTACGCAACAGCGGCACCGCGGCCTCCGCCGCGACCACGGTCAACGTGAGCCTTGAGGGCACGGTCGCGGGAACCGCCCAGGTCGGCGCGCTCGCCGCCGGGGCCTCGGCCACCGTGCCGGTCGGGGTGGGCAAGCGGCCCGCCGGCAGCTACACCGTGACCGCGGTGGTCGACCCGACCGACACCGTCGCCGAACAGGACGACACCAACAACAGCAGGACCGCCGCGTCCAAGCTGGTCGTGGGCCAGGCCCCCGGCCCCGACCTGGTCGTCACCGGCATCACCACGAACCCGGCCAACCCCGCGGTCGGCGCCCAGGTCGGCTTCACGGTCGCCGTGCAGAACCGCGGCACCAGTGCGGTCACCACGAACACGGTGACCCGGGTGGTCGTCGGCAACACCCTGCTGAACGGCACCACGGGCTCCATCGCCGCCGGGGCCACCGTCTCGGTGCCCATCAGCGGTACCTGGACCGCCACCAACGGCGGAGCGACGCTCACCGCCACCGCCGACGCCACCGAGGTGCTCACCGAGACCAACGAGGGCAACAACGTCTTCGCCCGTTCCGTCGTCGTCGGCCGGGGAGCGGCCGTGCCGTACACCGAGTACGAGGCGGAGGCCGCCCAGTACAACGGAACCCTTCTGGAGACCGACGCCAAGCGCACCTTCGGGCACACCAACTTCGCCACCGAGTCCTCCGGACGCAAGTCGGTCCGCCTCAACTCCACCGGTCAGTTCGTGGAGTTCACCTCCACCAACGCGGCCAACTCCATCGTCGTGCGCAACGCGATCCCGGACGCGGCGGGCGGCGGCGGGCAGCAGGCCACCTTGAGCCTCTACGCCGACGGCCAGTTCGTCCGCAAGCTGAACCTCTCCTCCAAGCACAGCTGGCTGTACGGGTCCACGGACGACCCCGAGGGCCTGAGCAACACCCCGGGCGGTGACGCGCGCCGGCTCTTCGACGAGTCCAACGCCCTGCTGACCCAGACCTACCCGCCCGGAACCAAGTTCCGCCTCCAGCGCGACGCCTCGGACACCGCCTCCTACTACATCGTCGACCTGGTCGACCTGGAGCAGGTGGCCCCCGCGGCGACCCAGCCCGCCGGCTGCACGTCCATCACCACCTACGGCGCCGTCCCCAACGACGGCATCGACGACACGGCCGCCATCCAGCGGGCCGTGACCGCCGACCAGAACGGCGAGATCGGCTGCGTGTGGATCCCGGCGGGGCAGTGGCGCCAGGAGCAGAAGATCCTCACCGACGACCCGCTCAACCGCGGCACCCACAACCAGGTCGGCATCCGCGACGTCACCATCCGCGGCGCCGGCATGTGGCACTCCCAGCTGTACACCCTCACCCCGCCCCACCAGGCGGGCGGCATCAACCACCCGCACGAGGGCAACTTCGGCTTCGACATCGACGACAACACCCGGATCTCCGACATCGCCATCTTCGGCTCGGGCACGATCCGCGGCGGTGACGGCGGTGCCGAGGGCGGTGTGGGCCTCAACGGCAGGTTCGGCAAGAACACCAAGATCAGCAATGTGTGGATCGAGCATGCCAACGTCGGCGTCTGGGTGGGGCGCGACTACTCCAACATCCCCGAGCTGTGGGGCCCCGGTGACGGCCTGGAGTTCACCGGGATGCGGATCCGCAACACCTACGCCGACGGCATCAACTTCGCCAACGGCACGCGCAACTCCACCGTCTACAACTCCTCGTTCCGCAACACCGGCGACGACGCGCTCGCCGTCTGGGCCAGCAAGTACGTCAAGGACCAGTCGGTGGACATCGGCCACGACAACTCCTTCCGCAACAACACCATTCAGCTGCCCTGGCGGGCCAACGGCATCGCCGTCTACGGCGGTTACGGGAACAGGATCGAGAACAACATCATCTCCGACACCATGAACTACCCGGGGATCATGCTGGCCACCGACCACGATCCGCTGCCCTTCTCGGGGCAGACCCTGATCGCCAACAACGCCCTGCACCGCACGGGCGGGGCCTTCTGGGGCGAGGCCCAGGAGTTCGGCGCGATCACGCTGTTCGCCGCCTCCACCGACATCCCGGGCGTCACGATCCGGGACACCGACATCCTCGACTCCACCTACGACGGCATCCAGTTCAAGAACGGAGGGGGATCGGTACCCGGGGTACAGATCCAGAACGTCGACATCGACAGGTCCAACAACGGCTCGGGGATCCTGGCGATGGGCGGCGCCCGGGGCAGCGCGACCCTGACCGACGTGACCATCACCAACTCGGCCCAGGGGAACGTGGTCGTCGAACCCGGATCCCAGTTCGTGATCAACGGGGCCGCCTCCTAGCGGCGGCGCGGGCCGCCTCCACGGGCACCTGACGCCCGAGGGCTTCCGCGGTCACCACTCCGGTGACCGCGGAAGCCCGCTCCGGCATGCCCGGGCAAGGGGGCTGCGCGCACTCGGTTCAAGCAGTGAAATCCCCGGCTCCGAACCGGTAGACGAGGCGATGGAACTCTGCAACTCTCCGATCGCTCAACGAAAAAATGGAACGTTGAGTGCCTCGTACTTCCGACTGAGCCGTGCCCCGCCGTCCGCAGAGCGAGCGGGGCCGAGATCGGGGACAGATGAGAACCCAGCACTGGAGATCACGGAGCGTCTGCGCCGTGATCGTCACCAGTCTCCTGGCTCTGGGCACCACGACGCTGTCGGCCTCCGCCGCCGGAGGCCCCAACATCGCCCTCGGTGACCCCGCCGCCGCCAGCAGCACACAGTCCGGCTACGGCGCCGCCAACGTGACGGACGGCAACCAGGCCACCTACTGGGAGGGCGCCGGCGCGTCCCTGCCCCAGTGGATCCAGGCCGACCTCGGCGCCACCACCCGGGTCGACGAGGTCGTCCTGAAGCTGCCCGCCTCCTGGGAGAGCCGCAACCAGACCCTCTCCATCCAGGGCAGCGGCGACGGAACCAGCTTCACCACCCTCAAGACCTCCGCCACCTACGCCTTCAACCCGGCCGACGGCAACACCGTCACCGTGGCCTTCCCGGCCTCCCAGACGCGCTACGTCCGGGTCAACGTCACCGCGAACACAGGCTGGCAGGCCGCCCAGCTCTCCGAACTGGAGGTGCACTCCGCCGACGGCTCCTCCGGCAACCTCGCCGCCGGCCGGACCCTCACGGCGAGCGGCAGCCAGGGCGCCTACGGCACCCCCAACGCCAACGACGGCAACAGGGCCACCTACTGGGAGAGCACCAACAACGCCTTCCCGCAGTGGCTCCAGGCCGACCTCGGCGCCGGACGCAGCATCGACCGCGTCGTCCTCCGCCTGCCCGACGGATGGGGCCAGCGCAGCCAGACCCTGAAGATCCAGGGCAGCGCCAACGGCACCTCGTTCACCGACCTGACCGCGTCCCAGGCGTACGCCTTCAACACCGGGAACGGCCAGACCGCGACGATCTCCTTCGACCCCACGACCACGCGCTACGTCAGGGTCCTGGTCACCGCCAACACCGAGCACCCGGCGGCGCAGATCGCCGAGCTGGAGATCTACGGGCCCGCCACCGGCGACACCCAGCCGCCGACCGCCCCCACCGGCCTGGCCTACACCCAGCCCGCCACCGGGCAGATCAGGCTCACCTGGAACGCCTCCACCGACAACACGGGCGTGACCGGCTACGACGTCTACGCCAACGGCGAGCTGCTGACCACGGTCGCGGGGAACGTCACCACCTTCACCGACACCCGCCCGGCCGGTCAGACCGTGTCCTACCGGGTCCGCGCCAAGGACGCCGCCGGCAACGAGTCGGGCGACAGCAACACCGTCACCCGGATCGGCGAGTCCGGTGACACCCAGGCGCCCACCGCCCCGGCGAACCTCCAGTACACCGAGCCCTCGGCGGGGCAGATCAGGCTCACCTGGACCGCCTCGACCGACAACACCGGAGTGACCGGCTACGACATCTACGCCAACAACGTCCTGCGCGACAGCGTGGCCGGGAACGTCACCACCTTCACCGACACCCAGTCGGCTTCGGCGACGGTGACCTACCAGGTGCGCGCCAAGGACGCCGCGGGCAACGTGTCGGCGTTCAGCAACTCCGTCACCCGCAACGGCACGTCCGGCGGCTCGAACCTCGCGGTCGGCAAGCCGATCGAGGCCTCCTCCACGACACAGACCTTCGTCGCGGCCAACGCCAACGACAACAACACCGCCACCTACTGGGAGTCGGCGGGCTTCCCCGCGACGCTCACCACCGAGCTGGACGCGAACGCGGACCTGACCGGTGTTGTGGTCAAGCTCAACCCGGACGCGGCCTGGGGCGCGCGGACCCAGAACATCCAGGTCCTCGGCCGTGAGCAGAGCGCCTCGGCGTTCACGAGCCTCGTCGCCGCCCGCGACTACGCCTTCAACCCCGCCTCGGGGGCGAACACGGTCACCATCCCCGTGACCGCGCGCGTCGCCGACGTCCAGCTCCGCTTCACCTCCAACACCGGCGCGCCCGGGGCGCAGGTCGCGGAGGTCCAGGTCATCGGCAGCCCGGCCCCCAACCCCGATCTCGTGGTCACCGCACTGACCACGTCGCCGGCGGCGCCGGTCGAGTCCGACGCGATCACCGTCTCCGCGGTCGTCCGCAACAACGGCAACGCCGCCGCGGCCGCCAGCAGCGTCGCGCTGCGCCTGGGCGGCACCAAGGTGGCCTCCGCCGACGTCGGCGCCCTCGCCGCCGGGGCGCAGACCACCGTCAGTGCCTCCCTCGGCGCCCGGGACGCGGGTACCTACCAGCTCAGCGCCGTCGCCGACGAGGGCGAACGGGTCATCGAGCAGAACGAGAGCAACAACACGTACACCAGCCCCACTTCGTTGGTGGTCCGGCCGGTCGACAGCTCCGACCTCGTCGTCTCCTCGGTGACGACCTCGCCGTCCAGCCCGTCGGCCGGACAGAACGTGACCTTCAAGGCCACGGTGAAGAACCAGGGCACGGTGGCCTCCGCGGGCGGTGCCCACGGCCTGACCCTGACCCTGGTGAACTCCTCCGGCGACACCGTCAAGACGCTGACCGGTGCGCACAGCGGTGCCATCGCCGCCGGTGCCTCGGCGGCCGCCGTGGACCTGGGGCCGTGGACCGCGGCCAACGGCTCGTACACGGTGAAGGTCTCCGTCGCCGCCGACGGCAACGAGCTGCCGGTGAAGCGGGAGAACAACACCACCTCGCAGCCCCTGTTCGTCGGACGCGGCGCCAACATGCCGTACGACATGTACGAGGCGGAGGACGGCACGGTCGGCGGCGGTGCCGCGGTCGTCGGGCCGAACCGCACCGTCGGCGACATCGCGGGCGAGGCCTCCGGCCGCAAGGCCGTGAACCTGGACTCGACCGGCGAGTACGTCGAGTTCACCACCCGCGCCTCGACCAACACCCTGGTCACCCGCTTCTCCATCCCGGACGCGGCGGGCGGTGGCGGCATCGACTCCACCATCAACGTCTATGTGAACGGCACCTTCAGGAAGGCGATGCCGCTGACCTCCAAGTACGCCTGGCTGTACGGGGCGGAGACCGCGCCGGGCAACTCGCCGTCGGCCGGCGGACCCCGGCACATCTACGACGAGGCCAACATCTTCCTCGACGGGACGGTGCCCGCGGGCAGCAGGATCCGGCTCCAGAAGGACGCGGCGAACACCTCCACGTACGCGATCGACTTCGTCAACACCGAGCAGGTCGCACCCGTCGCCAACCCCGACCCGGCGCGCTACGTCGTACCGGCCGGATTCACGCACCAGGCCGTACAGAACGCGCTCGACCAGGCCCGGACGAACACCGCCTACGAGGGCGTCTACCTGCCGCCGGGCAGCTACGAGACCAGCAGCAAGTTCCAGGTCTACGGCAAGGCCGTGAAGGTGGTCGGCGCCGGGCCCTGGTACACCAGGTTCCACGCGCCCGCCGCGCAGGAGAACACCGACGTGGGCTTCCGCGCCGACAACACCGCGCAGGGCTCGCTCTTCCAGGGCTTCGCCTACTTCGGCAACTACACCTCGCGCATCGACGGACCCGGCAAGGTCTTCGACTTCGCCAACGTCACCAACGTCACGATCGACAACATCTGGAACGAGCACATGGTCTGCCTCTACTGGGGCGCCAACAGCGACCGGATCACGATCAAGAACTCCCGGATCCGGAACATGTTCGCCGACGGCGTCAACATGACCAACGGTTCCACGGACAACCTCGTGACCAACAACGACGCCCGCGCCACCGGTGACGACAGCTTCGCGCTGTTCTCCGCCATCGACGCGGGCGGCGCCGACATGCTCAACAACGTCTACGAGAACCTCTCCACCACGCTCACCTGGAGAGCCGCGGGCATCGCCGTCTACGGCGGCTACCGCAACACCTTCCGCAACATCCACATCGCGGACACGCTGGTGTACTCGGGCATCACCATCTCGTCGCTGGACTTCGGCTATCCGATGAACGGCTTCGGGACCGAGCCGACGACCTTCGAGAACATCTCCGTCGTCCGCGCGGGCGGGCACTTCTGGGGCGGCCAGACCTTCCCCGGCATCTGGGTGTTCTCCGCCTCGAAGGTGTTCCAGGGCATCCGGGTCAGCAACGTCGACATCGTCGATCCCACGTACAGCGGGATCATGTTCCAGACCAACTACGTCGGCGGACAGCCCCAGTTCCCCATCAAGGACACCGTCTTCACGGACGTCTCCATCAGCGGCGCCCGCAAGAGCGGGGACGCCTACGACGCCAAGTCCGGCTTCGGACTGTGGGCGAACGAGATGCCCGAGGCCGGCCAGGGCCCGGCGGTCGGTGAGGTCACCTTCAACGGCCTGAAGCTGAGCAACAACGCGGTCGACATCCGCAACACCACCTCCACGTTCCGGATCATCAACAACCCCTAGTCCGGGAGCGTGCGCACACACGCGCCCGCAAGCCGCCGGGGCCCCGTCCAGGGCCTCGGCGGCTCCCGCGTGCCCCGCGCGGGCCCAGGTTCGCCTCCGGCGCCCCACAGGGGCCACCAGGGCTTCCCTGGCATCGTCGAAAGTTTGCAGCGGCTTACACGTACCTGTCGCGCCGATGTGGTGCGACGGAGGCTGGAGTAGCCGCTCAGCTTCAGACTCTTGTCGTGCAATTACGAAATCAGCGCGAGATCTTGCGTTCACTTGTCGGGGGTGGTTGAGTGTGCCACGCCTCACAGCGCATCAGCGATGGGGCGACTTCCACGCACATGCCCGAAGGGGGCCACTCATGAGAAGTGCCCGGATCCGCCGTGTCCGCCGCGTCTGCGCGGTCACCCTCGTTTCCGCGCTCACGCTGACCGCGCTCGCCGCCTGCGGCACCAGCAGCAGTAACGACAGCGACGACGAGTCCGGGAACAACACCTCGGCTGACCCGTCCGCGCCCCTGGACCCGAAGACCAAGGTGACGATCACCATCGACTGCATGCCGCCGGCCGCGAAGGCGGCGGAGCTGAAGGAGTGGAAGGAGGACGTCGCCGAGTTCAACAAGACGTACCCGAACGTCACGATCGAGGGCCGCTCCACGCCGGGCCAGTGCCTGGAGCCGCCGCGGTTCACCGCCATGCTCAAGGCGAAGTCCCAGCCCGACGTCTTCTACACGTACTTCACCGACCTGCCGCAGGTCCTCGACCACGACGGCGCCGAGGACATCACCGCCTACGTCAACGACAAGACGGTGCCCCTGCTCAAGGACATCGACCCGGGCGTCCTCGGCTCGCTCCAGCACGAGGGCAAGCTCTACGGTCTGCCCACCAGCAACTACACGATGGGCCTGCTGGTCAACCGCAAGCTGTTCAAGCAGGCCGGCCTCGACCCCGACAACCCGCCGCGCACCTGGGAGGAGGTCCGCACCGCCGCCAAGAAGATCGCCGACCTCGGTGACGGCATCGCAGGCTTCGGCGAGTACAGCGCGGGCAACACCGGCGGCTGGCACTTCACCGCCCAGATGTACAGCGTCGGCGGTGAGGTCGTCGACGCGAGCGGCAAGAAGGCCGCCTTCAACACCGACCTCGGCAAGCAGGTCGCCGAGAACCTCCACGCCATGCGCTGGGAGGACGACAGCATGGGCAAGACCCAGCTGCTGAAGTGGGGCGACCTCCAGAAGCAGATCGCCACCGACAAGCTCGGCATGTTCCTCGCCGCGCCCGACGACATCGCGTACATGGTCCAGCAACTCGGCGCGAAGTACGAGAACTTCGGCATGGGGCCGATCCCCGGCGGCAAGGCCACCCTGGCCGGCGGCAACAACTACATGATCAAGGAGGGCATTTCCTCCGACAAGGTCAAGGCCGCGATCGCCTGGCTGAACTTCAAGAACCTCACCGTCGGCAAGGGCCAGTTCGACTGGGCGCGCACCAAGGCCGACAAGCTCCCCGTCGGCGTCCCGCAGCCCAACTTCTGGCTCAACGAGTCCAAGGCCAAGGACGACGCCTCGCGCGCGGAGAACGCGACCATGCCCGTCGAGAACTTCAAGACCTTCATGGACAACCCCGTCGCCGGCAAGGCCGAACCGGCGAAGGCGCAGGAGGTCTACAAGGTCCTCGACAACGTGATGTCCGGCATCCTCACCAACGAGAAGGCCGACATCGACAAACTGCTCGACACCGCGGAGACGCAGGTCAACCAGGTCCTCGCCAACGGATGACCGGCATACCGGCAGGGGCGGGCCCCGTCACCCGCCTCCGCCGGGCCCCGCGCACCCCGGACCACCCCGGCCCGGGTCGGACAGCAACCCCGGCCATCAGCACCAAGGAGCGACGATGTCGGCCCCGAGCCTGACCCCGACGAAGGCGAAATCCCCCCGCCGCCCGGCCCCGCACCGCGCGGGATCCGCACCCGGCGGCAGCCGTTTCGCCAAGGAACTGCGCCGCAACCTCACCGCCCACGGCTTCCTCATCGGCGCGGTCCTCTGCTTCGCGTTCTTCTCCTGGTACCCGATGATCCGGGAGTTCCTGCTCGCCTTCCAGAAGACCGAGGACGGCGCCACCACCTGGGTCGGCCTGGACAACCTCCGCACCGTATTCAACGACCCGGCGTTCTGGCAGGCCTGGCGGAACACGCTCCTGTTCACGGTGCTGGCCCTGCTCCTGGGCTTCGTGGTGCCGTTCGTCGTGGCCCTCGTCATCAACGAGTTCCAGCACGGCCAGGGCTACCTCCGGCTGCTTGTCTACCTCCCCGTGATGCTGCCGCCGGTCGCCTCCGTACTCCTCTTCAAGTACCTCTACGACCCCGGCTACGGCCTGCTCAACGAACTGCTCGGCTTCCTCCACCTGCCCGAACAGCAGTGGCTCCAGGACCCGGACCTGTCCATGCTCTCCGTGGTCATCGCCGCGACCTGGATGAACATGGGCGGCGCCACCCTGATCTACCTCGCCGCGCTCCAGGGCATACCCGGCGAGCTGTACGAGGCGGCCGAACTCGACGGGGCCGGCCTCTTCCGCAAGATCTGGCACGTGACCATCCCGCAGACCCGTCTGATCCTGTCGCTGATGCTGCTGATGCAGGTCATCGCCACCATGCAGGTCTTCGTCGAGCCCTTCCTGCTGACCGGCGGCGCCGGCCCCGAAGGATCCACGACCACGGTCGTCTACCTGATCTACCAGTACGCCTTCAACTTCAACAACTACGGTGCCGCGGCGGCCCTCGGCCTGCTCCTGCTCGTCCTGCTCGCCGCGTTCTCGGCGGCCTACGTCAAGCTCAGCCGCTCCGAAGACGAGTAGACCGAAAGAGACCACCATGTCCACGCGCACCCTCATCTCACCGGCCCAACTCGCCAAGCCCCGCGGCAGGTTCCTGTACTGGGCCACCTTCACCGTCGTCGTCGGCGGCTTCACCCTGGTCTTCCTGGGCCCCCTGTACTGGCTGGTCTCCAGCGGCTTCAAGGACACCCAGGAGGTGATCCGGACCCCGCCGACGCTCGTGCCCGAGTCGTTCACACCCGACAACTACAGCCGCGCCTGGGAGGTCATGGACCTCTCCACCCTGCTGCTGAACACCTGCTTCTACGCCTTCGGCGCGCTCGCCTTCCAGCTGGTCCTCGACGTCGCGGCCGCCTACTCGCTGTCCCGGCTGCGCCCGGTGCTCGGCAAGGCGATCCTCGGCATGATGCTGGCGACGCTGATGATCCCCGCGACCGTGCTCGTCGTTCCGCAGTACCTGACCGTGCTGGACGTGCCGATCTTCGAGCGGAACCTGCTCAACACCCCGTGGGCGATCTGGCTGCCGTCCGTCACCAACGCCTTCAACATCTTCCTGCTCAAGCGGTTCTTCGACTCCATACCCAAGGAGCTGCTCGACGCGGCGGCCATGGACGGCGCTTCCCCCATGCGCATCCTGTGGTCGATCGTCCTGCCGATCTCCCGGCCCATCCTGGGCGTGGTGTCGATCTTCGCGGTCGTGGGCATCTGGAAGGACTTCCTCTGGCCGATGCTCACCCTGCCCGACCCGGCCAAACAGACCCTGAACGTCGGCATCTACTCGCTCTCCAACGGCGTCCCGGTGAACGTCCTGATCGCCGCGCTCACCATCGCCTCCCTGCCGACCCTGCTCATCTTCCTGGTCTTCCAGCGCAACATCATGAGCGGCCTCACCGCCGGCAGCCTCAAGGGCTGACCCCGCCCCGCGGAACCTCCGCCCGGCCGCTCGTCCACCATGAAGCCTTCGCCGCCGTCCCGTCCGACAACGCCCCGCAGCGTCCGGGACGGCGGCGAAGAACCAGCCCTGCCCGAAAGGACCGTCACGTGGCAGCCCCTCTCCCGCCCCGCACCGACGACTGGTGGCGCGACGCCGTCATCTACCAGGTGTACCCGCGCAGTTTCGCCGACGGCGACGGCGACGGCTCAGGTGATCTCGCGGGCGTACGGGCGAGACTGCCCTACCTCGCCGAACTCGGCGTCGACGCCCTGTGGTTCACCCCCTGGTACGCCTCACCCATGGTCGACGGCGGGTACGATGTCGCCGACTACCGCGCGGTCGACCCCGCCTTCGGCACCCTCGACGAGGCCGAGAAACTGATCGCCGAGGCCGCCGCCCTCGGTGTCCGGGTCATCGTCGACATCGTGCCCAACCACATCTCCGACCAGCACCCCTGGTTCCGGGCCGCCCTCGACGCCGGCCCCGGCAGCCCCGAGCGCGCCCGCTTCCACTTCCGCCCCGGCCGCGGTGAGCAGGGTGAACTCCCGCCCAACGACTGGCCCTCGGAGTTCTCCGGCACCACCTGGACCCGGGTGCCGGACGGCGAGTGGTACCTCCATCTGTTCACCCCCGAGCAGCCCGACCTGAACTGGGACCACCCCGAGGTGCGCCAGGAGCACGAGGACATCCTCCGCTTCTGGTTCGAGCGCGGCGTCGCCGGCGTGCGCATCGACTCCGCGGCCCTGCTCGCCAAGGCCCCCGACCTCCCCGACTTCGAGAAGGGCGTCGACGTCCACCCGTACGTCGACCGGGACGAACTGCACGACATCTACCGCGCCTGGCGGGCCGTCGCCGACGAGTACGGCGCCATGTTCGTCGGCGAGGTCTGGCTGCCCGACGCCGAGCGCTTCGCCCGCTATCTGCGCCCCGACGAACTGCACACCGCCTTCAACTTCAACTTCCTCACCTGCCCCTGGGAGCCGGTCCGGCTGCGCGCCGTCATCGACGCCACCCTCGCCGAGCACGCCCCGGTCGGCGCGCCCGCGACCTGGGTGCTCTGCAACCACGACGTCACCCGGACGGTGACCCGCTACGGCCGCGAGGACACCGCCTTCGACTTCGCCACCAAGACCTTCGGCACCCCCACGGACCTCGATCTCGGCACCCGGCGGGCCAGGGCGGCGGCCCTGCTGACCCTGGCCCTGCCCGGCTCGGTCTACCTCTTCCAGGGCGAGGAGCTGGGCCTGCCGGAGGCCGAGGTCCCGCGCGAGCGGATCCTCGACCCCATGCACTTCCGCTCCGGCGGGACCGACCCGGGCCGGGACGGCTGCCGCGTCCCGCTGCCCTGGACGCAGGACGGCCCCTACGCGGGCTTCGGTACGGACGAGCGGAACGAGCCGTGGCTGCCGCAGCCCGCCGGCTGGTCCGCGTACGCCGTGGACCGGCAGAGCCTCGACGCCTCCTCGATGCTCTCCCTGTACCGGGAGGCCCTGCTGATCCGCCGCACCACACGCGGCTTCGGTGACGGCGCCATGACCTGGCTGCCCGCACCGGACGGCGTCCTCGCCTTCGCCCGGCCCCAGGGCGTGCAGTGCCTGGTGAACTTCTCCGCCCGGCCGGCCGCCCTGCCGGCGCACCGGGAACTGCTGCTCGCCAGCGGACCGCTCGACGACGGGGGTCACCTGCCGGGGGACACGGCGGTGTGGCTGCGCGTCTGACCGGCGTGGGGCGGCCGACGGGCGGCGCACGGTACTGACCTGCGGAAATAGATGTCCTGTGAACGGATATGGGTGTCCGGATAACGGTCGTGTCACGGGTGCTGGCACTTTGCGAGGTCACCCTGGGTGCTGTGACACTCGCCACTCTCGATCAGGTGGGGCCTGTGTTAGGAATGCGTAAATCCGCAGGTGGCAACACCCCTGGCCGTCCTGTGGAGTGCCGGTCAGCACCGGCAGCACGACCGAGGTGGTGACGCTCCGAGTCCACGGAGCGGATCCCTTCGTTCGCCGACCGGACAACGGCGTTCGCTCACCGACCGCATCCCCACCGGCCGCCCCGCGCGCCGGTCTGCGCTTCCGAGGTCCCCACCGTGTCACTCGATTCCTTCACCCAGTCCGTCGACAAGGCGGTCAGCGGATTCTTCGAACCGATAGCCGCCTGGCTCGTAGAGGTGGTCTTCTACTCCGTGCCCGTGGGGGGAACGGATCTTCCGCTGATCGTGGCCTGGCTCGTGGTCGCCGGTCTGGTCTTCAC
>NZ_JBEZNL010000055.1:0-49164 GCF_040653275.1 Streptomyces sp. NPDC048002 | reverse complement strand
ATCGGCGGCCCGCCACCCGCTACGACGTGGGCAAGACCGTGAAACGACCCGAGAGCATCATCGAACGAAACCGACTCAGACCATAAAGAACAAGCTCAGTGCCTGTTCCTGAGCCGGTCATGACAGTGCTGTAACTGGAACTGCTTGTCATCGACGTTCACGTACAGTGCTTGGACGGACGGTGGGCACTCGCGTACGTGACGGAAACGAGGTCGGCATTCCGATGCACGCAGCGGTCGAAGGCCCTGGCATGTCGGACCAGGCGCGTCTGGCCGTCCACAGCGCTGTCTCCACGTCCCTCGCCCTGCGAAGTGATCGCCAGCTGGGCGAGCTTGTGGACGCTGCCGTGCCACTTGGCTCCGGCATCGGCGGAAGGTCCGCGCTGCTGGAGGTCGGCGGGAAGCCGGTCTTCGTGAAGCGGGTGCCGCTCACGGACACGGAGCTCCTTCCGCGACACGCGCGCTCCACCGCCAACCTGTTCGGGCTTCCCACCTTCTGTCAGTACGGCGTCGGGCCGGGCCCTCTCGGGCCCAGCTTCGGGGCGTGGCGGGAGCTCGCCGTCCACACCATGACGACGAACTGGGTTCTCACGAGGCAGTACCAGGGGTTTCCGTTGCTGTACCACTGGCGGGTGCTGCCAGAATCGTCCCCGCTTTCCGGGGAACTGCCTGACGTGGAGCCGGCTGTGCAGTACTGGGGAGGCGGTCCGGAAGTTCGCCGCCGTATCGAGGCCCTGCAGCAGTCCTCTGCGAGCCTGGTGCTCTTCCTGGAGTACATCCCTCAGACGCTCCATGACTGGTTCCTCGACCAGGTACGGGCTGGCGATGAGTCCGTCGGCAGTGCGTGCTCCCTGGTGGAAGGCGAGCTGGAGGCCGGCACTTCCTTCATGAGCGCTCGCGGGCTGCTGCACTTCGATGCCCACTTTCACAACATCCTGACCGACGGCCGACGCCTGTACTTCACCGACTACGGCCTCTCCCTCTCCTCCCAGTTCGATCTGTCACCGTCCGAGACCGGCTTCTTCGAGCGGCACAGGGCCTACGATCGCTGCTACACGCGCAGTTGGCTGGTGAACTGGCTGATCACGCATCTCTACGGACACACGTACAAGCGGGAGGAACGCTGCGCACTCATCCGGGCATGCGCGGAAGGAGAGGATCTGCTGGGTGGGCCGCAAGCGGCCAGGGCGATCCTCTCCCGCCATGCACCGCTCGCCGTAGTCATGACGGACTTCTACGGCAAGGTCCAGGATGAGAGCAGGCAGACCCCGTACCCGTCGGAGGCGCTCCGCCAGGCCCTCGATGCGGACGGGCCACGTCGCAGCTGAGCAGGAACTCAGCGCTGGGGCTCCCGGAGGCTGTTCTCGCTTCGTACGGTGGCTGCATGGACAGCAACGGGGCGCCCCGGCTGAAGCTGACCGTGATCACGGATGACGCTTGCGGGCCGCGGTTGTGCCGGGGGTGCGGTGGTCCGCTGATGCCGTCGGCAAAGGCGACGGCGGTGTTCTGCGAGGACGCCTGCCGTTCGCGGCACTGGCGGCGGATGCGGCGGGCGAGGGCTCGGACCGAGGCGGTGACGGCCGGCGTGACGGCCTCGTGTCCGCAGTGCGGGGCAGTGTGGACGGTCGGTGTCGACCGCCCGGTCTCCGCGGTCTACTGCTCTCCCGCCTGCCGCAAATGGGCCTGGCACACGCGGCGCGCGCAGTCCGGCGGGGTGTGAGCCTGCGCGTTCGGCGCCGGTGGGGCTGCTTCGGGCGCCGGGGCTGTACGCCCTTCTCTGCCGGGCAAGGCGGTCGGATGGTGCGAAGTGACGCGTTTCCGGGGTGAGTTGACGGCATGCGAGGGTGTTGTCCCCGGGGCTCGTGGGGGTGGTGTCCGGATGACCGGGATGGTCGGCAGTGTGACCCGGCAGCGCTACGACGAGCTGGTCAGGCTGGGGCGGGACTGGGTCGAGACGATGAGCGGCGTCCAGTGGCAGCTCGGGGACGCCGGCCTGGAGATCGAGCCGATGCGCTCCTACGGAGGCGCGAACCCGTCGGGGAGCGAGGAGTTCTTCACGGTCAGCGAGGCGATACGGATGTTCGCCGAGGACGTCGGCCTGGCCTATTCGACGGTCCGGGACTACCGGTGGGTGGCCTCACGCTGGCCGAAGGAACACCGCCGGCTGGGCGTCTCCCACACCATCCACAAGATCCTCGCCTCCATCCCGGACGAGCAGGAACGGTTCGAGGCGGTCAACAACCCCCCGCCCAACCCACACGGCGGACCAGCGCGCTGGACGCACGACAGCGCGAAACGGATCGTCGGCTGGAAGGTCGACACCCCCGAGAGCGTCCAGGAGAAGGTGGACGCGATCCACGACCTGGCCGCCGACGACCAGGTCGCCGCGCGGGTGGCCACCGACTTCCTGCGCCGCCCCGCGGTCGCCTCGAAAGCGATGGCCGACGACACCGCCAGGCACGCAGTGAACGAGGCGCAGTTCGACCAGTTCCGCCAGCAGGTCCAGTACGGGCAGGAGGAAGCCGCCCCGCAGCTGGACCAGCTGCGCCGCATGGAACACAACACCCAGTTCATGGATTTGGTCGCGGCCTGCACGCAGTTCACCGTCACCGCCGGAAGGATCGTGCCCAACCTGCGCGGCGAGCCCTACGACGACGCCGAACGCGAGACGATCCTGCGGGGCCTTGCACGGGTGCGGGCGTCGGCGGACTGGATCGAGAACGCGGTCACCCGTGGCGAGGTCGACCTGGACGAGCAGCTCCAGAAGCTGCTGAAGGGCTCGGGCGAGTAGCGATGGGGCGGGGCGTTCCCGCTCACGTCCACGCCGAAGCCGTCCTGTCCGCCCTGCTGGAGGCCCGTCCCGCCGGTCTGACGATCGTCCAGCTGATGGCGGCCACCGAGCGCACCCGGGCGCAGGTCCACACCGGACTCGCTCACCTGCGCCAGGTCGCCGCCGCGAAGGGGCTCCCACCGGTGACCTGGGACAAGACGTGGGGCTACCGGATGCTGGAGGACGCGCCGGAAGTCTGGATCGGCTACGAGCGAGCGTTCTTCGAATCGGTCCACCACCGGGTGGAGCACTTCATCGCCGGAATCCTCCTGCCGCACCAGAAGAAGAAGCCCGACGACCCCTACATCCGCACGGTCATGGCGCAGATGGGCGCGATCGAGTCCACCCTGCACCTCCTCGCCAACCTGGAGTGAACCCCCGAGGAAGGCGACGGGCCGCGACCGCCCCACCGTTGGCTCCCCTTCAGGTAGCGGCCCGGCACTCCTGTCATGCCGCTGCCCCGCTACCACTACCCCTCTGACACCAGCGACCTCGAATGGGCCCTCCTGGAACGGCTCCTGCCCACCCCCGCCTGCCGGACCCTCAAGGGCGGGGCCCCGGAGAAGTGGCCCCGCCGCCACGTGGTCGACGCCATCCGCTACATCACCGACAACGGGGCGAAATGGCGCGCTCTGCCTGCCGACTTCGGCATCCCGTGGCGCACGGTGTTCGGATACTTCGCCCGCTGGGCGAAGGCCGGCGTCCTGCGGCACGTCCTCGATCAGCTGCGCCGGCGGTTGCGGCTTCGGCGACGGCGGTGTCCCTGGCCGGTCCGGGTGATCGTGGACTCCCAATCCGTCAAGGGCGCGGAGACCGTGTCGAAAGCGACACGAGGATACGACGCGAACAAACACATCAACGGGAGGAAGCGGCATCTCCTGGTTGATCAGGACGGCCTGCTCGTCGACCTGCTCGTCACACCGGCAGATGTCCAGGACCGGGACGCGGCCCGTGTCTTGCTGACCCGCCTCCACGCCGAGCACCCCGAGATCGTGCTGGTCTGGGCGGACAACGGCTACGGCGGAGACGAGTTCGCTACCTGGGCGCAGAACACCCTCGGCATCACCGTCAAAGTCGTCTCCCGGCCCAAGGACGCCAAGGGCTTCGTCCTGTTGCCCAAGCGCTGGGTGGTGGAACGGTCGAATTCGTGGACGCTGCGGGCCCGCCGCAACGCGCGGGACTACGAACGTCTCATGTCCCACGCCGAAGCACACGTCCAGTGGGCCTTCATCACCCTCATGACCCGCCGACTCACCCGACGAAACCGCCGGACCGAGGCGGTCCCAACTCCCCTCGCGGCAGCCGCCTGACGATCCCTCCGGCTGCCGTTCGGTTCGGCGTCCATCGACGCTCAACCGAACGGCTAACCCGATCACCACCCAGCTCCATGACACCTTGACCTGCGGAAAGAGGATGTGACACAGGCACTCAGGAGCAGGTCGTCACCGCGCGGGCGGGGCTTCGTCAGTCGGGCTGGCCGCGATTGCTGTGCCAGTCCAGTATCAGGACGGTGGCGTCGTCCTTGAGATTGCCGTGGCAGGCGTCGAGCACCGCGGCGGTCAGGGTCCGGACGGCTTCTCGCGGGTGCAGCGCGCGGGTGTCGTGGATGACGGAGGCCAGGTCGACGGATGCGGCTCCGCGTTCCAGCATTCCGTCGGTCAGCAGGACCAGCCGGTCTCCCGGTCTCAGCAGCAGTTCCTGGAGGCGGTAGGCCGTGGGAGCCGCCACACCGAAGGGCAGGTTGACGGCGAGTTCCACTTCCGCGACGGCGTTGTCGCGCAGCAGCAGGGGCCGGGGGTGTCCGGCGTTGACCAGGTCGCACAGCCCCGTTTCGAGGTCGACGCAGAGCAGCTGTCCGGTGGCCAGGCCGCGGCTGTGGCTCAGCAGGGCCTCGTGGGCGTGGCGCGCCTGTTCCAGGGCGTCACAGCCACCACGGCGCGCCTGCCGCAGCGCGCCGACCAGCAAGGTGGCCAACAGCGCGGAGTTCGTGTCGTGGCCCATCGCATCGGTGATCGACAGGTGCAGAGTGTCGCGGTCGAGGGTGTAGTCGTAGGTGTCGCCGCCGATGTCGTCAGCCGGGACCAGTCCGCCGGCCAGGGTGAACTGGGCCGCCTCGCAGCAGGAGGACGAGGGGAGCAGTTGGTGCTGGATCTCCGCCGCCAGGCTGGTCGGGGTGGTACGGCGTCCCTGGTGGTACAGATCGGTGAAGCGGCGGTCCGTCACGATGATGTAGGCCAGCGCGTGCGCCGCGTGGCGGACCTGACGCAGCACGGTGTCGTCTGCGGACTGGAGGCTCACCTCCAGGACGCCGACGCAGTCGCCGCGATTGGTGACGGGCGTGATGACGCGTCGTCCGCCTCGGCCATCGGGTTCCGCATGCTGGCGCTGGCTCCGCAGAACGCTGTCGTAGACGCTGCCCTGGAGCTCGATCGGCTCGCCCGGGTCGGCGGCCTTGTCGCCGGTCGCGGCGAGGCGTATGAGGCGCTGGCCGATGAGGTCGACGAACAGGAACGACACCGCCTCGGCACCGAACCGCTTCTGCAGGTCCTGCGCCACCACCTCGACGGACTCACCGGGCGGGGCCGCTTCCGCGGCGGCCAGCAACTCGCCCAGTTCCAGGTCTTCACCCTTCACGGCAACCTCCTGTCGGCTGCCGCACCTTCTTCCCCGAGTTCGTGCAACCTCACATATTCCGCATATTTGGCCTGGCCAGGGGAGTGGTTGAGGGACGGGCCCCGGTGCCGTGGGCCGTTCAGCATGATCCAGCGCGGAACCCCGGGTGTTCCCGCCCGGAGTGAGGCGTTCGGCGACGCCCCTACGTTTGACGTGCCAGGTCGTCCACCAGGAGGTCCAGCGTTGTCTCCTCGTGGAGGGCTACGCCCAGGGCTGTCATGGCAGGGGCGAGGTCCGGGTCCCAGTCCGCGCTGACCGGCGGTCCGTCGAGGGCCAGTTGAGGGATCCCCTCGGCCTGGCTGCGCGCGGCCAGGTGCTCGTAGTCCGCGGCTCCCATGCGCCATGGCGAGGCGTCGTAGCGGCGGATGACCCTGTTGGCCAGAGCGATTCCCGGCCAGTCGAAGTCGCCGTGGTAGGTGAAGCGGCAGTCTGTGGCGGCGAGGGCGTCGAGAAGTGTGAAGACCACGGTGGCGGCGCTGCCGGACGTGCACACGAGGGGCTGGACACAGGCCGCGTCCGCCGCGGCTTCCACCACGCGCGGATTCTCACAGATGTGGATGAGCGTTCGCGCGGGGAGACGCAGCCGCAGGGAGTGCAGGTCGCGCGGCGTGAGGTGCGTTTCGGCGTGATGCTTGGCCCGCTCCCGCAGAGCACGCTCCTGCCAGCCCTCGCCAACGGGGCGCAGTGCGTAGGCCAGCACCGTGCTGGAGACCTCGTCCGGTGTGACGGACACCAGCCGCCACAGTGCGCGTCGACCGGCCGCGTCGTCGGGGAACTCGGTGCCGTGGGCGAGGGCGACGCCGCGTTGGACGAGGCGGGCGAGCCAGGTGCCGTCGTCCAGGCCGTGCGCGGAGCCGGTCGTCATGGCGGCCAGTTCTCCTCGGCCGAGAGCGTTGCCGCTGCGGTGCGGACCGAGGAGAGAGCTGAGGACCTGGACCGCCTGCTGGAGTGTCCAGATGGCCGTGTCGGGCGTCACTCCTCGCGGAACTCCGGTTCGGCGCAGTAGGTCGTACCACTGCCGGGGCCATTCCTGGTCGGCGAGCGGGGAGGCGTCCAGTGACGAAGCGAGGGACGACCACACCTGTTCTCGCCGCGCCGCCGCGTCCGCGCGGACGGCACGGCGGTCGGTGAGTGGCCGGCCGAGTTCCTCCAGGGTGTCCCTGAGGCCGAGTCCGGCAGCTGAGGCGCGCAGTCGTGCGTCGAGTACGTCGAGCCTCACGGTCACGGCGGTGCCGGTGAGTGGTCTGCCCAGCAGGAGGGAGAGGTCGTTGCGTTCCTCGGTGCTGAGCGAGGCCAGCCGGAGCGAACCGGTGGCCTGTACACCGTTGCTCTCCAGGCGTGTACGCACGCCCTTCCACAGCCGCATGAGTCCGGGGCCCGTCAGCCATTCGCGCGTGGTGGAGGGCAGTCTGCTCACACGGACACCAGACGCCGGTGCCGGCCGTTCCAGGTGTAGTGCAGGGTGGCCACCCCTCGCACATGGGGGTCACGGAGACACTCGTAGATGTGCAGCGACGGCACCTCGGGCCAGTTGCCCATGAGCCGTTCGCTGGTGAGGACGAAGTCGAGATCGAGGTCGACGAGGATGCGGCCCAGCCGTCCATGGGTGGGTTCGTCGACCTTCGCGAAGGCGTCGTCCAGGAGGATCAGCCGCGGTGCGTGCGGTGCCGACTCGGCGAGGCCGGTGAAGTGGGCGGCAGCGGCGGCGAAGAGCACGAGGTAGGAGAGGACCCGTTGTTCGCCCTGGCTGAGACCGGTCCGGCCGGTCAGTTTCCTACGGCGGCCCGGGGCAGCGTCCTCGACCACGAAGGTGTGGAATCGGAACCAGTCGCGGTAGTCCAGCGCGGTCCGTAGATGGGCGGCGTAACCGGCTGAGGGATCGGCGCGGCGGGCGTCCTCGATCCGGCGTTGCAGGACTTCGCGGAGCTGCTCGGTCTCCTCGCGGGTTCGCAGGCTCGACGGACTGCGCAGCAGGTCCACGGCTGCCCGGACGTCCGCGTCGACGTCCTCGTCCAGCTTCCACAGCAGCGTGACACCGAGTCCGTGGGAGGTGCGCACGGTCTGCAGGGTGTCGTTGAGTGCCGTGACCAGGTTCGCCGCGGTGATGACCTGCACCGAGAGGTGATCGCCGAGTTCGCCGGTCAGGAACCGCTGGAACACCTCGCGTTCGCGTTCGGTGAGCCGTCCCCGGGCCTCCGCGGCCTGGACTGCGATGCGCTCGCCCACGGCCGCCACGTCGTGGGAGCCGTGGTCGTCGAGCAGTCGGCAGACCTTGATTCCGTCGCGTTCCTCCAGCTGGGCGTCGAATCCGCCGGCCAGTTGGTCGCGTAGCTCGGTGTGCCGGTTGAGCAGGGTGCTGTCCGACACCTCGTCCTTGGGACGGCCGAGTGCCTGCTCCACGGCCTCGGCGAGGGACCGCAGCGCGCGCAGACGGCTGCGGACGTCCTCGCTGGGATCGTCCGACAGGTACCCGGGCAGCGCGGACCGGTCGAGGCCGGCGCCGAGTACCACCTCGGGACGGCCGAGAGCACCGCGCAGAGCGCTGCCGGTGTCGATGACCACCGTCTCCTGTTCGGCGAGGGTCCCGCGCAGGCGCTTCTCGTCCTCTTCCGCGCGTACGCGCTGGTCGTGGAGGTCGTCGCGGGCGCTCTGCGCCGCCGGCAGGGCGCGGAGGGCGTTCGCGATGCGTTGTCTGGTGTCCCGCTCGCGGGTGAGGATCTCCTCCTCGGAGGACCCGATGGCCTGCTCGCGAGTCCGCAGGTCCTGCTGAGCGGTGCGCAGTCCGGTGAGGTGGACCTGGTAGCTCGCCTCTGCGGCCCGGCGATTCTCCCGGGCTCGTTCGTACCGTTCGGCATCCGCTTGATGCGCTCCGAGACGCTCGCCCGTGCCGTCGACCGCCCGGCGCAGATGCCCGACGCCGCTGAGCAGGGCAGCCAGTGCGGTGCGTACGCGGTCCAGGGCATCAGGGTCGCCCGGCAGGTCGTGGGCGGTTGCGGTGGCGTCCGCCTTCGCGCGCGCCGCTACCGCGAGAGCGCGGGCTTCCTCGGCCTGCCGGGCTGCCCGGGTCGCCTTGGCGGTCAGGTCACGCAGGGCCTTGTCCGCTGTTTCGTTCCTGCTCCAGGCGTTGGCGAGGTCCCGCGCCCGGGGGAAGTCCCGTTCGGCGAGGGTGAGGGCCCGACGCAGGGCGTCTGCTGCGGCGAGTTCTTCGCGGCCTTCGGCCAGCCGCTGTTCCGTGTGTGTGATGTGCTGCGCCAGTTCGGCGAGGGCGCGCCGCCGGGTCTCGGCGCGTACGGCGGCCCCCACGTACTCGGTGTCGCCCTTGTCGTGACGCCCGCTGAGCACGCCCAGTCGCCAACTGCCGTCGTAGTGGACCGCGGCATGAGCGGATGTTTCCGGTACGGGGGCGAGTGCGATGGTGGCGAGGAGATGGCTCACCTGCCCGGACGTGACCCCGCACCCCGGTTCAGGGGCCGGGCGCAGGGCCGAGGCGAGCGGTGGTCCGTCATCGTCGGACAGCGCGGGACCGGGCCGGAGGAGGGTGTCCCGGGTGCCGGGGTCGAGAAGGACGCCGTCCGCGCTGACCCACGCGTCCAGGATTCCGCTCGCCTCCAGCGCCCCTTCAAGACCGGCCCGGTCCGCCGGTGTCAGGCCGTCCGCGAAGTCCACGAGCCGGTAGAAGGGGGCTCCGCTGCCCGGTGTCCTCTCGGCGACGCGATGGGGCGGGGCGGGCGGCTCAGGGTCGGTACGTCGTTCCCAGTCCCGCTGCTGCTCTGTGAGACGGTCGAGTTCCTCGCCGAGTCGGCCGACGCTCAGCGCGAGTGCGTCCCGGCGTTCGGTGAGTTCCTCGCCGTACGGTTCGAGTGCGGCCTGCGCGGTTCGCCACGCCTGGCTGTCGATGTCGGGTGGCAGCGTGCGGTCGGCGAACGGCGCGTCGGTGGACGTCTCGTGGCCGACCGTGGCGCGAACGGCGTCCAGCGGCGGGCAGGCGGGCCCCAGCACGGTCCGCGTGCGCGCTGTCCACTCGGTGACACGGCCCGCGTAGACGCCGCTCGCTTCGGCGACGGTCCGGCGGCTGGCGTCGAGCCGTGCGGCGGCCTCCTCGGCCTCGCCCTCCAGCCGTTCCCTCTCGGTATCGGCCTGGGCCGCCGCGGTGCGGGCCTCGTGCGCCCGTGAGATGAGGCGGTTCACTTCGTGGATCATCCGTGCCCGGTTCTTCGCGACCGCCTCGGCGTTCTCCAGCTGGTGGTGCCAGGAGCGCAGTCCTTCCCGCGTGGTGACGGTGTCGGCGCGGGCCGCCGACCGGTGCTGTACGGTGTGTCGCTCCCCGTCCGGCGTCATCAACTCCGCCTCGGTGGACTGGGACAGGACGGTACGTGACAGGGCCACCGCCTCGCCGAGGTGACCGGTGGGCAGTCCGGCCCGCTCCGCCTGCGTCAGCGACTCCCGGTGTTCGGTGCCCAGTTCGGCCAGTCGGCCGCCGAGGTGTTCGACCCCTTCGGCCAGCCGTTCCGCCGCGCTCTCCTCCGTGTCGTGTGCGGCGCGCAAGGAGGTGAAGGCGGCCTCGGCGGCGGTGTGCAGGGCCTCCACTGTGCCGCGGCGTTCCGACAGTTCGTGCAGGCTGCGGTAGGCGTGGCTGGCGTGCAGGGCGGCCAGGTCGGTGCGGGCGGTCTGTTCCTCCTCGCGCAGGGTCTCCAGTCGGCCCTGCGACTCCTCCTCCTGTGTCCGCAGGTCGCTCGTCCGCTGTGCGGCGTCTCCGGCCGCCCGGCGCCTTTGCGTGAGGACACCCAGCTCGTGGCTGACTCGCTGTGCGCAGGTGCGCAGGACTCCGGCCAGGTAACCGCGGTAACTGGCCAGGAACGTGCGCAGCGCCGTGTCGGTGCGTTCCAGGCGGCCGAGTTCGTCCCGTACGGCGTCGAGGTCGTGGAGGTTGCGTGCCACCTTCTCGACCACGTCCTCGTCGAGTCCCGGCAGGGTCTCGCTGAGCAGGGAGGCCAGGCCCCCGTGCTCGATGCGGTCTCCCACAGTGGGGCGCCGAAGCCGGTGGAGGAGCTGGGTGAGGTTGCGGTAACGCGTCGCGTCGGTGATGCCGAACAGGTCCCGGGCCACCCGGGAGCGGTGCATGACCGCACGCTCGGTCGTGTTGTCGGAGCCGACGATGTCCTTGAGCCGGTCGACCGGCAAGGGCGTTCCGCCTTCGGCCAGGCGCAGGTCCGCACCGACCCGCAACGGGGTGACGAAGAACGTCGGCAGCGCCCTCTGCGTCGACTTCGAGGCACGGATGGCGGCACCGAGCGTCAGGAACCGGTGACCGCCGTTCTCGGCCGTGCTCTGGAACTCGACCCACAGATACCCGAGGCGGTTGGTCTGCTCGAACCCGTCCAGCATCAGCCAGGGGAGAGTGGTGCGGCCGGTGCCGGTCGCGTCCAGCGCCCGTGAGTCACCGTCCAGGAGATACGGGAGGAGCATCTCCAGGGCCTTGGACTTGCCCGCGCCGTTCTTGCCGCGCAGCAGCAGCCGTCCGTCACCGAACGAGAACTCCTGGGCGTCGTACTGCCAGACGTTCTGGATGCCGGCCCGGTGCAGCCGGAAACGGGTGCCGCCGGTGGTCGTCGCGGGGCCGGAACGCGGCAGCGGAACGAGGCCATGGGCGTCGCTGGTCATAGGGGCAGTTCCTCCTGCACAGCGTTTTCCTGACGGGTTTTCGCAGCAGGGCGCAGGGTCACGAGGGTGGCGTAGCGCGCCGCCGCTGCCAGCAGCACCCAGCCCTCGCCGCCGGGCCGTGCGCCGCGGACATCGGTCACCGTGCGCCCGTCCGGTGCCTCCTCGACGTACCCCTCCGGCAGCCCCGCGCCCTCGGCGCGCAGCCGGCCGGCGCGGGCCATCAGCCGCATGCGGACCAGTAGGTCCAGCACGGCCTCCCTCAAGGCGGGCGGGTCGTCGAGGTAGCCGCGCTGCCAGTTGCTGCGCTGCCCGTACTCGGCGATGAGCCCGGCGAGGATCTCATCCACCAGGCCGTCCGGGACGGCCACCCCGATGACGAGCGTCCCGCCGGTCGCCGGATGCCCCGGTTCGTGCGGCCGAAGCCGCTCCACGAGCCGTGCCACCAGCAGCAGCGCGGCCTGGGCGACGGTTCCGGTGCCCGGCAGATGCAGATCCGTCAGCTCCTCCTCGGGGTCCACCAGC
The DNA here is from genome assembly GCF_040653275.1 of Streptomyces sp. NPDC048002. Lineage (NCBI taxonomy): Bacteria > Bacillati > Actinomycetota > Actinomycetes > Kitasatosporales > Streptomycetaceae > Streptomyces > Streptomyces sp. NPDC048002. Next base: position 37,479 of record NZ_JBEZNL010000055.1, on the reverse strand, counting down.
GCCACGCCCTCGGCGCGGATCTCCATCTCCAGACCCAGGAGTTCGGAGAATGCCTGGGCTTCCCGGCGCTGCCGGGTGCGCAGCCAGTCGCGCTCGGCGTCGGTCAGCTCGTCGAGGTGGACGACAGGTGTCTCGACCAGCATCCGGCGTACATAGGTGCGCGGTCCGCCGAATCCCGGGTCGGCTGCCCGCCGTACCAGGTCGGCGCCGTCCCGGGACTGCGCGAGCGGGCCGGCGACGACCACGCGGGCCAGCTCACGGTCCACTGTGATCAGGGCTTCTCCGCCGGCCTCCTGCGCGATCGCGGCCACCTGTCCGTCGGTCTCGATGAGGACGCCCCACTCGACGAGCCGGCGCAGAGCCGCCACCAGGGTCCGCTTCCCGGCTGCCCGGCCCGGCTCCTCCAGCTCGATCCCCGCGTCGGCGGCAGCGGCCCTGATGTCGGCGACCAGGTGTGACAGCAGCACCTGCTCCGGCGCGGTCACCAGCACGGACAGTGCCAGTGCGAGACAGGCGTATGTGTGCGGGGCGAACGGCGTGCCGGTGGAGCGCTCCAGCCGGTGACCCGATCCCGGCCCGAGCCCCGCCTTGAACAGCCTGGCGAAGGAGCTGTCGACCAGCAGGCGGTAGCCGAGCACCTGCTGGAACCGTTTGCCCAGCCAGTCCGCGTGCCTGCGGATCAGCGGGAAGACGTCGGCGTGCGGGCCGTCCGATGCGACCAGGGGGTGGGCGAGCAGAAGGCGGGCTGCCGTGCGACGCTCGGCGGCCAAAGCCACGTCGTGCGTGGAGGGAAGGGTCACGACACGCTCACCTCCGCTTCGCCGTCGTCCGCGCCTTCGCCGTCGTCTGCGGCTGCGATACGGCGGATGTCCAGCTCCAGGTCGTCCAGCAGCAGGTCACCGTCGGCCGAGTACAGCACCGTCCGCGCGCCCGCCGTCCGGCGGACGGTGAGCCGGATGCCCAGTTCGGCGTCCTCGCTGTGCGCCGAGTCGAGGCCGAATCCCGCGGACCCCTCACCGCCCGCATCGGCGACTCTCCTGAGCTGCGCGTTTCCGAGTGCCGTGGCCAGCAGTTCCAAGAGCAGCCCGAGCGCTGCCGAGGTGAGCCGCACATCGGCGAACCGGCCCGACGCGCTGCGCAGTTCGTCCCCCGCCGCTGTCCTGGCCGCCGTCTGCCGCCGGGCGTCCTCCCGCAGCCGCTCCTTCTGCGCGGAGTGGTCCTCCACCGAGGAGGCTCGGCCCCGCTGGGCGCGGCTGCCTCTCTCGCGCAGGGCCACCGGCACCTCGACCACCGGACCGGTCCACCAGCTCGTGTAGGCGGGCACCACCTCGTCCGTGGCCGGGGGTATGCCCAGATGGCGGGCGCCGTACAGACCGAAGGCGGCGACGGCCATGTCGTGCGCGTCCTGCGGCGCGGCCTCCTCGAACCAGCGGGCCAGCCGCAGCAGATCGTTGCGCCGGGACATCTCCCCGGTGGCCGACCGCAGCATCCGCTTGGCGTTGGCGAGCAGCGACTGCAGCGCGCGCAGCGTGGCGTCCCGCAGCTGATCGACCTGACTGCCCTGGCCGTCGGTGTCACTGAACCAGCCGCGCAGGCCCTCCCAGTCCGCGAGTTCGCGGCCCCTGCTGCGCTGCACCCGTACGTCCACACGGGCCTCGCCCCGCGCCGAGAGCTCCGTGAGCCCCTGGGCGTGGGCGTCCAGCCGGTCCAGCAGGGCCGGAATGTGCGGCCACAGGGTGTCCAGCGCCTCCGAGATCCGAGGGGCGCGGAATGTCACGTCATCGGTGATCGCCTCGACGTAGTCCAGGAGCAGCTCCTTGAAGCCCTGGTACTCGGTGCTGTCGAGGTCGTAGCGGGAGAGCACCTGGCCGAGATAGGCGTAGAAGTCGCGTATGGAGTCCGCGAACTCGGTGAACTGCACGAACAGGGTGCTGATCCGTTCCAGTCCGTCCTGCGGTTCCATGCCGCCCGGCGCGGTCACGAGGCCGGCCAGCTCCCGCAGCCCGCGCTCGACCAGGGCCAGCAGTTCGTTGCTCACCTCTCGGGCGGCATCGGCCTCGGCCAGGACGCCGTCGGCATCCCGCTGGATGCGCTCGCCCACTTTCGACAACTGGTAGCGGGAGCGCGAGCGCTGGTACTCGCTGATGCTGGATGCCCTGACGGTGTGGCTGCTGCGCAGCAGGTTTCCCCACTGCACCAGCTTTTCCAGCCGGACCGTGAGTGTGTCGGCGTCGAGCCCCGCGCCGGAACCGCTGCTCTGGCGCAGCTTCGTCATGATGTCCGGGACGGCAAGGTCCGCCAGCAGCGTTCCGCAGAAGACCCGCATGATCGCTACGTGCTCCAGCCGCTCGGGCGCGCTGAGGTACGAGTACGCCTCCAGCCGCCGCCGCGCCTCCTCGTCGGCGCCCTGACCTGCATCGGCTGCTGATACCCCCATGCCGGTGAGGTTACGTGGCGCAGCCGGGCGCCGCCGGTGAGTGGCCGAAAATGCCACGGACGTGTGCCGGACCTGCCGTGGCCGGTACGACGGCCGCGCGGCCCGGACGCCGCGGTGCCTGGCCGAGGCTCTCAGCAACGGTTCGGTGCCGGTGTCAGGGGGTCGGTCGGCGGGGCTGGACGAGGAGGGGCTGGGTGGCGGTCCCGAGTGTCCCGGACAGGTCGCACAGGTCCGCGACCGTGGTCCCGATCCCGTCTCCGGACAGCGACGTGCGGGCGTCCAGCAGGACCCAGTCGCCGACCGGGTGCCGGTGCAGCGTCAGCTGCAGTGCCGTGGGAACGAACAGGAAGTGGTCGAGGTCGAGTTCGCTGGAGATGCCGTTCGCTGAGTCGGCCACGACCGCCAGCCGCTGCAACGGGCTGGCCCGCTCGCCCTCGATCACCGCGGCACGGACCCGGGTCCACACCGCGGCGGGTCCCGGTTGGCCGCTGTGACCGTGAACCGGGCGCCACTCGATCGCCTCGGGATAGTGCCAGTCGGGCGGAAGGCCGGGAAACAGCCGGTCAGGGCCGAGTGGAGGCAGGGCGGGCAACGGGACCGCGCGGTGCTCCACCCGCTTGTCCGCGTCCGTGTTCGTCGCCATCGACCAGCAGCGTGCTTCCGCGACGGCCCGTCCGCCGATGGTCAGCGTGGCCGCATCGAGCCGGACCCGGCGGCCCGGACGGAGTGTGCGGATCTCGACGTGCCCGGCCGTACGCGGGATCGCGCCGAAGAAGTCGATCTGAGCCGCCGTGATCCGGGCGCGGCCCGCCAGTGTCCTCTCGACCTCCCCGAGCAGCAGGGCCGCCGGTGGCCCCCCGTGCTGCAACGACTGGTCCCAAGGGCTCTGAGTGACCCGGCTCGGCTCGAACACCGACTGGCCGACCTGGCGGTAGAAAGGCTCATCCGTCACGCCCGCGACGATACCGAGTCACGCGCACGCCGCCGATGGGCGCCCTCAAGCCCGGGATCACCGCACCCCCGGTGAGGCGTGCCGCCGGCTTGGGATGGAGCGCGGCCGGAGTCCGATGCCTGAGGGTGTCGGAGGTGCTTACGGGGTGTGGGTGGGTGACTTCAGGATCGTCTGGATGGCCGGGGCGTAGGCGGTGACGATGTCCTCGGGTGGCATGGCGGCGACGACGGGGATGCGCAGGAGGTAGCGCGTCAGGGCGAGGCCGAGGAGCTGGGTGGAGATCAGGCCGACCTTCTCGGGGTCGGTCTTGAGTGCCGGGGCGACCTGGGCGGCGAAGATCTCCCGCATGCGCTCGGCCGCCTGCTCGTGGGTGACTGCCGAGCGGAGAAGCAGCAGCAGTCCGTCGCCCGCGGCGTTGTGCTCCCAGAGGTGCAGGAAGTGCCGGACGAGGAGTTCGGCGCGTTCCTCGGGCGGGGTGGCGGACAGGTCGGGGAGGTCCAGGTCGATGTCCAGGGCGGCGTCGAGGAGCCGGGCCTTGCTGCCGTAGTAGCGCATGACCATGGAGTGATCGATTCCGGCGTCGGCTGCGACGGCCCGGATGGTCGTGCCTTCGAACCCGTGGGTGGCGAAGTGCTGTCGGGCGGCGGCCAGGATCGCCGCGCGCGTCTGGTCCGAGCGGCGGGTGGCGGGGGCTTCTGCGGACTCCGGTGCTGCCATGCCAACAACTGTAGGCCACCACGCGTTGACTTTCCAGAAAGAGGCGAGCATGCTGGTCACCAAGCGGTTGCCAACAAGTGTTGGCATTTGCTCGGCCGTGACAGTCGGCGCCCCCGACTGCCACGGATCACGACCCACAACGAAAGCCGCACGCTCGTCGTGCGGATCGACCCCCGGGCCACGGGAACGGCGTGAGATCCACCCGGATCACCCGCCCGCGGTGAGCCCAGTTCGGCCGGAAAGGACGCCTCGACATGAATCGGCGCCTCAACACTCAAAGCCAGAAAGCCGTACGCCACGGCGCCGTGCTGGCTGTCACCTGTCTCGCACTGGCGACAGTCGTGTCGGCCATGGCATCGCTGAACGTCGCCGTCCCCGGCATCGCCCGGGAAACGCACGCCAGCCAGACCCAGCTGTCATGGATCATCGACTCCTACAGCCTGGTGTTCGCAGCCCTGCTGCTGCTCGCCGCGACGCTCGGGGACCGGTTCGGGCGGCGCAAGGCACTTCTCGGCGGCCTGGGACTGTTCACCGTCATCTCCGCGGCCGCGACGTTCTCCTCCGATCCGGGTGTCCTGATCGTTCTGCGCGCGGCACTCGGTGTGGGCGCAGCCTTCGTCATGCCGGCCACCCTGTCGACGATCACCAGCACCTTCCCGAAGGAGCAGCGGACACGCGCGGTCAGTATCTGGTCCGCCGTCGCGGGAGCCAGCGCCGTACTGGGACTCCTCGCTTCCGGCGTCGTGCTGGAGGCGTGGTCCTGGCGCTCCGTGTTCTGGCTGAACGTGGTCATGGCCGTGCTCGCACTGATCGGGACCTACCTCTTCGTCCCGGAGTCGGCGGACCCGGACAAGCAGCGCGTCGACATCGTCGGCGCCACCCTCACGGTGCTGGGTCTGGGCGTCCTCGTCTACTCGATCATCGAGGCACCCGAGCACGGCTGGGGGAGCGCCCACACCCTGGCGGGGATCGGGATCGCGCTGGTGGTCCTGGCCGGGTTCGTGGCCTGGGAACTGCACCACCCCCGGCCCCTGCTGGACCCGCGACTGTTCCGCAACATGCCCTTCGCCGCCGGCTCCCTGTCGATCACGCTCCAGTTCTTCGCATTCTTCGGATTCATCTTCGTGATCATGCAGTACCTGCAACTGGTCCGCGGTGACAGCGCACTCGTCGCGGCGGTCAGCATCCTGCCCATGCCCGCCGCCATGATCCCCATGGCCCGCAACACCCCGCGCATCGCCGCCCGCGTCGGGATGCGCCGCCCCTGGATCGCCGGACTCATCGGCGTCGGCGTCGGCCTCGCGATCCTCGCCCAGGTCGACGCGGACAGCTCCTACTGGCTCATCCTGACGGGGCTCGTGCCCCTGGGCGCCGGCATGGGCCTGGCCATGACACCCGCCACGACCGCCATCACCGATGCCCTGCCCTCCCGGCTCCAGAACGTCGGCTCCGCAGTCAACGACCTCTCCCGCGAACTCGGAGGAGCCCTCGGCATCGCAGTCCTCGGCAGCGCCCTGAACGCCGGCTACCGCAACAACCTCGACCTCGAAGGACTCCCCGGCCCGGTCGCCGAAGCAGCCCACTCCTCCCTGGCAGCCGCGAACGTCGTCGGTGCCAAGACCGGCAACACCGCCCTCATCGAGCAGGCCCGGGACGCCTTCGCCTCCGGACTCCAACTCGCCCTGATCACAGGAGCCGCAGCCGCACTCCTCGCAGCGATCGCCGTCGCCGTCCTCCTGCGCCGCGCGCCGCGCAAGGAAACCGAGACCCCCGCACCAGACCCCGAGACCAAGGTGTCGCAAACCGCCTGAAAAACCACAGGCCCTCGCCGCGTACGGCCCGCCCCAGGCGGGCCGTACGCAACCGTACGCTCAAACGGCACCGATGGACTGCCCTCACCCGGCACTGACGCCACCGTCGCCCTCTGCGACGCGAAGGACCGTACGAGGACGGCGCTCGCCAAATCCCTCCCCATGATTCGATGCAGGTCGGGTATCTGCGCGCCATGAGTGCACCGGAATCGCCCGAAGCCGAGGACCTGCTCTCGGGTCTGAGCGTGGACGACAGCCGGCCGGAGCAGCCAGTCCTGCTGGATGCCTCCGGCGCGCCGATCCGTACCTGGCAGGAGAACTATCCCTACGACCGCAAGATCCGGCGACGGGAGTACGAGCGGGCAAAGCGGGTTCTGCAGATCGAGCTCCTCAAACTGCAGCGCTGGGTCCAGGCCACGGGAACGCGGCTGGTCGTGATCTGCGAGGGCCGGGACGCGGCCGGCAAGGGCGGCACGATCCAGCGGTTCACCGAGCGACTCAATCCCCGCGGGGCGCGGATCGTCGCTCTGGACAAGCCCACGGAGCGGGAGGCGGGGTCCTGGTACTTCCAGCGGTACGTCGCCCACCTACCCGCCCCGGGTGAGATCGTCTTCTTCGACCGGTCCTGGTACAACAGGGCCGGTGTGGAGAAGGTGATGGGATTCTGCACGCCGGAACAGTACGAACAGTTCCTCCACCAGTGCCCGGCATTCGAAATGATGCTGGTGGAGGACGGGATCCTGCTGGTGAAGTTCTGGTTCTCCGTCTCCCGCGCCGAGCAGCGCACCCGATTCGCGATCCGGCAGGTAGATCCGGTGCGGCAGTGGAAGCTGTCGCCCACGGACCTGGCTTCCCTGGACCTGTGGGACGCGTACACCACGGCGAAGGTCGAGATGTTCCGTGCCACCGACACAGAACGTGCGCCGTGGACGGTGGTCAAGAGCAACGACAAACGGCGCGGCCGACTGGAGGCGATGCGCAGCCTGCTGTGGCGCATCGACTACGACCGCAAGGACGAGGACGCGGTGGGCCGACCCGATCCTCTGATCGTGGGCGCCGCCGACACCCTCCTCGAACCCGGAGAGGAGGCTTCCCGCCTCTCACCCACCCCCCTTGCCGGACCGCCCGAGGGCCCCGGCCTGCACCCCGAGCAGTAGCGGGGGGCGCACAGGGTCCGTCCACCCCTGGCCACGGTCCGAACTGCGTTTCCCGCAAGGAGAGTTACCAGTGGGACGCTTCGAGGCCGGCAGGAGCGAAGTGCAACCCCAGCGCGGCCGAGCGCAGTTCTGGCTCGACGGGTCCGTCGTGCCGGCAGACCTCATCGGGGAGAGCGACCACCGGGCCCTCAACAACGGCTTCGTGCCTGCCGAACCGCCGTCGTACGGGGACCGCCGGTTGGTGGCGGGTTCTCCTTCGCCATCCTTGGTGGTGCCGGCGCCGCCACCTCGGCCGGGGCATCTGTGAACTGGCGTGAGGCGGCGGCGGTGCCCGGCCGTCGTGCCGGGTCTCCTGCCAAATCTCTGTGAAGACCGTTACGGACGCGCTGGGCCGGCACCGGTGATTTCACCGGTCCGCGCCGCCGGAAGCACCGCTTGAATCGAGATGGCCCGGCATGCACGCCGTCTCCGGCGTCGGTAGCACGGGCCGCACCCGTATCCGTGTGTTTGGCACAACGACGCGCCGCCACCGCTGCGGGCGGACTGCGCGGCCAGAAGGGATCAGCATGCCGTCGCCCCTCAACCGTCTGCGCCTGCTCGGTGCGGCCACCGCCGGCCTCATCGCCATCGGGGTCACCGGCGCACTTCCGGGCCCCGCCTCCGCCGCCGCTCAGGTGTACAGCGAAGACTTCTCGGCCGGGCTGGGGACGTTCACCTCCACCGGCTCCGTCAGCGCCGTCGCGGGGGTGGCGCGGCTGAGCGGTTCGCTGCTCACCGACCCGTCCCTCACGTCCGCTCCCATCGCCCTGTCCGGCTACAGCGGCATCTCCCTGTCGTACAGCCGCGCGGCGTCCGGGCTCGACCTCGGCGAGGCCTTTACGGTCGCCTACTCCGTCGACGGCGGCGCGTTCACCACCCTCGAAACCGCACGAACCGCCTCGGGCAGGGCATCGTTCCAGCTGCCGGCATCGGTCGACGGCCGCACCATCAGGATGCGCTTCTCGCTGGATGCCAGCAGCGCTCTGGAGACGCTGACCGTCGACGACGTCCTCGTCCAGGCGACGGGCGGTGGGGGCGGCGGACCGACCGATCCGCCGGGCGGAACGCTGCCTCCGGTGACCGATGTGACGGCGCCGGGGCCGTACGCGGTGACCATGGACACGACCGCCGGTCCCGGCAACGACGGGTGGCTCGTGTATCCGGCGAACGCAGGCCAGGACGGCGTGAACCACCCCGTGCTCGTCTGGGGTCCGGGCGCGGGTTCCGACCCGGCCGCCTACGAGGACATGCTGCGCCAGTGGGCCTCGCACGGGTTCGTCGTCTACAGCGAGGTCTCCTCCAGCAGCGGCGACTACATGGTTGACGCCCTGGACTGGATAGAGGACCAGAACGCGAGCCCGAGCAGTCCCCTGTACCAGGACATCGACACCTCTGAGGTGGCCTTCGGCGGCCATTCCCGCGGTTCGATCGGCACCTTCGACGTGGCGGACGAACCGCGGCTGGAGACCACGATCCACGTGGCAGGCGGCTCCTTCGACGGCAACGGGCCCGACAACCTCCGCAATCCCGCCCTCTACATCGGCGGAGACGACGACTTCGCGACCTCCAACGTCGAACGTGACTACACCAACACCGACGTCCCGGTGTGGTTCAACATCCTGAACGGCACCGACCACATCGCCGCCACGCGCAACGGCCAGCACATCATCACCGCCTGGCTGCGCTGGCACCTCGCGGACGAGGAGTTCCGCGGGACGCAGGACTTCCTGCGCTCCGGTTGTACCTTCTGCGGTCTCGGCGAGACGCGGTACAAGAACTGGTGAAATAGCGCCGAGAGTTGACGGAGGGTGGGCGGATGCGGACAGTGCCTAGCCTCCGTCGCGCTGCACCCTTCTGCCGGTGGCGTGGCGTGGCGTGGCGTAGGTCGGTCGAGGCCGGTTGGTAGTCGTGCAAGGGCACCAGGCGGCGCACGGCACGTACAGGGCGCCGGCTGTCCAGGACAACCGGCGCCAGGTCGTCGGACGTTGCCTCCTGCGAGAAGTCCCGCCGGGACTGATGGAGCGTAGCGATAGCGGGTACACGGCGACGCATGGCACCGAAGAAGGATCACTTGCAGCTCTGGCGGGCGGTACGACAGATGCGCCGCGTCCGAACCTTCTACGCGCTGGGCGTACTTCTCTGGGCGGCGACCGCCGCCTGGGGAGGATGGCAGAACCCGGGCGGCCGGCAGATGTGGGTACCCGTGCTCATGCTGCTGGTCTTCGCCGGCCTGCTGTGTGCGACGTCCTTGTGGCTGCGGCAGCACAGGACCGAGGACGCCGACCGGCCCGCCCATCACGCGGCTCCACGAAGGCCGGCCGTCCGTCGCCACGCGAGCGCCTGAACGCACCCCACCTCGTCGCCCTCGTCCGCGCCGGAGCCCGCTGTGAAGGGGTATCGCCGGGATTGAGCTGCATCTGTTCTTCTCGCCGACTCGCGATGAGCTTCAGTGGGCGGCGGACGCTACGGATGGTGATGAGCATCTGCTGGCCCTGCTGTTGATGCTGAAGTCGTACCAGCGCTTGGGCTGCTTCCCCGCTCTGGAGGACGTGCCGGAGCAGGTGGTGGAGTTTGTGCGGCGCCAGGTGGAGCTGCCGGAGGGCACGTTGCCGCTGTACCGGGCGGAGCGCACGGCCAAGCACCACCGAGGTCTCGTACGCAAGAGGGCCGGCGTGAAGTACGACCAGGGTGAGGCCCGGCGGATCGTCGAGTGGCCGATCCCCAAGGAGGCCGCGGCGAAGAACCGGCCCGCGGATCTCATTAACAACGCGCTGGAGAAGGTCGTGGAGGCCGGGCTGGAACTGCCCGGGTTCTCCATCTTGGACAAGATGGCCTCGAAGATCCGCACCGAGGTGAACGCCTCGATCCGCGAGGGCATCTACGACCGCATGAGCACCGCCCAACGGGCCGGACTGCTGCGGCTTCTGGAGGAACGCGACTCGGACGGCACGACGCTGTTCAGCCGGTTGAAGAAGCCCGCCAAGGGGCCGACCTGGTCGCGCTTCAAGAACCTGGCCAAGCGCCTGGACTGGCCGGACGAACTCGGCGACACCTCGGTGTGGATGGAGTCGGTCGCCACGGGGAAGATCACCGACTTTGCCGGGGAGGCGGACGCCTCGAAACTGCGGGACTACGCCCCCATCAAACAGATCGCGCTGATCGCGTCCTGACGCACAAGGCGTGGATGCGGGTCCGCGACGACCTGGCGACGATGTTCACCAAGCGCGTGGCCACGAAGATCAAGAGGGCCAAGGAGGAACTGGAGGCGATCCGGCTCGCCGAGCGGGAGATCGTCGAGGCCCTGATCAGGAACTACCGCACGGTGCTCAAGAACATCGACGACGGTGGCCCCGCCCATCAGGCGGTTCAGAAGGCCGCGGCCATGACCGCCGAAGTCCGTGAGGCTCTGGAGGGCCTGGACGACGAGGCGCCGGTGGACGAGGTCGCCCAGCGGCTGGGCGGCAAGCTCTCGCCGGCGGTCCTGGCGATGGCCAAGGCCCTGCTGGTGCAGGCCGGCGGGCTCGGCGCCGTCATCGAGGCGGTCGAGGATCTCGGCGGGTTCGACCGGCAGTACGAGCAGATCGAGAAGCTCTCCGCCCACCATGGCAACTTCTGGGAGGTGCTGCTGTACGGGCAGATCGGCCGGGACCGCGCGGTGATGTTCGACCTGGCCGAGAAGCTGGAGTTCACCGAGACGTCCGAGGACCGGCGGGTCTTGGACGCGCTCGCGCACGCGATGCGGCACCAGGGCGCCCGTGGCGAGTACATCACCGCCTTCGACGAGGAGGGCAGCACCTCCTGCAGATCGTCCCGTCCAAGACGGACACTGAGCGGCTGCTGCTGGTCAGCCCCGAGCTCACCGATGTCCTGAGCTCGATCATCTGCCGAGCCCGGGAGGCCACTGGCGCCGTTCCCCTGGTCCGCTCCTACGACCGCCGCGAATGTGCGTGGCAGGAGTCGGCCCCGCTGCTGTTCCAACGAGGCATCCACGGTGAGGACTGCGCGTTCACCGATGAAACCGTTCGCACCATGCTCGACGAGGCCCTCACCGACACGGGCCTGACCGACGTTAAGGGTGCCCCGCTTCGCTACACACCGTACGACTTCCGCCGGCTGTTCATCACCGATGCCATCCTCAACGGGCTGTCGCCGCACGTCGCCCAGGTGATCGCTGGCCACCAGGACGTCAATGTGACTCTCGGTTACAAGGCCGTCTACCCCGAAGAGGCGATCCAGGCGCACATGGCCTTCCTCGCCCGCCGCCGGTCTCTACGTCCGAGCGAGGAATACGGTGTCCCCACCGGCGACGAATGGCAGGAGTTCCTCGGCCACTTCGAGCGGCGCAAAGTCTCCATCGGAGCATGCGGCCGCGCGTTCGGCACCCCCTGTATCCACGAACACGCCTGCGTCCGCTGCCCGATGCTCTCTGGCCCGACCCCGCCCAGCGTGACCGGCTCGTCGAGATCCGCGACAACCTCCTCGCCCGCATCGCCGAGGCCGAACGCGAAGGATGGCTCGGCGAGATGGAAGGGCTGCAGGTGAGCCTTGCCGGAGCAGAGGAGAAGCTCACCCAACTCGACCGGCGCCCATCCCCTGTCGTCGTCGACCTCGGCGTTCCCGTGATCACCGCTCCCAGCGTTCCCCGCCAGCACCGGCCGGAGGAGAGAACATAGCCCTCGGGCTCCATCAATATATGACCGAGTCAGCAAGTTCAGGCCCGGCACTTCCGCTTACCGCGACAGGACGAGGATCACCGCGATCGGGCCGTAGGCAGATGCGAGGGCGCAGAGGAGCCGTCTCCATTCAAAGGACCAGTGCCGCCGGACCTGCCCCTTACTGTTGCCACCCTGCGTCCCGGACGCTTTGAGTTGGGCTTCTCGAAGCAGATGAAAGGCCCGTTGATGCGTCCTGTAGCCGGTGAAGGAACCCAGCAGTGAACTGCCGAAGGCGACCGAGCCCATCTCGCGCCCGTCTCTCAAGACAATGGTCAGGCCATCATGCACATTCACCTCATCGACATCGGTCCAGGCAACTGTTGCGGTCACGAGAAAGTTCGTGAAGGACACGTGATTGTCAGTACTTCGGATGGCCGAGTCCCATCCAAGCGCCCAGAAGAAGATCGAAGCTCCGGCGACCACGAACGCCGCCGTCGGCTCCTCGTCCCACGGACCTGCGATCAAAACCGCACAAACGTAGGACGCAATCGCTGCGGCTACAGGAAACCACACGTACACTGGCCGCCGAAACACTCTGGTCTGCATCCCCAACCGCCCTCCGGCAGCCGATCCTTTCCGCTGGCGACGGCTGGGGTCAAGGCCGCCGGCGGCGGCCGAGGACCAGCAGCACCGTATTATCGCCACCCCCACAAGCACTGCAAACAAATGCGCCGACTGCCCCGTTGCTGCCGGGGCGTGCCGTCAGGCGTGACAGCCGATGTCGGCACGAGTGACAAGCGATCAGCCGCAACCTGGAATCTTCGGACCTGCACCAGCTACGGAAATCTGAACCCAAAATCCGCCCGGCGCAACTCCCCTGCCGCAAAGACGAAATATGCGGCTCCAGCAAAGAGCATGCCTGGGATCGCGAGCATGGATCGCTGATCGCTCTCGAGGATGGCCTCGTACTGGCTGTGCGAGACCTCAATCGTGCCGCGCGCGTGGGGAGTCGTGTCGAAAACGAAGTACCGGCCATCCTTGACCTCTGGGGCCTGCCAGTTCCCCGCACCCGCCGTGCTGAAAAGCATCAGCACGACGCCCGAGATGACCAGAGTCCCAAGAACTGCCTGCACCCTGCCGGGCAAACATCGAAAGGCGAGCCATATCGAATGCCGGTCTGCCCCACTCAGGAACATGCGCACCAAGGCAGCTATAAAGATCGGGAAGAGAAGCACCACGATCGCCACCATCGGCCACTTCGAGCCTGCCAGCGGCAAGGTCCCCGGCAGCCACGTGAGCGCGGCAAGCAGTAGCAGCACGGTACTCAACCCTGCCGCGATCCCCCCGTGCAACTTGAAACTCCACTCCATACCCCAGAGCCTGCCACGTGCGCCGCTCCAACTCATTGCCGTGACTCGGCAGAGATGACTGCTCCCCGATGCAGGGTTCCGCTTCGAGCCAGCAGATGAGCTGCCTTCGGACCTGAGGTCCGACATCGGCCCCCAGCAAGGTCGGAAAGAAGGACCAAGTTCAGAGAAGCGGTGATCTTCCACAACGCCCTGGACATCGCCGAGATCGTGCGGCGGCTGCTGGAAGAGGGCTGGACGATCGAGCCGGAGGACTTGGCCCACATCTCGCCGTACCTGACCGAGCACATCAACCGGTTCGGCGAGTACAGCACGCACGAGCTCGGCATCCAGCCCGACGCGTACGACCCGAAGCTGGACGTCGACTTCACCCAGCTCCGCTAGCAGGACCTGAGCGCCGCCGGTCTCGGCCAAGCCGCCTGAGCCGGCGTCGGGCAGGGCAGCACCATGAGGGTCATGGACGAGACGCGCGAGCTCACCGAGGAGGAGGTGAACGACCTGCTCGACGGCGACGAGCGCGACGCCGGAGGGGAGGACGACGAGTACGAGTGGGTGCGGTGAACGTGCCAGGCGCCCGGGCGGGGGCCGTCACCCCCCGCCCGGGCGCCTGGAGCGTACGGGCCGTCTCAGGGCCTGGGCAGGGGCAGGCCGCGCATCTGCGGGTGCCGCAGGTGCTGCCCGCCGGCGTAGACGTGCAGAGAGAAGGTCTCCGGCCCCGGCCGGTCAGCCCCGTCGTAGGCGTCCAGGACCCGCTCGATCTGCTCCCACAACTTCACCGGCCCGCCTTCCCGGACCTGCCAACCGCCGTCGTACGGGGCGAGGGTGGCGGCGGAGCCGGTGACAGCGTCGACCAGGTGCACCACCTCGCCCACGGTGACCATCTGCGCGTCGGGCACGGCGCTCTGGGCGAGGAACCGCAAGTGGAACGCTTCCTCGGTGGCGGCGCTGATCCGCTCCGGGCTGTGCGGCGTCGTACGGGCCTTCTCGGGAAGGCCCGCGGCCCAGTGCGCGGGGTTACCGAACACCGGCGCCGCGTGCGTACGCGCGGACATGAACGACACCGTGCCGCCGAGCAGATGGCCCTCAGCGGTCCCGTCGGCACCGACCGTGAGCAGGACGCGGGCGTATCCGTAGAGCCAGCCCGACAGGGTGAGCAGGATCTTCCCGCCCGGCCGTACTTGCGCGAGCAGGGCTGGAGGCACCGCACGGAACGAGCAGGCGGCCACGATCCGGTCGAAGGACGCCTCGGGCCAGTACCCATACAGCCCGTCCGCGACCGCCAGGGTCGGTGTGTGGCCCAGGCCATACAGGGCGTCGGCGGCCTGGGCTAGGCGGTGGGGGTCGACCTCGATCGACGTGACGTCGGCGGAGCCGAGCCGTTCGCACGCGAGCGCGGTCGAGTAGCCGGTCCCTGTGCCGATCTCCAGCACCGTGTGTCCCTCGGAGACCTCGGCGTCCGCCCACATCCGTACGACCAAAGACGGCAGCGTGGACGACGAGGTCGGCGCCCCGCCGTGCCGCACGGCCGGGTTCTTCCAGTCCGGTTCCTCGCCGTCAAACTGGGTGATGAGCGTGGTGTCGGAGTACGCCGCGGCCAGCCACCGGCCGTAGTCGAGTTCGGCGGTCACCGGCTCCCACACCGTCAGGCCGTGGGCGTCGCGCTCGTCGGTGGGCAGGTAGAAGCCGGGCACGAACCGGTGCCTGGGGACCGCCTCGACCGCCTCCCGCCAGGCCGGATCGGCGAGCACGCCGTCCTCGGCGAGGGCCTTCGCCATCGTCTCGCGCAGGCGGACGGAGTCGGTCTCAAGGCCGGCGGGCATCACGTGGCCGCCTCCTTCCGGTTGAGGATGTCGGCGAACGCGGTCGTGATGGCCGGCGCGTCCGGGAGCCAGCCCCACTGGCCGTTCGGGTTGCACTCGATCGCCGTCCAGTGCTCCGGGGCGTGGCCGTCGCCGGTCAGGGCGAAGTCGAAGCAGCCGAAGACCAGGCCGAACGAGGACAGATAGCGGTGCAGGGCGGCCTCGATGGGGGCCGGGACGGTGATCGGGGCGTGGATCAGCTCGTCCCAGTTGCCCCGGCGCCAGTCCAAGGCGCCGTCCGGGGCGGCGATCTGCTGGGCGAACACCTTCTTCCCGACCACGGTCACTCGCACGTCGCCGGTCTTTTCGACCTCGGCCTGGAACAGGTGGGCGGTCACCGCGAGCGAGTCGTCGAGGGACTCCGAATCGATGCGCTGGGCCCAGATCGCTCCGGTGTGCCCGTCCTCGGAGCGGGGCAGGCCGCGGAACGTCTTGTAGATGACGCGCTCGTGGTCGGCGGTGAACTTCCGTGCCGCCTCGACGTCGTTGGTGACCAGAGTCGGCGGGATGTGAAGCCCGAGCTCGGTGAAGCGCTGGAGCTGTGCGGGCTTGAAGTCGGCGGCGGTCACCGCGGCCGGGTGGTTGACGTACAGCGCGCCGTGCAGGTGGTTCAGGACGCCGCCGAGCCCGTGCCTCGCCTCAGCGGCGGCGAACTCGCGCTGCTGCTGGGGCAGGTGCCCGTACCGCGCGGCGTACGGGGTGGGGCGGCGGTAGTACACCGCCGCCACCTCCCCGATCTCCACCTCCCGGCTCGCCGTACGCAGCCGCCCGCCCCACGCTGGGGCGTCCGCGCCGATGCGGAACCCGAAGGTCAGGGCGGGCCCGATGTCGGCGGGGTCGACGCGTACGACGGGTACCTCACGCTCGTTCAGCGCGGCGATGACCCAGTCCGCGGTGACGTCTTCCAGCGCGGTGACGACCAGGACGGTGGAGGCCATCAGCTCAGTCCGACTCGTAGTCGGTGGTGTGGTCGTCCTGGGTCTGCGGCTGCGGGTTCTGCCCGTCCCCGCCCCCGGACACGGACGCGGTGCCGGTCGTCCTGGACGTGCCGTGCTTGCCCATCTCCACGACCTGGCTGGCCGTGTCGGTGTAGCGGGCGGTCTGCGTGGACGCATCCAGCGTCACCGCCGCGTACGACGGCGGGCCGACCGGAAGCCGGTCAGTGACCAGCCGCATCGCCCACGGAGCCTCGGGTACAAGCGTCACCATTGCGAAGTCCCTTCCCCTGTACGTCACACGGCAGCCGGGTGGCTGTCGCCTGCACAGAATCCGCCCGGTGTGCGGCCCCTGGCCAGTATCGTAGATCTCGCGAACCGTGGCGGAAATGCCACGCTCCGTATAACCCGGCGGGGAGGGCGAGACGGCGATGGCCAACAGATCAGGCAACCCGCACCTGGCGCTGTGGATCGCGGCGACTGGCCTGTCCCAGGGCGAGATCGCCCGCCGCGTCACCGCCCTGGCGAACGTCCGAGGTCACCGGCAGGTCGCTCCGGACGCGACCCGCATCCGCCGGTGGATCGACGGGGAGGGGCCTCGCCCGCCGGTGCCCGCTCTCCTTGCAGAAGTGGTCTCCGAGGCGGCCGGGCAGCCGCTCACTCCCGGTGATCTCGGCCTGACGGGTACCGGTGTGGTGCTGGATAGCATCCAGCTCCCGCTGCTGACCGAAGCAGCCGCCCAGGCCCTGGCCGGATGGACGCAGATGGACTTCATAAACCGCCGCGACACCCTCAAGCTCGCCCTCGGCGCCCCGCTGATCCTCGCCGCCGAACGGATGCTCGGCGGCACAGCCCGCGCGCTGAACCACGACCGCAAGGGCTTCGACGCCGACACCGTCACCGCCCTCGAAGAGGTCACCGCCTTCTTCACCAGGGCCGACGCCTCCAAGGGCGGCGGCCTGTACCGCTCGGCGATCGTCGCCCAGCTCGACGAGGTCGCCCGCCGTATCCAGGACGGCGTCCCACCGAAGCTGAAGACGAGGGTGTTCGCGGCCACCGCCGACCTGGCGGCGCTCGCGGGATGGGTCAGCCATGACGCTGGCCGCTACGGCATCGCCCAACGCCTGTGGAGCTATGGCACGTACGCCGCCGGCGAGGCCGGGCAGCGCGACCGCGGAGTGGAGATCGTCACCCGCATGTCCCATCAGATGATCTACCTCGGGCACCCGACCGACGCCCTCGCCCTGCTCGGCCTCGCAGCCAAGAAGGCCGCGCTGCCCGCGACGAAGGCACTGGTCGCCTCACAGACCGGGCGGGTCCACGCCGCCCTCGGCGACGAGCGAGCAGCTGAGACGCACCTGGGCGCCGCCGACGAGCTCCTTGCCGACGGCCTCGGCGACGTACCGGAGTGGGTGGCGTACTTCGACGCGGCCGAGCACGCCGGGGCCCGCGCGGTCTCCGCCCGCGACCTCACCGGTCTCGACCGGGGCGGGCGGGCCGCGAGCGTCCACTTCGAGGACGCGCTGAAGCTGAGGAAGCCCGGCTTCGACCGCGTCCGCGTCATGGACCGCGTCGGCCTGGCCGCCGCCCTGCTCGATGAGGGCGAGGCCGAGCAGGGAGCCGCCGCGGCTCTCCAGGCGCTCGACGACGCCACCCGAGTCGACTCCACCCTCGTCGTGTCCCGGCTCAACACGCTGCTGGACGCCGCCCGCCCGTACAAGACCGCCGTCGTCGACGAGGTACACACGAGGGCGAAGGAACTCGCCGCCGCCCGCCCGACCACGATCGCGGCCTGAGAACATCGAGCGCATGGGCAAGCACCGCCGAGAAGGACCCCCGAACCAGCCGTCCCGCGCCGTACCGCGCGTGAACGCCGATGACCCGCTCGCGCCGTACGAGAAACGGCGTCGGCCGCCGATGGACATCTACCGACGCCACCGGCCGGTGCACGGCGGCGCCGGACACCTGCGGCCCGACGAGCCGCGGGTCCTGGAGGCGTGGGACGACTTCACCTACCAGGTGGTCGGCACCGCACCGAACCTCGCAGAAGCCCAGAACTGGGTTGCGAAGCTGGCTCTCGACGACGACCCTGCCGCGTGACACCGCTGGTCAAGCTCTCTGGGTGGGGCGCTTGGGCAACGTGTGCGCGAGCGCGTCGCCTGCCTGCCGCTGGGTGAGCGGTGCGGCTGCACATCCTGCATCACGCGGCCGAGGAGGAGATCCACGGCGCGTGGATGACCGAGGAACTGGCCTCCCACGGCTACCGGATCAGTCCCGGCACCCTGTACCCGACGCTGCACCGGCGGACGGCCTGCTGACCTCCGAGCAGCGGGTGGTCGACGGCCGTACCCGGCGCGTCTATAAGGCGACCGAGGCCGGAAAGAAGGCCCTGGCGGAGGACCGGCAGGCGCTGAAGGAGCTGGCTCGCGAGGTCCTGGGCGACGAAGCCCCGTAAGGCCGGCGGGTCAGCGGGCCGCCGCGCCGGCCGCAGCGGCCGGCGCGTGGGCGGTGCGGGCCAGGCGGGCGTCCAGCGAGAGGGCGCCTGCGCCGACGAGCAGCAGGAAGAGGCTGGCGCACAGCTGGGCGAGGTCGGTACGGGATTCGTGGGCGAGGTCCCACCAGCCGGACTTGCCCGCGAACAGCGGGGCGTCGCCCCACAGGATCGGCAGCTTGGTGATCAGCAGCGCGCCGAGCATGTTCACAATCATGGGGATGACGGCGGGCCGGGTAAGCAGCCCTGCCAGGATCAGCAGGTCGCAGGCGATCTCGAGGAAGCCGTCGAGGGGTGTGAGGAAGCCGGGGGCGTGGATGTCGGCCGCCTCGAACCGGCCGGTGCCCTGCGCGTCGGGGCGGAGGAACTTCAGGAGCAGCTCCGCGCCGAGCTCGAAGTCCGCGCCGCCGCCGACCGGGGCCCCGGCCGCGTGTGGGAGATGGGCCCGGCCATCGACGCCGCCGTGCCCGAGGCCACCACGAAGCCCGCGAGAGTGGGGTACGCCCGTTGCAGTACCGCCCAGCAAGAGCTCCAGAGCCAGCTCGAGGCCCTGGCGGAAGCCGGGTGCGACCCGGTCTTCTCCGAGAAGATCAGCACCCGCGTCAAGGTCCGGCCCGAGTTCGTCAAGGCTGTGCACTTCGCCCGCACCATCGCGAAGGCCGTCCCCCGCCAACGGGTGATCTTCACTGTCCATGAGATGAAGCGTCTGGGCTGCGGCGCCGCCGAGCTCCTGGCCGTCGCCGAGGTCCTGCGCCACCACGACATCCAGCTCGAACTCCTCACCGGCCCCCTCCAAGGGGTCTACGACCCGTCCGGGCACGGCGCCGCCCTCTTCGCGTTCTTCGCCGGCATGGCCGAGCCCGAGCGCGAATACATCCGGGAGAAGTCCCTCGAAGGCCAGGCGTCCGACCGCGAGCGCGGCCGGCACGGCGGACGCCCCAAGGTCGTCGACGACGACATGGCCGCATACGCCCGCAGTCTGCGGGCCAACGGTGTGCCCGTCCCCGAGATCGCCCGCAAGCTCGTCATCACCTCGGGCTAGAACCAGGGCAAGCGCCCCTCGGTCGCCACCGTCTACCGCATCCTTGCCGAGGCGGAAGGGGAGAGCTGAACAGCCATCAGGGCTTCAAGATCAACTCATTGCCCCTTTGCCCCGTATCTCGGCGATACCCCTTGAACGCGGGCAGGTCACCGAACGCCCCGACCCGCGCGCAGCCTAGTGCGGATCCTCCGCGAGGAAGGCGCTGATCTGTGAGGAGATCTTCGGGTAGTCGCTGCCGAACCAGATGAAGTGCGAGTCTGCCTCGCTGGCCAGCAACCGGGCCCGTGGGATTTCGCCGGCCAATGCTCTTGCGTGGGCGAACGGCACGGCGCCGTCCTTGGCCGTGCCGACCACCAGCGTGGGCTGGGAGACGTCCGCGGCGTCTGCGGTCCCCTGAGCGAGGAACCGCAGGTCGTTCGTGAAGCCCGCGCCCGACCGCATACGAGCGAGCAGCTCCAGGACCGTCTGCCTCGTATCGCTGTCGAGGGCGCTGACGACCGCGCGAGCAGGCCGTGTGCTCAAGTCGCGCATCAGGGACCAAAGGGCGACGCCTGGTAGGGCGCGCGTCAGGGCGTGCATCAGCGCCCAGGTCACGGCCTCGATCCGGGGGTGGAACAGGAGCCCGCCCAACAGCCTGCTTCGCCGGTCGGGCCAAGGCAGCGGTCCGACCGCGCTTTCCAGGATCACTCGTCGCACAAGATCCGGATGACGGGTGGCCACCGCGGCCGCTGCCGGGCCTCCGGCCGAGATGCCGACCACGGCTTCAAGGCGGTCGATGTCAAGCTCACCGCACAATTCCGTGACGGCGTCAGCGAACGCGGCCGGTGAGGGTCCGGTCGTCAAGGGTGTCCGGCCGTAGCCCGGCCGGGACGGGGCCAGCACTCGGAAACCCGCCTCCCCGAACACCTCCTCACCGAGGGGCAGTCCGGCGCGCATGTGGCCGCCATGCAGGACGAGAACGACCGGCCCGTCGCCTTCCGAGAGCCAATATTCCATCAACCCGCTGTCCAGCCGCGCGACAGCCGTCGGCCGCTCCGTCTCCACACTGACCTCCGCCGAGAAAGGGACAGAACGCATTGTCCCCGGTTCCGTAGATGTTCGCGTGCTGCGCTTCCCGCAGGCACAGGCACAGGCACAGGCACAGGCGCAGGAGCCATGACTAGAGCAGCGGGGCACAGCCGGCTCGGCTGTAACGTCGCCGCGATCCCGGGATGGCACGGCGAGTTCAGCTGACACACCACTCTTGCCACCTCCTCGTCGTGTGTGTTGCGGAGTGTGGGCGAATCGCTCACATGTGCGCTGGCAGACGGGAGTTGTACGCTGCCCGGGTGGATGGGGACACGTACCGCTTCGGGGAATACGCGCTGGACACGACTCGGCACCAGCTCTATCGGACAGGTGAGTCGGTTCACGTCGAGCCGCGCGCGCTGGAGTTGCTGCGTCATCTGGTCGTGCATAGGGATCGGGTGGTACCGAAGGGCGAGTTGCTCGACGAGGTGTGGGGTGATCGCTTCGTCAGTGAGGCCGCGCTCACCACGGCGTTGAGGACCGCCCGCCTCGCTGTGGGGGACACCGGCAGCGAGCAGCGGGTGATTCGCACAGTCCACCGGCGGGGTTACCAGTTCGTGGCCGCGCTGACAGCGATGGGTGCGGAGGCGCCCGTCCGCACGGGACACCGATCAGGCGAGACGCCGCCGGCCGTCGACGGACCGCGTGATGCCGACAGCCAGACCATCCGGTTCTGCCGTGCCGGTGACGGCACCCGTATCGCCTACGCGTCGATCGGTGAAGGCCCGCCTCTGCTGAAGGCGGCCAACTGGATGACCCACCTCGACCTTGAGCGGACCACCCCGGTGTGGGCGCACTGGCTCGGCGGGCTGGCCCGCAATCGCAGGCTGATCCGCTACGACGAGCGGGGTTGCGGTCTGTCGGACTGGGCGGTGCCCGGGTTCACCTTCGACGACTGGGTCGACGATCTCCACACCGTCGTCGAAGCCGCAGGACTCGATCGCTTCCCTCTGCTCGGGGTGTCGCAGGGCGGTGCGGTGGCGGTCGCCTACGCCGTACGTCATCCGGAGCGGGTCAGCCGACTGGTC
Source organism: Streptomyces sp. NPDC048002 (assembly GCF_040653275.1). Classification (NCBI taxonomy): domain Bacteria; kingdom Bacillati; phylum Actinomycetota; class Actinomycetes; order Kitasatosporales; family Streptomycetaceae; genus Streptomyces; species Streptomyces sp. NPDC048002. Next base: position 15,921 of record NZ_JBEZNL010000055.1, on the reverse strand, counting down.
CTCGCCGGGGCCTACTCCCGGGGGCGGCAGGTCCGGGCCCGGGACGAGACGGAGCGTGCCGAGGCGGCCCTTGACCTGGATGTGGCCCGGGTGGGATGGATTCACCAGGACCCCAGATTCCTGAAGGTCTTCGCCTCCCAGTTCCTGCCCGAGGGGACGCCGGAGGACTGGGACGAGTTCACCGCGTTCCAGCGGCAGACGACCTCTCCGTCCAACGGGGTGCGATTCCTTGAGGAGTTCGCCCAGATCGACGTCTCCGACATCGCCCACCGGGTGGCCTGTCCGACGCTGATCCTGCACTCCCGTGACGACGAGCGGGTGCCGGTCTCGCAGGCCAATGAGCTGGCCGCGCTCATTCCCGACAGCCGGCTGGTCCTGCTCCAGAGCCGCAATCACCTGCTCACCGCCGTGGAACCGGCTTGGGGCGAATTCCTGTCGCACATCGACGCGTTCCTGGCCGAGTGAACCCGCGTGTCTCCGACGTTGGGCCGGGCGAGGATGGCCCTCCGCCGTCCGGGCCACCGGCCGCGGTGCTCATGTCGCTCGTCAAGTCGGCTCGCCCACCGAGGAGTCGGCCCTCAGCTCGTCCTCAGTCAGCCCTCAGGCATGTCTCAGACCTCCGCCAAGTCTTGCCCGCCGCTGGACCCGATGCTTGAGAGGTGCCGGGCCACCGAGGAACCGCCCCCTGAGGGCAGCTCCTCAGGGGGCGGCAGGCACCTCAGATACGGGACACATGCGAGAGACAAGGACCGAAGATGCGAATCGACAACACCAGGACGTCCGTGGGCCGGACGCGCCGGGGGCTGGCGCTGCTGATCGCGACGGGGGCCGGGCTGGGCTCCCTGCTGCTGGGAACCGTTCCCGCTCAGGCCAACGACACCACCAAGACCGTCTCCGCGGACGGCCAGTCGATCACGTTCGCCACCAGCGACAGCAGCCGGGGCGTCAGCGGCAGTGTCACCTTCGACGTGAAGGCGGACGGCAACTGGTCCATCGTGGGGACCGGGCGCAACTCGCACCTCCTGGTCCGCACGTTCCACTGGACCTGCGACCTCACCTGGGGCCCGGCGCAGGTCTCCCACTCGACCGGTGACAAGGCCGTGCCCGGCAAGAAGACCCGCACCATCAGCTCGGCGGCGTACGACCCCAACATCCAGGCGGACTTCGCCGAAATCGCCGCCAGCGGCAGGGCCGACTGCGACATCGTCATCGGCTAGCCGCACACCGTTCGTGTCAGGCCGGCCCACCCGGCCTGACACGACCACCGGCGTCCGTGAGGTCATCAGCCGACCCACGGACGCCGTGTCAGGGGAACGGGGAGAGATGCCTGTTCTCCTGTGAGCAGGCGGCGTTGTCAGGGGACGAGGAGCCAGAAGCCCTGGTCGGCGTACTGGCCGTCGATGCCGACCGTGACGGTGAGGGTGTCGTCGCGGTCCCCGCACTGGGGGGTCCTGGTGTAGGACGGGTAGGCGTCGGTGCCGAAGGGGACACCGGCGACGGGCACGGTCTGCGGCGTGATGTTGTGGACCGTCAGTTTCGGGTCGACGAACCGGACGCAGTAGATGCCGGTACCGCCCTTGGTCACCTCGGAGATACCGGTGCCGCGGTCGACGTCGCCGTTGTACTTGATCAGACCGGATGCCTGGGCGTGGGGTGCCCTGACAGGGGTGCCGATGCCGGTCGCGAGGGCGACGCCGCCGGTGACGGCCGCTGCGGTGACGACGGATGCGGCGATGATGGTGACGCGTGCCTTCTTGGTCTTGAACACGGTTGCTGCCTCTCGGGAGCCCGATCGGGTCGTGCCGCTCGGGTGGGGAGAATGAGACGGGTGCGGGACCGTCCGGCGGTCAGTGGACGGTGACGGTGAAGCCGGCGTCGATGGCTGCTCCGTTGAGGTTGCGCACGTAGACGAGGATGGTGTCGGCGGCGTTGCCGCAGGCCGCGGTGGGCGTCTCGTAGGCGTGGGTGCTGCCGCCGGCCGGGCCGCCGCTGACGTGGACGAAGCTGTCGGCGAGGTCGACGGCGTCCGGGCCGACCTTCACGCAGTAGCCGCCGGTCTGGAATTTGCTGCTGGACAGCACGTTCTTCTGCTTCAGCAGTGTGCCGTCGGCGGCGACCTTGGCGGCGGCCTGGGTATGGGGAGCGAAGGACGGCTCGGGCGCCGCGTGGGCGGGGGCCGCGAGGGCGAGGGCGACTGCGACGGCTCCGACGCAGGGCAGGGCGAAACGGCGCATGGGACTCTCTCGTTCACTTGGGGGACGTAATGCGACGAGAAGCTGATAAGCATGATCATCAGCTCATGGGCCATGAGATCGGTGTGAAAGGTGCGTCGCAACTGTCACCGAGGACTTCTAGGCCAGCTGGGGGCGGCGCCCATTCGGGCGAGACGCTGGTCGGGAGGGTGAGCGCAGCCCAGGTGGTCAAGGGCTCGGAGTGCTGGACGAGCCGTTCGCGGTCCCTCGCGTGGCGGCGTGCCTGCGTCATCCGTGCGAGCGACCTCTCAACGGCGCGGCGGCGGGGACGGACGGTGAGGCCGGAGGTGTTTTCGAGGCGTGCGACCGCAATGACGGCGAGGTCGCGGTGTCATTCGGCCCGGGGCCCTGCATGGGCGCCGCGGAGGGCGCCCCGCACGCCGTCCTACTCGGAGAGGAAGGTGCGGAGGTGGGTGAGGAAGGCGGGCCAGGCGGCGTCGTCGGCGGTGAGCAGGTGGTTGCGGCCTTCGAGCAGGATCAGCCGGCTGTCCGGGATGAGAGTGGCCAGTTCCAGGGCCTGCGCGACGGGAACACGCGCGTCGTCGCGGGAATGGACGATCAGGGTGGGGCAGGACACCTGGTCGGCGATGCCGGACACGTCGATGCGGGAGAACTCCTCGATGAACCGCAGACCGTTGGCGGCTGAGGTCGTCTCCCGCTGATAGGCGGCGAAGGCATCCCATTGCGCGGGAGTGGCGTCGGCGAGGAACTGCGAGGCGAAGTAGCGCAGGAAGCTGCTGTCCTGCGAACGCCATCCGGCGCGGGCGATGTTCAGGTCGACCTCGGCGGCATCGCGCTCGTCGTCGCTGCCGGCGCGGATCTGCTGCCCCCGGGCGTAGGCGGAGGTGAGAATCAGATGGCTCACCCGCTCGGGATGGCGGGCGGCGTAGGCGACTGCCACCGCGCCGCCCTGCGAGACGCCGAGCAGGGGGAAACGGTCCAGGCCGGCGGCTTCGACCACCGCGTGGAGATCGGCGACCAGGTCGTCGATGGTGAAGCGCCCCATCTCCCACGAGGAGAGGCCGCAGCCCCGTTCGTCGTAGCGGACGAGCTGCCGACCGTGGGTGAGGCCCTCGAACCAGTGGGCCCACATCGGGTTCGTCCGGTCCAGGTGGAGATGGGTCAGCCAGTTGGCGGTCTTCACCAGGGGCGGGCCCTGACCGGCCAGGGCGTAGGCGATGCGGGTGCCGTCGGCGGACCGGCAGAAGCGGATGACCTCGTGGTCCGCCCCCATCTCCGCCGTGACGGCGGGAAGCGTGGGGCCGCCGGTCCGATCCGTGGGCCTGGTGGCAGCGGGTGTGGTGTGTCCGACGAATCGGTAGCCGTGCGGGGGCACGGAGCGGATCAGCTGCTGCCGTACCTCGCTGTCGCCGATCGCGATCCGGGCCATGCTCATCCAGGTCGCGAGCGCGGTCTCGGTGACCGCGTGTTCGTGCCCGATCCTGTCGCGCAGCTCCTCTTCGGTCACGACACGGCCGCGGTGCTCGACCAGATGGCACAGAAGTTCCAGGGCCTGGGGTTCGATGTCGACCCGGTGTCCGCCGTGGTCGAGTCGACGACGGTCCACGTCCAACACGTACTGCCCGAACCGAAAATCTGCGTCACCCACACGAAAACTCTACAACGTTCTCTCAATCCACCGGAGTTGGGTGCTGGCGCGCAGGCTTCCGTTCCCGCAGCCGCTGCCGGAGGATCTTGCCGGAGACCGCCTTCGGCACCTCCTCGATGAACTCGACCCGGCGGATCCGCTTGTACGGGGCGACCTGGCCCTCGACATGGGCCATGACCTCGGCGGCGGAGATCGGCACCCCGGTCATGGGTACGACGAACGCTTTGGGGATCTCGTTTCCCTCCTCGTCGTGGACGCCGATCACGGCCGCGTCGGCGATGCCGGGATGCTGCACCAGGATGGCCTCCAGTTCGGCCGGGGCCACCTGGTAGCCCTTGTACTTGATGAGTTCCTTGACCCGGTCGACGATGAACCAGTTCCCGTCTCCGTCGACGCGGCCGATGTCACCGGTGTGCAGCCAGCCGTCGGCGTCGACGGTCGCGTCGGTGTCCTGCGGGCGGCCGAAGTAGCCCTTCATGACCTGCGGTCCACGGATCCACACCTCGCCCGGTCCGCCGTCGGCCACGTCCTGCCCGGTGACGGGATCGACCAGGCGTGCCTGTGTGGAGGGGAGCAGATGCCCCACGCAGGCGACGGGCTCGTCCAGGTTGCCGTCGGCGTGGATGTGCGAGGCGGGGGACAGCTCGGTCATGCCGTACGCCTGCCCGACCTCCACCCCGAGCCGGTCGGCCACCGCTGACTGGACTCCTGCGTCGAGCGGCGCGGCCGCGCAGATGACGCGCCGCAGGTGCGACAGATCCAGGCCCCCGACCGCCGGGTGCTTGGCCAGCGCGAGCATCACCGGCGGCGCGACGTAGGCGTGAGTGATCCGGTCGCGCTCCAGGCTGGTCAGGAACGCGTCGAGATCGAACCGGGCGTGCACATAGACGGTCGCGCCGCGCGACAGCGCGCTGTTCACCAGGGCGGTCAGCCCGAAGATGTGGAAGAAGGGAAGGATCGCGACGACACGGTCGTCCTCGTCGATCCGATGCAGGCTGTTGAGTTGTTCGAGGTTGGTGCACAAGTTGCGGTGGGTCAGCATCACGCCCTTGGGAACGCCCGTCGTACCGCTCGAATAGGGCAGGACGGCGACGTCCGCGGCCGGATCGACGTCGAAGGCCGGGATGTCGCCGGCGCCGCGCAAGTCCAGCACGGAACGGTGGCCTTCGGCCCGGTCGCAGACCAGGATCTCGATGTCCCGGCCGGTCAGCCGCCTGACCACCGCGACCGCGGCCCGGGCCGTTTCGAGTAGCGCCGAGACACTCACCATCAGGCGCGCCTCGGAGTCGATCAGCTGCTTGGCGACCTCGGCCGGTGTGGCCAGCGGCGACAGCGTGGTCACCGTCCCGCCCGCGGTGGTGGTGGCGTAGAGAACCACGGGAAACAGGATCGTGTTGGGCGAATGCAGCGCCACCACACCACCCTTGCCGATGCCTTCTCCGGCAAGACCCGCGGCGAGCCCGCGGACCAGCCCGGCCAACTCGCCGTAGGTGAGGGTGCGCCCACTGGCCACGTCCACCATCGCGGGCTTGGCTCCACGCTCCGCGGCACCACCGAGCACCCACTCATGGATGGGGCGGTCGACGACGGCGACGTCCGGGTACTGGCTTGTGTAGATCATCATTGCTCCGTTTCTCGGTTCGTTCGGGCAGTCCCGATCCGAAGGGGGTTGCGGCGCCGCGTCGTCGGGTCGTGCGTGCGCCGGACGGAGCACAAGGCGGTCGAGGCTCGTGGAACGCGGACGCCCGCCCCGGATCGAGCCGGCGGCGCGCCGCCTGCTGAAGCCGGCGAAAGCCAGCGCACCTGCGTGCAAGGGGCTCCGTGGTTCAGCGCCGTTCCGGACGCGGCGACACCACTCGATCTTCGAGGCATGGCCGGACCACGGCTTGGGGGAGTTCTGAGGCTTTCCTGAGGAGCAACTGAGGGCGATCGTGGGCGGTCCGCGCCGACCGGTCGGCGCGGCGAGGACCGCGTGGCCAGCCGGTGTCAACGGACGGTTCGCCCTACGTCGGGTGTGTCTTCGGAGAACTCGGAGGTAAACCGGATCGGTTTGTCCTGCGGAGGAGCCGAGCCGGTGGCGAGCTCGGACCAGGCGGCTACTGCCAGGGCGACAGCGGTGGCGATGGCGAGCGCGCGGCCTGCGCGCAGCAGGCGGCCGCGGCCGTCCAAGTCCCGCCAGGCCACCTCGGTCCGGTAGGCGTCCGTGGGCTGCCAGGGATCGTCGGCCGGGTCTGTCGGCCGGAGGCCGCCGTGACGCGGAGGCCGTACGGACGGGTTGTGTGTCGTGCGGGACCGTTCGCGGGCGGATGCCGCTCTCGGGGTGGGCACTCGGATGGTGTACTCGGTGTCCGGGAAGAGGATTCTGAGCCAGACGGCCTCGGAAGCCGATGGTCGGCCGTCCGGCCGGGTGTCATCCTCGGGTCCGTCCGTGGTCACGGTCGGGTCGTCCCCTCGTGGTCCCTGACTCGTGGTGCTGGTGCCGAAGCGTGCGGCGGCGGGAATCGGGCCGCAGTCCCGGGGGAGCCCGCCGACGGTCAGATCCGCCCCGGTGTGCCCACGCGATGGTGCCGCATCACTCCCGGGCGCCGGGCGACCGATGACCGTTGGCGCGCCCCTTCCTGAATCATTGCACAGTGCAAAATGAGATGCCAGCCGTGCAGCCGGAGAACGGCACCGTAACCGATGCGCACGGCGCGACAGTTGAGGAGCGGCGGGTTCCGGATCCCGCACCTCGCTGTGCGAGGCAGACACCCGCAGCGTCCGGCCCGCCCGTGGCCGGCTGCTCACAGCTGCTCCTCCGGCCAGTTGATCAGCCGGGCGCCGATGACGGCGGTCTGCAGTTTGTACCGGTGGGTCGGGTCCGAGGGATCCGCCCCCGTGAGCTGGTGGATACGATCCAGCCGGTATGTCATGGCCCGCGCGCTCAGCGAGAGACGGCGGGCCGCCTCCGCGGAGACGCAGCCGGAGTCGAAGTAGGTCCGCAGGGTGTCCAGAAGGGGCTGGGCGCCGCCGCGGGCCGCGGTGAGGGGGCCGAGAGTCGCCAGTACGAGGTCGGCCATGGCCTGCCGGTCGCGGGCCAGCACCGGGTAGACGAGCAGGTCGGCGGCGTGGAGAACGGGATCGTCGAGCCCGAGTCGGTCGGCCATCTCCAGGGCCTTCAGGGCCTCTTCGTAGGACTGGACCACGCCGCCGGGGCCGGGCTGCGGGCGTCCGACGGCCACCTGGCCCCCGTCCGTGGCGGCGTGGGCCTGCTTGGCGAAGTACGGCAGAACCTCGTCCTCGCGGCCGGGGGCGACGCACAGCAGCCGGCCGTCCTTGGTGGTGAGCAGGACATTGCGATTGCCGAAACGCGCCATCAGCGCCTGCTCCACCTGCCGCGGTACCGCTCCGCCTTCCTCGTACGCGCGGGGTCCCCGCGCCACGGCGACGGCGTGCGCCTGCGACAGCCGCAGCCCGAAACGTTCGGCGCGCTCGGCCAACTGGCCCAGGTCGCTGCGCCCGTACAGAAGGTCGTCGATGAACTCCCGCCGTGCTGCCTCCTCCTGCCGCACGGCGAGGCGCTGCGCGTGTTCGAAGCCTTCGGCGAACGCGTCGATGGCCTGCTGCACAGCGGCAAGTGTGGAGTCGGCGGAACCAGGTGTGCTGGGCCAGACCGCGCGGGCCGCGGCAAGATGGGCGTTGACGAAGCCGCGCAGACCGTGGCCCGCCTCGGCGGCCTGTTCGCCCAGGGCCCGCCGGGAGTCGAGCTCCCCGCGCGTGAGCCGCCTGCCGGTGGCTGACACCTCGGTCAGGATGCGGGCATAACCGTCGAGATACCGCTCGCGATCGACCTGTTCGGACATGTCTTCCCCCGCATCCTGATGTGCCGCTGACGGATTCTTAACGGCCACCGGCATGCAGACCCTAACGAACACTGCCGGGAACCGGCAGTGTGGGGGAGCGGGGTGCTCGGACATCATGACCGGGGGAACGCACGGGGCGGATCCGGGCCCGGCCGGCAGCAGTCCGGCATCGGCCGGCACGACCTCGGCGTGCGTACACGGACGGGCGGAGGGGGCGACTGATGCGGATACTTCTGGAAGCCGCCATCGGTCTGCCGGGACTGCTGTTCACCGCCGCTCTGGCCGTCGTGCTGTGCTTCTGGCTGCTGGTCGTCCTCGGCGTTGCCGGGGTGGACGGCTTCGACCGGGACGCCGACCTCACGGCGTGGGGTATGGGCGGGGTGCCCGTGGCGGTGGCCGCGTCCCTGCTGACGGTGGTCGCCTGGGCGCTCGGTGTCGGCGTGACCGTCCTCCTCACGCGGCTGTCCGCCGACGGAGTGCTGTGGGGCCTGCTGCGTTCGCTGGCGTGGCCCGGCTCGCTGTTCGCCGCATGGAGGCTGACCTGCCTCTTCGTGCGGCCGCTGCACCGCCTGTTCCCGGACGAACCCGCCCCGGTGCGTCCTCGCACGCACGACCGCGCGGCCTGAGCCGCCCTCACTCGATGTCACCGGGGAGGTGTGCCTCCCTGTTCACCCTTCCCACGTCCGAAGGACGGTTCCCATGAATGCCGTTGGCGTGCTTGCCGCAGTGTGTCTGCTGATCGCCGTTTTCATCGTGCTTGTCCTGACCCGGCTCTTTCGCAAGGTGGAGCAGGGCAAGGCACTTATCGTCTCCAAGATGCGCAAGGTCGATGTGACCTTCACCGGTCAGGTGGTGCTGCCGGTGCTGCACAAGGCCGAGGTGATGGACATCTCGGTGAAGACCATCGAGATCACCCGGGCCGGCCGGGAAGGGCTGATCTGCCAGGACAACATCCGCGCGGACATCCGGATCTCGTTCTTCGTCAAGGTCAACAAGACGGCGGAGGACGTCGTCAAGGTGGCGCAGGCCGTCGGCACGGCACGGGCCAGCGACCGGGAGACTCTGCAGGAACTGTTCCACGCGAAGTTCTCCGAGGCGCTGAAGACGGTCGGCAAGCAGCTGGACTTCACCGACCTGTACACCAAGCGTGAGGAACTGCGGTACCGGATCATCGAGGTCATCGGCGTGGACCTCAACGGCTACCACCTGGAGGACGCCGCGATCGACTATCTGGAGCAGACGCCGCTGACCCAGTTGGATCCGGCGAACGTCCTCGACGCGCAGGGCATTCGCAAGATCACGGAGCTGACGGCGGTGGAGCATGTGCGCACCAACGAGGCACAGCGCACCGAGGAGAAGGAGATCACCCGGCAGAACGTCGACGCCCGGGAGGCCATTCTCGAGCTGGAGCGACGCCAGACCGACGCCGAGATCAAGCAGCGGCGGGAGATCGAGACCGTACGGGCCCGGGAGGAGGCCGAGACCGCGCGGGTGGTGGAGGAGGAGCGGCTGCGGGCGCAGTCCGCGTTCCTGCGCACGGAGGAGCAGCTCGGCGTGCAGCGGGAGAACCAGGCTCGCGAGGTCGCCGTCGCCGCGAAGAACCGTGAACGGGTGATCGCGGTGGAGGACGAGCGGATCGAGAAGGACCGTGTCCTGGAGGTGATCGCCCGGGAGCGGGAGACGCAGTTGACCCGGATCGCCGCCGAGAAGGAGGTCGAGGCGGAGAAGCGGGAGATCGCTGAGGTGATCCGGGAGCGGGTCGCGGTGGACCGTACGGTCGCCGAGCAGGAGGAGTCCATCAAGAGGCTGCGCGCGGTGGAGGAGGCGGAGCGGGAGCGGCAGGCCGTGATCATCGCGGCCGAGGCGGAGGCCCAGGAGAAGCTGGTCAAGGACATCAAGGCCGCCGAGGCCGCCGAGCAGTCGGCCACCCACCGGGCGGCCGAGCAGCTCACGCTCGCCGAAGCCCAGCTGAAGTCGGCCGACTTGGAGACCAAGGCCAAGTTGCGGCTGGCCGAGGGGATCCAGGCCGAGGCCGCCGCCGAGGGGCTCGCCGCGGTCCAGGTCCGTGACAAGGAAGCCGACGTCATCGAGAAGGCCGGCCGGGCGGAGGCAGGGGCGACCGAGGCCCGGCTGCGGGCCGAGGCGGAGGGCGCCCGGGCCAAGGCGCTCGCGGATGCGGAGGGCGCTCGGGCCAAGGCGCTCGCGGATGCGGAGGCGGTGGGGGAGAAGCTCAAGGCGGAGGCGGCCGGACTGACCGAGAAGGCGGCGGCGATGGCCGCGCTCGACGAGGCGTCCCGGGGCCACGAGGAGTACCGGCTGCGTCTGGAGGCGGAGAAGGAGGTCCGGCTGGCCGGTCTCGAGGTGCAGCGTCAGGTCGCCGAGGCCCAGGCCACGGTGCTGGCCACGGGCCTGGAGAACGCCGACATCGACATCGTCGGCGGGGAGTCCGTCTTCTTCGACCGGCTCGTCGGGGCGATCACGCTCGGCAAGGGTGTCGACGGGTTCGTCCAGAACTCCGACACGGCACAGGCTCTCGCGAGGCCCTGGCTGGACGGTACGGCGAGCTTCACCGACGACCTGGTCCGCGCCCTCGGATCGATCAGCACGGCCGACGTGCAGAACCTGACGGTGTCCGCCCTGCTGATGCGGCTGATGAACGGGGGCGGCCAGAACACAGGGCAGGTCCAGCAACTCATCGACCGTGCCACTGAGCTGGGGCTCGCCGACACCCCGCTCACCCACCTGAACGGCACGGCAAGGGCCTGACGGCCGGCGCTGCCGCGGCCGCGGCACATGGTGCGGCGGCCGCGGCCCGCCCGCGAGACGAAGGGATCGACCACTCATGACGACCGTCCTCCCGGCGGAGACCTACGACGCCGGAACGTACGAGGTGCTGCGGGACCGGCTGACCGCCCGGGCCGCCGAACTCGCCCGCCGCGCGGAGGCGCTCAACGCCCGCCGGGCGGAGGAGTTCGGGGCCACCCGGCTCGACCTCACCGGCACCGCACAGGTGCGCACCGAGCGGCCGTGCGTGCCGCGGGACGTCGTCGCGGTCGGGGAGTTCCTCCTGCTGGGATCCCACAGCGCCCGGTCCGACCGGCAGGTGGCCGACGTCCTCACGCTGTACGACCGCGACCTGAACGCGCTGCCCGAGAACGCCGTCCCAGGACTGCTCGACGACACCGGCTTCCAGCGGGAGTTCGCGCAGCTGCACCGGTACTACCGGCAGACCCGGCTGCTGGGGCTGCGCCGGGCGGACGACAGGCTCCTGGCCGTCTTCCAGACCGGGGACAAGAGCGACGACACCCGAGTGCTGCGCTGGACACTGACCGCGGACGGACGGGCGGCGTTTCTCGACGCCCGCGGCGAGCGCGATCATGTGCCGCCCCCGTCGCACGACTTCGACTGGACGGAGACCACCCGCGCCGACCACGTTGCGGGGGAGCGGCCCTCCATCCTGGTGCGGGGGGAGATCCTCATCTCGACCGTCGGTGGCCGGCTCACCGTAGGGGGCACCGACGACGAGGACCACTACAGCGAACCGGTCCGGGAGCCGCTGCAGTCGCTCGCCGACGCGGACGTCGCCCACGCGCGCGTCGGCGCCCTGACCCTGCTGCGGATCCGCCCCTACAACGAGGACGCTCACCGCTACCTGGTCTTCAACACCCTCACCAGGAGTGTGGTGAGGCTGGACGGGATCGGGCAGGCGTGCCGTCGGCTGCCCGAGGACCAGGGCGTCGTCTTTCCCGGCGGGTACTGCCTGGGCATGGGTACGCACAGGACGTTCGACGTCGACGCCACGGGACTGGAGTTCGAGCGCGAGGTGCGCTCACCGTACGGCGAGGACGTGCTGTACGCCTTCCACGACCGGGCCGAGGGCCGTACCCTGCTGCTCTCCTACAACACGATCCGCAAGGAGATCGCCGCCCCGCTGGTCTGCCGCGGGTGGGCGGCCTTCGACGACGGACTGCTGATGGTGCTGCGCGCCGAGGGGGACGAGCCGGCCCGGGTGCACCCGGTGCAGTTGTGGGCGTCCCCGTTCGTCTCGGACACCCACGCCGCCGCCCTGGCCGGCGAGGGGCCACTGGCCCGGGTCGGCAACGCCGACCTCGTTCGGGGTATCGCGGACTGTCTGTCCATCGCCCGCACGGTCGCCGAGACCGCGGCGACGACCGAGATGTACGAGGCGCTGGCCACCGCGTGCGTACGGGTGGCGGACACCCACCACTGGCTCGACGACCCCGGCCTCGGCGGCCTGCGGGCCCCGCTGGACGAGGTGCGGGACACCGCGGAGCAGGTCCTCGGGGAGTTCCGGACCGTCCGCGCCCTGACCCGGCAGGCGGCCGTCGCCCTCGACGAGGCCGCCGACCGCGTCGCGACGGCCGTGCGCCGGCTGCGCGGCGAGTCACCGCGCAGCGCGGCCGCCTGGGTGAGCGGTCTGACCGAACTGCGCCGGAGTCAGGGGCACTTGCTGGCCCTGAAGGAGACGCGGTACGCCGACACGGACCGCATCGACGCCCTCGCCGCCGAGGCGGACCAGGACCTCGCGGCGTTCGGGCAGCGGGCCGTGGCGTTCCTGGCCCGGGAGGATGCCTTCGCCGAGCAGAGCGAGGATGTGGAGCGGCTGGCCTCGGAGGCCGAGTCGATCGCGACCGTCGCCGAGGCGGAGCCGGTGGCCGCTCGCATCGAGGCGGCCGGAAAAGCCCTGCGCACCGTGACCGAGGTCGTGGCGGGCCTGGACATCGCCGACACCGTGGTGCGGACCTCCGTCCTGGAGCGCCTCGCCGACGTACTCGGCAGCGTCAACCGGGCCCGTGCCCTCCTTGACGCGCGCCGCCGGACCCTGCGTGAGGGAGAGGGCCGCAGCGAGTTCGCCGCGGAACTCGCGCTGCTGGGCCAGGCCGTCACCGGCGCCCTCGCGTCGGCTGACAGCCCCGCCGCCTGCGACGAGCAGCTGAGCGGGCTTCTGGTCCGGCTGGAGAACCTGGAGGCCCGCTTCTCGGAGTTCGACGACGTCCTCGCCGTCCTCGCCGACCGGCGCACGGAGGTCTACGAGGCGTTCGCCGCCCGCAAGCAGGCCCTGCTCGACGCGCGGGCCGGCCGCGCCGAACGGCTGGCCGCCTCCGCCGACCGTGTCCTGCGGACGATCGGCCGCCGCGCGGCCTCGCTCACGGACACCGACGCCGTCAGCTCCTATTTCGCCTCCGATCCGCTGGTGGTCAAGGTTCGGCGCACCGCGGACGAGTTGCGCGCCCTGGGCGACCCGGTCAGGGCCGAGGAACTGGACGGCCGGGTGCGGGCCTGCCGCCAGGAGGCGTCCCGCGCCCTGCGCGACCGTGGCGACCTGTACTCCGACGGCGGCCGAACCCTGCGTCTGGGCGCCCACCGCTTCGCCGTCGCCACCCAGCCCCTCGACCTCACCCTGGTCCCGCACGGCGACGGTCTTGCCTTCGCCCTGACCGGCACCGACTACCGCAGCCCGGTCACCGACCCCGAGATCGCCGCCGACCGCCCGTACTGGAACCGCCCGCTGCCGTCGGAGTCTCCCGAGGTCTACCGGGCCGAGTACCTTGCCGCGCGGCTGCTCCGGGAGCACGGCCCGGCAACCCTCGCGACGGCCGATGTGGCGACGCTGGTCCGGGACGCGGCGCAGGAGGCGTACGACGAGGGGTACGAGCGCGGTGTCCACGATCATGACGCGACCGTGATCCTTTCGGCGCTCCTGCCCCTGTTCGAGCGGGCGGGCGCTCTGCGGTACGAGCCCGCCGCCCGCACCGCCGCGCAGCTGTTCTGGGCGCACGGTGCGAGTGACGAGGCCCGGACGGCCTGGAGGCGTCGCGCGGCCTCCCTGGCCAGGGCTCGCGACACCTACGGTCCGACGCCGGCCATCGCCGACCTGGAGCGCGAACTGGCCGAGGCGATCGCCGGCTCGATCCCGCATGAGGCGGATCCCGGCGCGGCAGCCGCGTATCTCTTCGAGGAGCTGACGGCAGGCGTCGAAGGCTTCGTGATCTCCGCCGGCATCGGAGACCTGCTGGAGAAGTTCCGTCGCACGGCGGGCCATGCGGCGTACACCGAGGACCTGACCGCCCTCGATGACCTCGCCGCACGCCGGCAACTGGCAGCGGCCTGGCTGTCGGCCTTCGCTTCGGCCACCGGTACCGAACTCACCGCCGCGGACCTCGGCGAGGCGGTCGCCGCAGAAGTCTGCCCCCACCTCGACCGCTATGACGGGGGAATGCCGCCGACAGCCCTGGCCGAGGGACTTCTCGGGGCGCACCCGCGCATCACCGACGGGACGCTGACCGTTCGGGTCGACGACTTCCTCGCCCGTACGACTCGCTTCGCCGACCACGAGGCTCCCGCCCTGCGCGCGCACCAGCGTCGGCGGACCGCTCTGCTCGACAGGGAGCGGTCTCGTCTGCGGCTCGACGACCACAGGCCGCGCCCCTTGGCGGCCTTCGTGCGCGGCCGGCTCATCGACGAGGTCCACCTCCCTCTCATCGGCGACAGCCTCGCCCGCCAGCTCGGAACCGTCGGCGACAGCAAGCGCACCGACACCGGCGGTCTGCTGCTGCTCGTCTCGCCGCCCGGCTACGGCAAGACCACGCTCGTGGAGTACGTGGCGGACCGCCTGGGGCTGATGCTGGTGAAGGTGAGCGGACCCGCCCTCGGACACGACGTCACGTCCCTTGACCCCGACGAGGCTCCGAACACCACGGCACGCCAGGAGATCGAGAAGATCAACTTCGCGCTGGCGGCCGGCAACAACACCTTGCTCCACCTCGACGACATTCAGCACACCTCGCCGGAGCTGCTCCAGAGGTTCATCCCCCTGTGCGACTCCACGCGCCGTGTCGAGGGAGTGTGGGACGGACAGCCGCGCACCTATGACCTGCGCGGCAAGCGATTCGCCGTGTGTATGACCGGTAACCCCTATACCGAGTCCGGTGCGCTGTTCCACGTACCCGACATGCTGGCCAACCGCGCGGACGTCTGGAACCTGGGTGACGTCCTGACCGGCAAGGAGGACGCCTTCGCGTTGAGCTTTCTGGAGAACGCGCTCACCTCGCACCCCGTGCTCGCCCCGCTCGCCGGCCGCGACCGTGCGGACATCGACCAGTTCGTGCGACTCGCCGAGAACGACCCCACCGCCCGTGCGGATCGCCTCACGCACCCGTACACCGCCGCCGAGGTGGAGCAGATCGTTGCGGTCCTGCGTCATCTGCTCGCTGCGCGCGAGACCGTACTCGCGGTCAACGCCGCCTACATCGCCTCCGCGGGCCAGTCCGATGCCACCCGTGCCGAACCGCCGTTCCGCCTGCAGGGCTCCTACCGCACCATGAACAAGATCACCGCACGGATTCGCCCCGCGATGAACCGGGCGGAACTCGCCGCCGTCATCGACGACCATTTCGCGGCCGAGGCCCAGACACTCACCGGCGGGGCCGAGGCGAACCTGCTCAAGCTGGCCGAGCTGCGCGGCACGCTCACGCCGGAGCGGAGGCGACGGTGGAGTGAACTGAAGGCCGCCCATGTCCGCACCCGGGCGCACGGTGATCCGGAGGAGGGCCCTCTCGCCCGTGCCGTCGCGGTGCTCGGTCTGCTCGCCGAGCGGATGGCGGCCGTGGAGGCTGCGATCAGCAGGGTCCGGATCGTCGATCCGGACAGGCAACTCACAGACTCCGACAGGAGTGTCGGTCCTTAAGCTGCTGACCTGCGGAAATAGATGGCCGCTGAACGGATACGGGTGTCCGGATAACGGTCGGATCACGAGTGCTGGCCTTTTCCCGCGCTGCGGTGCGTGATGTGAGGTGCGTCACCCAGCGGGTCGTTCGGCTGTGTTAGGAATGCGCAACTCCGCAGGTCGGAAACCGCTATTCCCGGCCTTCGGACCGTCGGCAGCAGCCGACAGCACGACCGAGGTCATCACGCTCCGAGTCCGCGGAGGGTGATCCACGCGTCGCCGAACGGACAACGGCGTTCGCTCACAGCCCGCACGCCCACCGGCGCAGCTCCCCGCGCGCCGGTCCTGCGCCACTGAGGTATTCACCGTGTCACTCGACTCCTTCACCCAGTCCGTCGACGATGCCGTCAGCGGATTCTTCGAGCCCATAGCCAAGTGGCTCGTAGAGGTGGTCTTCTACTCCGTGCCCGTGGGGGGAACGGATCTTCCGCTGATCGTGGCCTGGCTCGTGGTCGCCGGTCTGGTCTTCAC
>NZ_JBEZNL010000054.1:0-49765 GCF_040653275.1 Streptomyces sp. NPDC048002 | reverse complement strand
CCCTGGTAGCTCCGCTACCAGGGCCTTTCGGCGCCTTGCGATCGCACGCACCGGACACCGCCCGCTGATCGGACCCCACTTTTGTTCGGAGCTCTAAGCGCACAGGGGAACGGGTCCTCCACCTTGGGGAGTACGCCCGCCCGCTCCGGATCGGCCCTCCGGTTGACCCCTGCACACGCCACGCTTCCCTACGCTGGGTTACGTGCAGCGCCTCTATGACTTTCTCCGCAGGCACCCGACATGGGTCGACGGCTTCTGGGCCGTCTTCCTGTTCGGGATCACTGTGGTGTCCGGGGTCGTGCAGCAGGAGGTGGAGGGACGCGCCGGCAACCCGGTCGCGGCCGTTCTCGTCGCGCTGCTGCTGTCCCTGGTGATCGCGCTGCGCCGGCGCGTGCCGGAGCGGATGCTGCTGCTGGCCATCGGGATCGGCGTGGCCCAGCTGGCGCTGGACGTCGAGACGATGGCCGCCGACTTCGCCCTGCTGGTCATCACCTACACGGTGGCTGCGACCGGGGCCCGCTGGGCGTCCAGGCTGGCGCTGGGCGTCGGCCTGTGCGCGGCGCCGCTCGCCCAACTGCGCTGGCCGGAGAACGAGTCCAGCGCCCTGGGCACGGTCGCGATCATGATCTTCACCACGGTGCCGTTCGCGCTCGCCTGGGTGCTCGGCGACTCGATACGCACCCGGCGCGCGTACTTCGCCGAGCTGGAGGAGCGCGCGAGCCGGCTGGAGAAGGAGCGCGAGGCGCAGGCGAAGGTCGCGGTCGCCGCCGAGCGCGCCCGGATCGCACGCGAGCTGCACGACGTGGTGGCGCACAACGTGTCGGTGATGGTGGTGCAGGCCGACGGCGCCGCCTACGTCCTCGACGCGGCGCCCGACCAGGCGAAGCAGGCCCTGGAGACGATCTCCTCCACCGGCCGCCAGGCGCTCGCCGAGATGCGCCGCCTGCTGGGCGTGCTGCGCACCGGGGAGCACCAGGAGAGCGGGGAGTACGTCCCGCAGCCGGACGTGGAGCAGATCGACGACCTGGTCCAGCAGTGCCGCACCTCCGGACTGCCCGTCGACTTCAAGGTCGAGGGCACCCCGCGTCCGCTGCCCAGCGGGGTCGAGCTGACCGCGTACCGCATCGTGCAGGAGGCGCTCACCAACACCCGCAAGCACGGCGGCCCCAACGCGGGTGCGAGCGTCCGCCTGGTCTACTTCGACGACGGGCTCGGTCTGCTCGTCGAGGACGACGGCAAGGGCGCTCCGCACGAGCTGTACGAGGACGGTGGCGTCGACGGCCGGGGCCACGGCCTGATCGGCATGCGGGAGCGGGTCGGCATGGTCGGCGGCACCCTGGACGCGGGCCCCCGCCCGGGCGGAGGATTCCGGATCAGCGCCCTGCTGCCCCTCAAACCGGCGCACTGAGCCCACGCACGAACCGCGTTGACACCTGTCACGCCCCCGCGACACCCCTGGACCCCGCAGTACCCCGCAGAGCCAGCAGACCCCGCAGACGGAGACGGAAGAGGACCTTGATGACCATCCGCGTAATGCTCGTCGACGACCAGGTGCTGCTGCGCACCGGGTTCCGGATGGTGCTCGCCGCCCAGCCGGACATGGAGGTCGTCGCGGAGGCGGGCGACGGTGTCGAGGCCCTTCAGGTGCTGCGCGAGACCGCCGTCGACGTCGTGCTGATGGACGTCCGCATGCCGAAGCTGGACGGGGTGGAGACCACCCGCCGGATCTGCTCGGACACCGATCCGCCGAAGGTGCTGATCCTGACCACCTTCGACCTCGACGAGTACGCCTTCTCGGGGCTGAAGGCGGGCGCCTCCGGATTCATGCTCAAGGACGTGCCGCCGGGCGAACTGCTCGCCGCCATCCGCGCCGTGCACAGCGGAGACGCCGTGGTCGCCCCCTCGACCACGCGCAGGCTGCTCGACCGGTTCGCGCCGATGCTGCCGAGCACCGGCCGGGAGCCGCAGCACAAGGAGCTGGACCGGCTCACCGACCGTGAGCGCGAGGTCATGGTGCTGGTCGCGCAGGGGCTGTCCAACGGCGAGATCGCGGCCCGGCTGGTCCTGTCCGAGGCGACCGTCAAGACGCACGTGGGCCGCATCCTGACCAAGCTCGGCCTGCGGGACCGGGTGCAGGTCGTCGTCCTCGCCTACGAGACGGGACTGGTCCGGGCCGGCGGCCAGTCCTGAGCCCGGCGGGAGTCCGCGCTCACCGCAGCAGGGCCTCCAGGAAGTCGCTGCCGAGCCGGGCCACGGCGGTCACGTCCAGCTGGTGCAGCACATAGCGGCCGCGCCTGCGGGTGGTGATCAGGCCCGCCTTCTTCAGCACCCCGAGGTGCCGGGATATCTCGGGCGCGGTCATGCCGTGGATCGCCACCAGCTCGCTGGTGGTGTACGTGCTGCGGGCCAGGTTCCGGCACAGCTGCATCCGCACCGGGTGGGACAGCGCGGTCATCCGCAGCACGAGCTGCTCGACCGAGGGCGGCGAGGAGAGTTCGGGGGAGCCGACCGGGTAGTGCACGACGGGCTGCCAGCCGTGCCGGTGCAGCACCATCAGATGCGGCCAGCCCAGGCTCGTGGGCACCATCAGCAGGCTGCGGTCGCGGATGACCGTGTGACCCTGGCGCAGCTTGTCGATGGTGATCCGGCCGCCCGTCTCGTCGAGCGTCACCGCCGCGGAGACGGAGGTCAGCGCCTCGCCGAGCCCCTTGTGCCGCAGCAGGTCGGTCCGGTGCCGGGCGTCGGCGGCGAGCTGGTGCCGCAGCCGGTGCCAGACATCGGCGAAGAACGCCTCGTCGCAGTCCTCCAGGAACTGCCGCAGCCAGGCCCTGATCCGCGGCGGATCGTCGAGCAGCCGCTTGCTGAAGCGCAGTTGCTGCGGCCCGCGCGCGGCGGCCAGCTCCAGGGCACGGCGCCCCAGTTCGGCGTTGCCGAGCACGGCGGGGCCCGGGGTGGCGTACGGCAGCGCGCAGGTGAACTCCAGTGCCGCGTCGACGAACTGTTCGTCCGTCAGCTTGTCCAGCAGGTCCAGTTCCTCGGCGAGCGTGGCGCCCGGGAGGCCCGGCCCGCCGGGGATGCCGGCGCAGGGCAGGAACAGGTCCGAGAAGGTCGTGCGCCACAGGAAGTCGGCCTCGCACATCCGGTCGGCCAGATGCGGGTCGAAGCCGGCCGTCACACCCGTCGCCCAGCCCTGGAGGCCCGGATGGTGGGCCGGCTCGGACAGCGCGTGCAGCGCCATGCCGAGCTCGGCCAGGGGCGAGGGCACGACGGCGACCCTCTCCGGCCGCAGCCCCGCAATGTCGATGCTCACGCTCATGTCCTCATGGTGCACCCGGGCACTGACAACGCCGTCCTCGATTGACGTCCGCCGTCAATCGGCGCGACGCCGTCGCCGGACAGGCGCAGGCTGGGAGGACCGGGGCAGCCGCGGAGCCTTCCGGGTCCCGCCCCCGAACGGAAGGGGCGGAGCCATGAGCATCACCCAGCAGTACCTCCTCGACGCCTACCGCGCGGGGCTCCACGACGAGCCCGCCCCACCCGCGCCCGGCACCCACGACGCGCGGGTCCTGCGCGAGTGGCGCGAGTACCGCCGCTTCCGCGCCGTCCTCGCCGGGCGCCCCGTGGGACGGCTGCGGTGCGCCCTGGGCCTGGGGCACCGCCCCTGATCCCCTCGGGAGCGCTCAGTGCGCGACCTGCTCCCGCAGCCGCTCGGCGAACCCCGCGACCGCCGCGCGCACGTCCTCGGCCGTCCACGTCAGGCCCGCCTCGCGCACCTCGATCTCGGTGACCGCGAGCCCCGGCCCCGGCGCGTCCCAGGGGCGGTCGAACAGCAGCGTCCGCGTCTCCTCGGCGTGCCGGACCGCCGCCTCGGCGACGTCGTCGGCGTCGTACGGGAGCCAGAGCTGGAACTCGTGGGTGTGCGGCACCTCGGGGTGGACGCGGGTCCAGGGCACGCCCGCCGCCGCGAAGCCCTCGCGCAGGGCGCCGGCCACCACGCGCGCGTGCCGTACGTACTCCGGCAGCCTCGGCAGCTCCCGCTCCAGCCCGAGCAGCGCCGACAGCGCGGTCGGGAACTGCTGGAAGACGGTGCCGCCGTACCGGTGCCGCCAGGTCCGCATCTCGTCGACGACCGCGCGCGGGCCGGCCACGGCGGCGCCGCCGTAGCCGTCGAGGGACTTGTAGAACGAGACGTAGACGGTGTCCGCGAGGTCCGCGATCTCGTGCAGGGGACGGCCGAGGTGGACGGTGGACTCCCACAGGCGGGCGCCGTCGAAGTGGACGACCGCCTCGCGTTCCCGTGCCACCTCGACCACCTCCGTGAGCTCCTCCCAGGACGGCAGGAGGAAACCGGCGTCCCGGAGCGGCAGCTCCAGCATCAGTGTGCCGAAGGGCTCGTCGAGGCCGTTCACGTCCTCGGCCGTCAGCTGCCGGGGCCCGCTCGTCACCCGGACCGGGCGCAACCCGCTGACCTGGCTGAAGGCATCGCGTTCATGCACCTCGGGATGGGACAGGCCGTGCAGGGCGACGGCCGGGTTCCCGGTCCGCCCCGCCCAGCAGCGCAGGGCCACCTGCTGGGCCATCGTGCCCGTCGGGAAGAACGCGGCGGCCTCCTTGCCGAGCAGCTCCGCGACCCTGTTCTCCAGGGCCGCCACCACGCCGTCGCCGTACACGTCGGAGGGTTCGTCCAGGTCGTGCACGTCCGCCGCCCGTTCCAGCAGCGCCAGCCGCTCCCGGAGCGTGCGCTGCACCGCCAGGCGCCCCAGTGCGCGCTCCGCGCCCTTGGAGGCGCTGATGCGCCGTTCCCTCAACCGCTTGCGCCGGTCCGCCTCCGTCATCCGCTCAGCCGCCCCCGCGTCCCGCTCTTCCGTCATCGCCGCATCGCTCATGCCCGGATGATTTCGCGCCCCGGCTCCCGCGGGCACCCGGATTTCCGCGCTCCGGCCCACGCGCCCGGCGTGCGCGGAAACCCACAGCCTGTGGACAACCGAACACCCCTCGAACCGATCGCGTTAACATGACGAGAAATCGTCCGGTACCCGGAGCGGACTGGAACGGGAAGGCCGCCGTCGAGTGAGTACAAGCCAACAGCCAGATCCGAGGGACCGCCCCGCGCGGCTCACCGTCGGCGTCGTCGGCGCCGGCCGGGTGGGTCCCGCGCTCGCCGCGTCCCTCCAGCTCGCCGGGCACCGCCCGGTCGCCGTCTCCGGGGTCTCCGACGCCTCCCGGCGCCGCGCCGCGCAACTCCTCCCCGACGTGCCGCTGGTGACGCCCGCCGAGGTCCTGGCCCGCGCCGACCTGGTCCTGCTGACCGTGCCCGACGACACCCTGCCGGGCCTCGTCGAGGGCCTCGCCGAGACCGGCGCCGTCCGGCCGGGCCAGCTGCTCGTGCACACCTCCGGACGGTACGGCGCCAAGGTCCTCGACCCCGCCCTGCGCGCGGGCGCGCTGCCCCTGGCCCTGCACCCCGCGATGACCTTCACCGGCACCCCGGTGGACGTGCAGCGCCTGGCGGGCTGCTCCTTCGGCGTCACCGCACCCGAGGAACTGCGGCTGGCCGCCGAGGCCCTGGTCATCGAGATGGGCGGCGAACCGGAGTGGATCGCCGAGGAGATGCGGCCGCTCTACCACGCGGCCCTCGCGCTGGGCGCCAACCACCTGGTGACCCTGGTCGCCCAGTCCATGGAGCTGCTGCGCGAGGCCGGGGTGGAGGCCCCCGACCGGATGCTCGGCCCGCTGCTCGGCGCCGCCCTCGACAACGCCCTGCGCTCCGGAGACGCCGCCCTGACGGGCCCCGTCGCGCGCGGCGACGCCGGCACGGTCGCCGCGCACATCACCGAGCTGCGCCGGCACGCCCCGCAGACCGTCGCCGGCTATCTGGCGATGGCCCGTGCGACCGCCGACCGCGCGCTCGCCCACGGACTGCTGAAGCCGGAACTCGCCGAAGACCTGCTGGGCGTGCTCGCCGACAGCACCGAGGGAGACGCGGGATGACCATCACCCTGCTGCACACCGCCGCCGACCTGTCCGCACGCGCGCGCACCGGCCGCCGTGCCGTCGTGATGACCATGGGCGCCCTGCACGAGGGTCACGCCACCCTGGTGCGCTCCGCGCGCGGGATCGCCGGACCGGACGGCGAGGTCGTGGTGACGGTCTTCGTCAACCCGCTCCAGTTCGGCGCGGGCGAGGACCTCGACCGCTACCCGCGCACCCTGGAGGCCGACGTCAAGATCGCCGAGGAGGCCGGCGCGGACGTGGTGTTCGCCCCCTCGGCGGACGAGGTCTACCCGGGCGGCGATCCCCAGGTGCGGATCAGCGCGGGTCCGATGGGGGAGCGTCTGGAGGGCGGCGCGCGCCCCGGCCACTTCGACGGCATGCTCACCGTCGTCGCCAAGCTGCTCCACCTCACCCGCCCCGACGTGGCGCTCTACGGCCAGAAGGACGCGCAGCAGCTCGCCCTGATCCGCCGGATGGTCCGCGACCTGAACTTCGGCATCGAGATCGTGGGTGTGCCGACCGTCCGTGAGGACGACGGCCTCGCCCTGTCCAGCCGCAACCGCTACCTCTCGCCCGCCGACCGGCGCACCGCGCTCGCGCTGTCCCGGGCGCTCTTCGCGGGCCAGGACCGGCACGCCGCCCAGGAGGCCCTGCGGGCGCGGGCCCGCGAGGTCCCCGCCACGCGTGCGCGTGCCGAGGCGCTCAGCGCCCTCGGGGAGTCCCGGGCCGCCGCGGACGCGCACGCCGTGGCCAAGTCGGCCCCGGGCGGCCCGGCCGCCGTCCGCGCCGCCGCCCGCCTGGTGCTGGACGAGGCCGCCCGGCTCACCCCGCCGCTCGCCCTGGACTACCTGGCCCTCGTCGACCCCTCGGACTTCACCGAGATCGGCGACGACTTCACCGGTGAGGCCGTCCTCGCGGTCGCCGCCAAGGTCGGCACGACCCGGCTGATCGACAACGTCCCCCTCACCTTCGGAACCTTCGGAGCCGCCTCGTGACCAGCACAGGCATAGCACTGCACGCCCCCGCCCCCGGGTGGTCCATCGACGCGGACGTCGTCGTCGTCGGTTCCGGCGTCGCCGGTCTGACCGCGGCCCTGCGCTGCGAGGCCGCCGGTCTGACGACGGTCGTCGTCACCAAGGCCCGCCTCGACGACGGCTCCACCCGCTGGGCCCAGGGCGGTATCGCCGCCGCGCTCGGCGAGGGCGACACCCCGGAGCAGCACCTCGCGGACACGCTGGTCGCCGGCGCCGGACTGTGCGACGAGGACGCGGTGCGGATCCTGGTCACCGAGGGCCCGGACGCGGTGCACCGGCTCATCGAGACGGGCGCCCACTTCGACGAGTCGGAGGAGGGCGGCCTGGAACTCACCCGGGAGGG
The DNA here is from genome assembly GCF_040653275.1 of Streptomyces sp. NPDC048002. Lineage (NCBI taxonomy): Bacteria > Bacillati > Actinomycetota > Actinomycetes > Kitasatosporales > Streptomycetaceae > Streptomyces > Streptomyces sp. NPDC048002. Next base: position 42,394 of record NZ_JBEZNL010000054.1, on the reverse strand, counting down.
CGGCCACCACCGGCGCCGGATCGCGCACGCGGGCGGTGACGCCACCGGCGCGGAGATCTCCCGCGCGCTCGTGGAGGCGGCTCGGGCGCGGGGGGTGCGGACCATCGAGAACGCGCTCGTCCTGGACCTCCTCACGGACGCCGACGGCCGTACCGCGGGCGTGACCCTGCACGTCATGGGCGAGGGCCAGCACGACGGCGTGGGCGCCGTGCACGCCCCCGCGGTCGTCCTCGCCACCGGCGGGATGGGCCAGGTCTTCTCCGCGACCACCAACCCCTCGGTCTCCACCGGCGACGGTGTCGCGCTCGCCCTGCGCGCGGGCGCGGAGGTCTCCGACCTGGAGTTCGTGCAGTTCCACCCCACCGTGCTCTTCCTCGGCGCCGACGCCGAGGGCCAGCAGCCGCTCGTCTCGGAGGCGGTGCGCGGTGAGGGCGCCCACCTGGTCGACGGCGACGGGGTGCGCTTCATGGTCGGTCAGCACGAACTGGCCGAGCTGGCGCCCCGGGACATCGTGGCCAAGGGCATCATGCGCCGGATGCAGGAGCAGGACGCCGAGCACATGTTCCTCGACGCCCGGCACTTCGGCGCCGCGATGTGGGAGCACCGCTTCCCGACCATCCTCGCCGCCTGCCGCGCCAACGGCATCGACCCCGTCCACGAGCCCATCCCGATCGCCCCGGCGGCCCACTACGCCTCCGGCGGTGTGCGCACCGACTCCCGCGGCCGGACCACCGTGCCCGGTCTGTACGCGTGCGGCGAGGTCGCCTGCACCGGCGTGCACGGCGCGAACCGGCTCGCCTCGAACTCCCTGCTGGAGGGCCTGGTCTACGCCGAGCGCATCGCCGCCGACATCGTGGCGGTCCGCGCGCAGGACGGCCCGCACACGCGCGTGCCGCAGCCGGTTCCCTACCCGCGGGTGCCCGCGCACCCGCTGCTCGCCCCCGAGGACCGCTTCGCGATCCAGCGGATCATGACGGACGGCGCGGGCGTCCTGCGCTCCGCCGCCTCCCTCACCCGGGCCGCCGAACAGCTCCAGCGGCTGCACGCGGACGCCCGCGAGGCGCTCGACGAGAACGGCAAGACCGCCGAGCCCGGAGTCGACACCTGGGAGGCCACCAACCTGCTGTGCGTGGCCCGCGTCCTGGTCGCCGCCGCCCTGCTGCGCGAGGAGACGCGCGGCTGCCACTGGCGCGAGGACCGGCCCGGCCGCGACGACACCGACTGGCGCCGCCACATCGTCGTACGGCTGAATCCGGACCGCACACTCGCCGTGCACCCCACCGATACCGCAGACTTCCCCCCGACCCGGCAGCCCCAGGAGCAGTGACAGACGTGAGTACCCCCGACCTCCCCCTCGTCCAGGAAGACGGCTGCGGCGACGGCTGCGCCTGCGGGGCGGACACCGACGAGACCTACCTGGAGTGCGGGCTCGACCCCGCGCTCGCCCAGCTCCTGGCCGACGCGGGCCTCGACCCCCTGGAGGTCGAGGACATCGCGAACGTCGCCATCCAGGAGGACCTCGCGCACGGCGTGGACGTGACGACCGTGGCGACCATCCCCGAGGAGGCGGTGGCCACCGCCGACTTCACCGCGCGCGAGGCGGGCGTGGTGGCCGGGCTGCGGGTCGCCGAGGCGGTGATCTCGGTGGTCTGCACCGACGAGTTCGAGGTCGAGCGGCACGTCGAGGACGGCGACCTCGTCGAGGCCGGCCAGAAGCTGCTGTCGGTGACCACGCGCACCCGTGACCTGCTGACCGCGGAGCGCAGCGCGCTGAACCTGCTGTGCCGGCTGTCGGGCATCGCGACCGCCACGCGCGCGTGGGCGGACGTGCTGGACGGCACGAAGGCACGCGTGCGGGACACCCGCAAGACGACGCCGGGTCTGAGGGCGCTGGAGAAGTTCGCGGTCCGCTGCGGCGGGGGCGTGAACCACCGGATGTCGCTGTCGGACGCGGCCCTGGTCAAGGACAACCACGTGGTCGCCGCCGGCGGGGTCGCACAGGCGTTCAAGGCCGTGCGGGAGACCTTCCCCGAGGTGCCGATCGAGGTCGAGGTGGACACCCTGCACCAGCTGCGGGAGGTCGTGGACGCCGGCGCCGACCTGATCCTGCTGGACAACTTCACGCCCGGCGAGTGCGCGGAGGCGGTGGCGATCGTGGCCGGGCGGGCCGCCCTGGAGGCGTCCGGCCGGCTGACCCTGGAGAACGCGAAGGCGTACGCGGACACGGGCGTCGACTACCTGGCCGTCGGGGCGCTGACGCACTCCTCGCCGATCCTGGACATCGGGCTGGACCTGCGAGCGGCGGAGTAGGAGCGGGATCCGGCCATGCTGCTGACGATCGACGTAGGCAACACCCACACCGTCCTCGGCCTGTTCGACGGCGAGGAGATCGTGGAGCACTGGCGCATCTCCACGGACGCGCGCCGCACCGCGGACGAGCTGGCGGTCCTGCTCCAGGGCCTGATGGGCATGCACCCCCTCCTCGGCGAGGAGCTGGGTGACGGGATCGACGGGATCGCGATCTGCGCCACCGTGCCGTCCGTACTGCATGAGCTGCGCGAGGTGACGCGGCGGTACTACGGCGACGTGCCGGCGGTGCTCGTCGAGCCCGGCGTGAAGACCGGCGTGCCGATCCTCACCGACAACCCCAAGGAGGTCGGCGCGGACCGCATCATCAACGCGGTCGCGGCGGTCGAGCTGTACGGCGGTCCGGCGATCGTCGTCGACTTCGGCACCGCGACGACCTTCGACGCGGTCTCCGCGCGCGGGGAGTACGTCGGCGGGGTCATCGCGCCCGGTATCGAGATCTCGGTGGAGGCGCTCGGCGTCAAGGGCGCCCAGCTGCGCAAGATCGAGGTGGCCCGGCCGCGCAGCGTCATCGGCAAGAACACCGTCGAGGCGATGCAGGCCGGGATCGTGTACGGCTTCGCAGGCCAGGTGGACGGCGTGGTGAGCCGGATGGCGCGGGAGATGGCTGACGACCCCGAGGACGTGACGGTGATCGCGACCGGCGGGCTGGCGCCGATGGTGCTGGGCGAGTCCTCGGTCATCGACGAGCACGAGCCCTGGCTGACGCTGATCGGACTGCGACTCGTGTACGAGCGGAACGTCTCGCGCATGTGAACGGCACGCGGGGGAGGGGCGGGAGGACCGCCCCTCCCCTTTCGTATGGCTGACCTGCCGGTACGGCGCGCAACCGGGTGGCTTGTCCGCGCCACGCCCGTACCGAATGTCGAGTTTGTCTGATTAGCGCGTATCGTCGGCTCATGCCCACGCCATACGGATCCCGCGGCGGCATGGCGTTCGGCGTGGAGGAGCTGCGTGTGCTCCGCCGCGCCCTCGCTCTCGCCCTGAACCCCGACCCCGCCCCGGCCGAGGACGTCCAGGACTGCCTCCGCCTCGCCGAGTCGCTGGACGAGGCGATGCGCGAGGGCGCCCGGCTGCGCGCCTTCCTCGTGGCCGACCTCGCCCGCTACCGCGCCGCCCTGCCCGGCACGGCCGCCGGTTACCTCGCCCTCCTGGAGGAGGCGCTGGGAGCCGCCTACCGGCCCGAACCGGACGACCTGGCGGCCCTGCGCGCCCTGCGCGGCAACCCGGTCGCCGCCGCCCTGCTGAGCCGCTGCCAGGTCCTCGCGGAACAGGACGTACGGGCCCGTCTCGCACGCGGAACGGCGCGGCGGGCCGTCACGGCCGCCCCGACCGTCCCCGCCTCCCGTACCCGCCTACTGGCCCTCCCCGGGGGCCTCGGGGCCGGACCCTCGGCCGACGCGGAGCAGGACCCGGCGGCGAGGCCCGCGAAGAAGCCCGCCGCCCGCCCCGCGGAGAAGCCCGGCACCCCGCAGCCCGCGGCGCCGGAGCCCGCCCGCCGCCCCGTCCCCACACCGGGCGAGGTATTCCCCCGCCGCAAGCCGGCCCCGCCGCCGGAGCGGACCTCCCGGCACCTGGCGGCCGGCTGAACCCGCCCCGCCCCCTCGCCCCGCCCGTCCGCATCGCTACCCTGAGGCCATGGACTACGTCTCCGCGCTGCTGCCCCCCGTCGTCATGGCCGTGTTCTTCGTCGGGGTGATCAGGGTGATCGTGAAGACCCAGGGCGGGGCCAACAAGGCCAAGGAGGACGCCGTCGTCGACGCCGCCCTCGCCCGGGCCGAGGGGGTCCGGCAGGTCCCCGCGCGCGGCGACGGCTGACCCGGCCGCCCGGCAACGGCGTACGACTCCCATTTCGCGAGTCGTACGCCCTTTTTGTTCCTGTTTGATGTTGAAAGCGCACGTCCGGCACGCCAATCCCGGCATCTCCCACTATTGTGCTGAGCTGTGCCTCGCCCATTGGGAGAACTCGAAGACGCGGTCATGACGCGGGTGTGGAAGTGGAACCGCCCGGTGACCGTTCGAGAAGTCCTCGAAGATCTGCAGCAGGAGCGGTCCATCGCCTACACCACGGTGATGACCGTTTTGGACAATCTCCACCAGAAGGGCTGGGTGCGCCGTGAGGCGGAAGGCCGGGCCTATCGATATGAGGCGGTCTCCACCCGTGCCGCCTACTCCGCGGCGCTGATGAACGACGCGTGGTCGCAGAGCGACAACCCCGCCGCCGCCCTCGTCGCCTTCTTCGGCATGATGAGCGCCGAACAGCGACAAGCCCTCACCGACGCGGTGCGGATCGTCCAGGGACCGGAACAGCCGGCGGAACAAGCGCCGCGGCAAGCACCGGAACAAGCGCCGCAACAAGCACCGGAACAACCTCGCCAAGCCGAGCGTGCGGATAGCGCCCCGGATACGGCCGGTGAGAACCCCGGCTCGGCGCCGGAGGCCGGCGGGCGATAGCGTCCGCACATGTCCGCACAGAGCTCACCGGCAGAGGGCCCCGAAGTCACCGCGAAAGCCATCACCGTCCGCCGGGCCCGCACCAGCGATGTCCCGGCGGTGCGCCGACTGCTTGACGCCTACGTCCGCGGCGCCATCCTGCTCGACAAAGCCACGGTGACGCTTTACGAGGACATCCAGGAGTTCTGGGTCGCGGAACGCGACGACAACGCGGAGGTCGTCGGCTGCGGTGCCCTGCACGTGATGTGGGAAGACCTCGCCGAAGTGCGCACTCTCGCCGTGAAGCCCGGACTGAAGGGCGCGGGAGTCGGTCACCAGTTGCTGGGGAAGTTGCTGGAGACCGCGCGTTGGCTGGGTGTTCGGCGGGTATTCTGCCTGACCTTCGAAGTGGACTTCTTCGCCAAGCACGGGTTCGTCGAGATCGGTGAGACACCGGTCGACACCGATGTGTACGCCGAGCTGATGCGTTCCTATGACGAGGGCGTCGCGGAGTTCCTCGGTCTCGAACGAGTGAAACCGAACACCTTGGGCAACAGTCGGATGCTTCTGCATCTGTGATCGCCCGGTAAGTGAACCGGAGACCCGAACCCGGGGCCCGGTGCCCTATGTCCGAAACGCGCATGTTTCCGGTCCTGAGGCGGGCTGTGGGTCTCTCCCAGGGGTTTGTGTTTTTCCAGCAAAAGCGGTTTGCTTTCCGACGTACTGCAGTACTGCATATAACAAGGGGACGGTGAAACGGCGGACGCCGCAGACCCCAGCCCTCACGTTATCGATGAAAGGAAATCCGGTGGCACAGAAGGTTCAGGTCCTTCTTGTCGACGACCTCGACGGCGGCGAGGCGGACGAGACCGTGACGTTCGCGCTGGACGGCAAGACGTACGAGATCGATCTCACGACCGCCAATGCCGACAAGCTGCGCGGCCTTCTCGATCCTTACGTGAAGGGTGGTCGTCGCACCGGGGGCCGTGCCTCGGGCGGACGCGGAAAGGCGCGTGCCGCTTCCGGCGGCAGCCAGGACACCGCTCAGATCCGCGCCTGGGCCAAGGAGAACGGTTACGAGGTCAACGACCGCGGCCGTGTTCCCGCGTCCATTCGTGAGGCCTACGAGAAGGCCAACGGCTGAACGCACGAGCGGCGCAGCCGCAGCCGGTGGCACTGCGTGGCCACCGTGTCCACGAGTCGTGCGAGACCGGGGGCGCCCCCACCGCCCCCCACCGCCGACAGCGTCGGCAGCGAGGCCTCGACCTCGCACCCCGGCTCGGGGGGCCGCAGCCAGACGGCGGCCCCCTGCGGCGTGCCCGGGCGGCCCGGGGGAAGCGGCCGCCCGTCGGTCCTCGCCGCCCCCGGAGGGTCGGGCGCGTCCATGAAGCCGCCCTCACCGGTCACCGTCAGGTCGAGCGCCAGCGTGCCCCACTCCAGCCAGGCCAGCAGTCCCGGCAGCTCCTCCGCGCTGCCCGCGGCCACCAGCAGCCGCATCCGGTCCCCCGCGAGGGCGACCGGGGAGCCGGGCGCCAGATGGCGCAGGCCCGCCCGGCCCGCCTCGGCCGGCACCTCCAGGACGTCGAAGCGCAGCCCCAGCCGCAGTGCCGGAGGGCTTCCGGGCACCGTCGCCCAGCCCAGTTCGTTCTCGTACCACCGGCGGACCTGATCGCTCGAATTGAGCGGCCGACGGGGGAGCGGGACCGTGGTGATGTGAGGAAGGCTGTCGACCATGCCAAGTGCAACCGTCCGAAGAGCGCCGGAGTTACGCTGGGTGCCCGTGCGGATGCCCAGCGTGCCCGCCGAAGGGGCGTGCGGGGGGCGCGGCGGGGCTTGAGGTTGTTCGCCCGTAGCGGAGGGAAGGGGTGCGCGCGGCATGGACTGTCAGTGGCTGCGGGTAAGACATCCCTAGTGGGAGGGGGCGACACGCAGGGCACGGCGTCTCACGTTCGCCATCGGCGTACTGGCGAAGCGGGTAACTGCCTGGCCTGCGGGAACATCGTCTCGCACCATCGGGTTGGAGCAGATGTCGGCGTTCGGGGTCAGGAGGCCATCGACGGTGTCGGCAGTTGGAATGAGCGGTCCCCGCTTGCGGGACTAAGCTGCGGAAGGACAGGGAGGGGAAGTTCCCCCCACTGCCTGACCGCTCTGAGGAGCGATTAACGATGTTCGAGAGGTTCACCGACCGCGCGCGGCGGGTTGTCGTCCTGGCTCAGGAAGAAGCCCGGATGCTCAACCACAACTACATCGGCACCGAGCACATCCTCCTGGGCCTGATCCACGAGGGTGAGGGTGTCGCCGCCAAGGCCCTTGAGAGCCTCGGGATTTCGCTCGAGGCGGTCCGCCAGCAGGTGGAGGAGATCATCGGCCAGGGCCAGCAGGCCCCGTCCGGGCACATCCCCTTCACCCCCCGTGCCAAGAAGGTCCTGGAGCTGTCGCTCCGCGAGGCCCTTCAGCTGGGCCACAACTACATCGGCACGGAGCACATCCTGCTCGGCCTGATCCGTGAGGGCGAGGGCGTCGCCGCCCAGGTCCTGGTCAAGCTGGGCGCCGATCTCAACCGGGTGCGGCAGCAGGTCATCCAGCTGCTCTCCGGCTACCAGGGCAAGGAGACCGCCACCGCCGGCGGGCCTGCCGAGGGGACCCCCTCGACGTCCCTGGTCCTCGACCAGTTCGGCCGGAACCTCACCCAGGCCGCTCGTGAGTCCAAGCTCGACCCGGTCATCGGGCGCGAGAAGGAGATCGAGCGGGTCATGCAGGTGCTGTCCCGCCGCACCAAGAACAACCCGGTCCTGATCGGTGAGCCCGGCGTCGGCAAGACCGCCGTCGTCGAGGGCCTCGCCCAGGCCATCGTCAAGGGCGAGGTGCCCGAGACCCTCAAGGACAAGCACCTCTACACCCTGGACCTCGGTGCGCTGGTCGCCGGCTCCCGCTACCGCGGTGACTTCGAGGAGCGCCTGAAGAAGGTGCTCAAGGAGATCCGCACCCGCGGCGACATCATCCTGTTCATCGACGAGCTGCACACGCTGGTCGGTGCGGGTGCCGCCGAGGGCGCCATCGACGCCGCCTCCATCCTGAAGCCGATGCTGGCCCGGGGTGAGCTGCAGACCATCGGCGCCACCACCCTGGACGAGTACCGCAAGCACCTGGAGAAGGACGCGGCCCTTGAGCGCCGCTTCCAGCCCATCCAGGTCGCCGAGCCGTCCCTGCCGCACACGATCGAGATCCTCAAGGGTCTCCGTGACCGGTACGAGGCCCACCACCGCGTCTCCATCACGGACGAGGCGCTGGTCCAGGCCGCCACCCTGGCCGACCGGTACATCTCGGACCGCTTCCTGCCGGACAAGGCGATCGACCTGATCGACGAGGCCGGTTCCCGGATGCGCATCCGCCGGATGACCGCGCCGCCGGACCTGCGCGAGTTCGACGAGAAGATCGCCGGTGTCCGCCGGGACAAGGAGTCCGCGATCGACTCGCAGGACTTCGAGAAGGCCGCGTCCCTGCGCGACAAGGAGAAGCAGCTCCTCGCCGCGAAGGCCAAGCGCGAGAAGGAGTGGAAGGCCGGCGACATGGACGTCGTCGCCGAGGTCGACGGCGAGCTGATCGCCGAGGTCCTCGCGACCGCCACCGGCATCCCGGTCTTCAAGCTGACCGAGGAGGAGTCCTCGCGTCTGCTGCGCATGGAGGACGAGCTCCACAAGCGGGTCATCGGCCAGGTCGACGCCGTCAAGGCGCTGTCGAAGGCGATCCGCCGTACGCGTGCCGGTCTGAAGGACCCCAAGCGTCCCGGTGGCTCGTTCATCTTCGCCGGCCCGTCCGGTGTCGGTAAGACCGAGCTGTCCAAGGCGCTCGCCGAGTTCCTCTTCGGTGACGAGGACGCGCTGATCTCCCTCGACATGTCGGAGTTCAGCGAGAAGCACACGGTCTCGCGTCTCTTCGGTTCGCCCCCCGGCTACGTGGGCTACGAGGAGGGCGGCCAGCTGACCGAGAAGGTCCGCCGCAAGCCGTTCTCCGTGGTCCTCTTCGACGAGGTCGAGAAGGCGCACCCGGACATCTTCAACTCGCTGCTGCAGATCCTGGAGGACGGTCGCCTGACCGACTCCCAGGGCCGGGTCGTGGACTTCAAGAACACGGTCATCATCATGACGACCAACCTCGGCACCCGGGACATCTCCAAGGGCTTCAACCTGGGCTTCGCGGCCTCGGGCGACAAGAAGACCAACTACGAGCGCATGAAGAACAAGGTCTCGGACGAGCTCAAGCAGCACTTCCGGCCCGAGTTCCTCAACCGCGTCGACGACGTGGTCGTCTTCCCGCAGCTGACCCAGGACGACATCCTCGCGATCGTCGACCTGATGATCGGCAAGGTGGACGAGCGCCTCAAGGACCGGGACATGGGCATCGAGCTCTCCCAGTCCGCGAAGGAGCTGCTCTCCAAGAAGGGTTACGACCCGGTGCTGGGTGCGCGTCCGCTGCGTCGCACCATCCAGCGCGAGATCGAGGACACGCTCTCGGAGAAGATCCTCTTCGGCGAGCTGCGCCCCGGTCACATCGTGGTCGTGGACACCGAGGGCGAGGGCGAGTCCCAGACCTTCACCTTCCGCGGTGAGGAGAAGTCGGCGCTGCCCGACGTCCCGCCGATCGAGCAGGCGGCCGGCGGTGCCGGGCCGAACCTGAGCAAGGAGGCGTAAGCCTCACAGCGTCGAGGGGCCGGTGCTCACTGAGCACCGGCCCCTCACGCGTGTCCGCGGGGGACTAGGAGAGCTGGCCGTCGTAGTCGGGCAGCTTGTACGTCTTCTCCGCATGGCCGCCGGACAGGTCCGTCGCGCTGTTCCCGATGTTCGCGATGATCGTGTAGCCCTTGTTCTCGATGGCCACACGCTGGGCCGTCTTGTAGTCGGCGACGTTCTTGAACAGGTCGAGGAAGCCGCGGACGTGGAGGCCGGCCACCTTGTAGCCGCGGTGCTTGAGGTTGTAGTCGGTGAACGAGTAGATGATCCCCGGGCGGGCGGTCACGAAGAACAGGGCGACCCCGTGCTCCTGGGCGTACCGGGCGACGTCCAGGACCGGCTTGTTGGCGGGCGAGGGGTAGCTGAAGCCGAAGTCCGTCTCCAGGGCCGTGTTGTCGATGTCGAGCACGATCGCCTGCTTCTCGCCCGGCCCGGTGTCCGCGATCCGCTGCTTCAGATACGGCAGCGCCTGGTCCATGACGGCCTGGCAGTCCCGCTGCCACGTCGCGTAGTCGACGTCCGCCGCCGCGGCGGTGACGGCGGTCGTGGTGGCGGTGCTCGGCGCGGCCTCGGCCGGGGCGGCGAGCGCCAGCAGGGCGGCGGCGGTGGCGGCGGTGGCCGCGGTGCGGAGCGCCCAGGGGCGTCGGGTGGTCATGTGTGTGGGGGTCCCTTCGCGTACGGCTGCGTGTCGTGTGCATGCTCGTCGGACTGGGTGGCGCGAGGGGAACCGTAGGGTTACTGGACGGTAGGGCGCTAGAGGCGTGCATCACACCACGCGACGGATCCTCTCGAAGGACCGGTTCCGCGGGAGGTGCGCGAGCGCGGCCGCGGGTATCTCCGTGACGTCCGGGGCGTGTACGACGGTGACCGAGCGCAGCGCCGGGAACAGGGCCGGGACGGCGGAGAGGTCCTCGGTGCCCCGGAAGTTGTTCAGGCGCAGATGCGTGATCCCGGGCAGCGGCGGGCCCTGCCAGCCCCCGTTGTGCCGCCAGTCGATGTGCAGATGCTCCAGCTCGGGGAGTCGGGCGACCTCCTCGTGGTCGCCGGGGGAGAGCGCGGTGGTCAGTCGGGAGAGGCTCAGCTGCCGCAGCGAACGGAAGCGGTGCAGGCCGCGCAGACCGGTCCGCGCCAGGGCGTCCTTGGTGAACCGCAGATAGCGCAGGGTCAGATCCCGGGGCAGCGCCTCCTCCAGGGACCCGCCGCCCAGCGGCATCCCGAGGTCGAGCTGTTCCAGGGTCGGGGAGCCGGACAGCACGGACAGGTCGAGCCCGCCCGGCACCAGGTCCAGGGAGAGCCGGACCAGCGGAAGCGGCGCCAGCGCGGCCAGGCTCTCCAGCCGGGAGCACCGGTTGACGTCCAGGTACACCAGGCGGTGCTGGCCCGACAGGCAGCTCAGGTCGCGCAGTTCGTCGTTGTCGCGGACGACCAGCTCGGCCGTCGACCCGGGGCCGAGCCCGGCACCGATCTCGTCCGCCGGGATCCGGCCGGTGAGCTGGACCGAGCGCCGTCCGCCGAGCCCGCGCAGGAAGCGCAGCTGTTCCCCCGAGCGGGCGCTGAAGAAGAGCTCCTCCTGCGGCAGATGCCCGATGATCTCCTCGCCGTAGCGCCGGGTGGGAAACCGGGACCAGCTCCAGGAGAGCTGCGCCCGTACGTCGAGCGCCGGATGCCCCCGGAACCGGGCCAGCACCCCCAGCGCGGCCTCCGTGCCGATGAGCGAGGCCGTGACGACGACCGCCCGCGCCTCCTCGTCGGCCAGCCCCTCCGGGCCGGGCAGGAGTTCCAGGGCGAGCGGACCGACCGAGGCCAGCGCGCGGGCCTCCTCCGTGGTCCGGGGCGGTATCAGGGCGGCCGCGTCCCGCTCGGTCTCGGCGCGGACCCGGGGATCCAGCTCGCTCGCGTGCTCCAGCGAGGCCAGGGCCAGCAGCCGCAGCCGGGCTCCGGTGGCGCCCTCCGCCCGCTGCGCCGCCGCGCCCAGGTCGGTCAGCAGCGCGGCCCGTTCACGCGGCCGGGCGTGGGCCACCGCCATCCGGAACACGTCCGACCACTGCTCGTCGACGGCACCCCGGACCAGCAGCCCGAAGTCGCCGTCCTCCACGGCGGCCCTGGCGCCCAGATAGTCCTGGAAGGTGCGGTGCACGAACTCCACCGTCCCGGCGGCCGGTTCGCGCAGCAGGCCGCTGCGGACCAGCAGATGGCGCAGGATCCGCCCGGCGTCCCCTTGGTCCGCCGCGACCGGCAGCGACGGCAGCACGTCGGCGACGATCCGCTCGGCGCGCTCCCGGTCCAGCTCCGACTGGCCGTTGCGGATCAGCCAGTACGCCAGCCGCTGCAACAGCTGGATCTGCGGCAGTTCGGTGAGGAACACCTCGCCGGGCTCCCCGGGCCGGAACATGTCCCGCTCCTCGTCCCGCCGGGCGAGCAGCATCGACAGGGCGGCGTCGTACAGCTCCTTGCGGCCGTGCGGGAGGTAGCCGCGCCGGTCCCGGTGCAGGGCGCAGATCAGACCGCACATCAGGGGATTGGTGGCGAGCCGGCCGAGGTCGGGCTTGGTGCGCACCGCGTCCAGCAGGGAGCGCCGGTAGTCCTCCAGGCGGTCCGGGTCGGGCGCGTCGGCCTGGGCCGCGGTGTGCCAGCGCTCGATGAACGCGGTCACGTCGTCCTGGCTCATCGAGGTGAGGGCCAGCTCGGTGAAGCCCTCGGCGGCGAGCCAGTTCTCGCGCACGGCGGAGGGGCGGGAGGTGACCAGCCACTGGTTGCCGGGGTAGACGTCGAGGAGGTCGCGCAGCCAGCGGCGGGTGCGTTCCCGTTCGCGTTCGGGGATCTCGTCGATGCCGTCGACCAGCAGCAGTCCCCGTCCGGTGGCGAGCACCCGGTCCGCCCAGCCGTCCGGCTGCCCCGCGTGGAACGGGACGTGGACGGCGGCCAGGAAGGCGTCCGGCGCCGGCAGGCCGCCGGGGCGGCGGACGAGGGTGCGCAGCGGCAGCACGAAGGGAACGCGGTCGCCTCGCTCCCCGCGGGCCGCGGTCACGGCGAGCCACTGCACGAGGGTGGTCTTGCCGGACCCGGCGACCCCGCGCAGCAGGACCCGGTCGTGCTCGGTCAGGGCCAGCTCGGCGGGGAGCGCGCCGGGGGAGGTGAGGTGCGGCGCTCCCGGGCCGGCGGCGTGGTCGTCCTCCGCGGGGCCGAGGGCCTGGAGGCTGAGGTAGGCGGTGTCCAGGGGCCAGCGGTCGGGCGATTCGGCCAGGTCGATGCCGTAGATGGTGAGCCGGCCGTGCCGGGTGGCGACGTACGGCAGGTAGCGCCGTTCGAAGGCGGTGTCGGTGCCGCCGGTGGGCGGGGTGCGGGCGATCAACTGGTCGACCTTGGCGATCAGCTCGCCCTGCCGCCGGGACTGCTCGACCAGCGTGCGGGCCACGAAGGAGGACCGCTGGGTGAAGAAGTGCACGATGTGCAGACAGGCCGTGGCGAGCAGACGGGCGTGGAGCAGCGCCGCGTCGTAGGAGAGGTCGCGCTCCGGGTGTCCGCCGGTGGTGCTCAGGCGCGCGGCCAGCGCCTCGTGGCCCAGCTCCACCGCCTGTACGTCGGTCATGTCCAGGTCGCCCAGCGCGTACAGGGTGTCGGCGAGGGCGAGCGCCACCGCCTCCTCCTCGTCGGCCCGGACGGGCCGCTCACCGCCCTTGAGGGCCTCGGCGACCAGGGCGGAGGCCAGTCTGCCCAGGGCGGCGCGGTCCAGGGTCCGTCGCTCGCCGCGGAAGGAGACGAGGCCGGAGACGCGGACCGGGCGGTCCACGAGGGCGGCGCCCGGACCCTCCCGGACGAACAGCTTCTTCACCAGTGGACCGACCAGGCTCGAAGCGAGCCTGACGCCAAGCACTGCCGGGTCCAACCCGCCCTCCCCCATTGCCAAATGACGTCCGCCAGCGTAGCCCCGGTCACATTCCGGCGTCCTTGGATCTTGGACCCCGGTGACAAGCGGCACAGGCGATTTGTCCGGTACTAGGCGGAATAGTGGAAAGGCCCCTGAGGGCGAAACGGACATTTAGCCCAGATTTCCGGACCGGGCTGGCCATCATGGGCTGATTCGTCCCGAATGAGGCCTCTGTCAATGTGAGGTCGGTTATGCAATGAGGTACTAGGTTCCGTCGTAGATCACACCTTTGGGGGTGGATGGGGGTTGGCGGTACCAAGGAATGGCCCCGTCCGGCAGCCACCCGAGTGCCGGATGGATTTCTGTCCCCGATCCCACGAGGTTTCGATGTTCAAGCGCGTCTCCGTCCGTTCCGCCCGTACGTCCCTGCCCCGCGCCCGTGCCGCCGCAGTGGCGACCGCCGCCCTGGGGGCGACGGTCGTGCTGGGCGCCGGAGTCGCCACGGCCGCCGAGCCGGCCGCCCAGACCGCCGTCACCGCGAAGACCGTCGCCGCCGCCAAGGCCAAGAAGGCCAAGGCCGTCTCCTGGACGAAGCCGGTGAAGAAGTACACCAAGACCGCGAGCTTCCACCAGAACGGCGCCATGTGGCAGTCCACCCACAGCGGTCAGGACTTCGCCGTCGCCACCGGCACCCAGGTCTACGCCGCCCACGGCGGCACCGTGGTCAAGGCCGGCGGCAACGGTGCCGGTGACGGCCCCGCCTACGGCAACGCCATCGTCATCAAGCACGGCAACGGCACGTACTCCCAGTACGCCCACCTGTCGAAGATCCAGGTGAAGGCCGGCCAGGTCGTCAAGACCGGTCAGCGCATCGCCCTGTCCGGCAACACCGGCAACTCCAGCGGCCCGCACCTGCACTTCGAGATCCGCAAGACCGCCAACTACGGCTCGGCCGTCGACCCGGTCTCCTTCCTCCGCGCCAAGGGCCTGTCGCTCTAAGAGCTCCGAGACCTCGTGGCGCCACCGTGCGCCTGGGAGATCAGATCGATGGCGACCTCCAGGACAGCCGCGCGCTTGTCCTCGGGGTCGCCTTCGAGTTCGCGCAGCACGAACATGCCGGCGTGCATGGTGAACAGGGCGCTGACGCAGCGGACTTGGTCGACCAGGTCGGCGTCGGGGTCGATGACGATCTCCCGCATGCCCATCATGCGGTTCTTGAACAGTTCGCCGATGCTGAGGTCCCGTACGGTCGCCTGGTTCTCCTGCATGAAGCGGAACAGGGGCTCGGCCTCGGCCAGCGCCTTGGCGTAGCGCCGTACGATCTCCTGCTTGGTCTCCAGGGTGTGCGGCTGCCGGCGGCCCCACTCGATCAGGTCCTCGATCGGTGTCGTCAGATCCTCGAAGAGGCTGACGATGATCTCTTCCTTGGTCTTGAAGTGGTAGTAGAGCGCCGCCTTGGTGACGTCCAGACGCTCGGCGATCTCCCGCAGCGAGGTCTTCTCATAGCCCTGCTCGGCGAAGAGTTCGAGCGCCACGTCCTGGATGCGCTGCCGGGTGTTGCCGCGGCGCCGCTGCTTGGTGCCGTCCATGTCGCCCATGCCGCCCATCTTCGTGCACCTCGCGCTTTCCAAAAACTTACTTGACGCCCGGCTAGTTACACCTCTACCTTCCTGAAGTGTAGACAACTAGCCGGGCGGCAAGTAAGTAGCTGGGGGAAGTGGGAGTCATGGCGGAGACGCGGGCCGCGGACGCGGCAGAGGAGAAACAGCCCAGAAGCGTGCGGGTGGTCCTGCTCGCGCTCATGATCACGATGATGCTGGCGATGCTCGACAACATGATCATCGGTACGGCGATGCCGACGATCGTGGGTGAGCTGGGCGGCCTCGAACACCTCTCGTGGGTCGTCACCTCGTACACCCTCGCCACCGCCGCCTCCACCCCGCTGTGGGGCAAGCTCGGCGACATGTACGGGCGCAAGGGCGTCTTCATGAGCTCGATCGTGCTCTTCCTGATCGGCTCCGCGCTCAGCGGCATGGCCCAGGACATGG
This sequence comes from Streptomyces sp. NPDC048002, assembly GCF_040653275.1. Classification (NCBI taxonomy): domain Bacteria; kingdom Bacillati; phylum Actinomycetota; class Actinomycetes; order Kitasatosporales; family Streptomycetaceae; genus Streptomyces; species Streptomyces sp. NPDC048002. The sequence continues at coordinate 26,948 of NZ_JBEZNL010000054.1, read as the reverse complement.
GCCAGCTCATCGCCTTCCGCGCGGTGCAGGGCCTCGGCGCCGGCGGACTCATGGTCGGTGTGATGGCGATCATCGGCGACCTCATTCCGCCCCGTGAGCGCGGCAAGTACCAGGGCATGATGGCCGGCGTGATGGCGCTCGCCATGATCGGCGGGCCGCTGGTCGGCGGCACCATCACCGACCACTGGGGCTGGCGCTGGGCCTTCTACATCAACCTGCCGCTCGGCGTCGTCGCCCTGCTCGCCATCAGCGCGGTGCTGCACCTGCCGAGGAAGCGCTCGCAGGCGCGGATCGACTACCTGGGCGCGGCCCTGCTGACCGTCGGCATCACCGCGATCGTGCTGGTCACCACCTGGGGCGGCACGGAGTACGCCTGGACCTCCGCGCGGATCATGGAGCTGATCGGCATCGGGGTCGCCTCGCTCGTCGGGTTCGTGTTCTGGCAGACCAAGGCCGCCGAGCCGGTGCTGCCGCTGCACATCTTCCGCAGTCGCAACTTCACGCTGATGTCCGTCATCGGGTTCATCACCGGCTTCGTGATGTTCGGCGCCACGCTCTTCCTGCCGCTGTACCAGCAGTCCGTGCAGGGTGCCTCCGCGACCAACTCCGGACTGCTGCTCCTGCCCATGCTCGGCGCGATGCTGGTCACGTCGATGGTGGCGGGCCGGGTGACCACCAACTCCGGCCGCTACTACGTCTTCCCGGTGCTCGGCAGCGTCCTGATGGTGATCGGGCTGTACCTGCTGTCCACGATGGACACCGGCACCTCCCGCTTCACCTCGGGCGTCTTCATGGCCGTCGTCGGGTTCGGCATGGGCTGTCTGATGCAGATCACCATGCTGGTCGCGCAGAACAGCGTGGAGATGAAGGACATGGGCGTCGCCTCCTCCTCCACCACCCTCTTCCGCACTCTCGGTTCCTCCTTCGGCGTCGCGATCATGGGCGCGCTGTTCAACCACCGGGTCCAGGACGTCATGGCCGAGCGGGCCGGGGCGATCGGGTCCAAGGTGACCGAGCAGTCCGCGCAACTGGACGCGGCGAGCCTGGCGAAGCTGCCGGAGGCCGCGCGCGAGGCGTACCAGCACGCCGTCTCCGCCGGCACGCACTCGGCGTTCCTGCTCGGGGCTGTGGTGGCCGTGGTCGCGCTGGTCGCCGCGGTGTTCGTGAAGGAGGTCCCGCTGAAGGGGGCGGGCCCCCAGGCGGACGCCCGGACCCCGCAGACCTCGGTGGCCGAGCCGGTCTGACCTTCCCGGCCCCGGCCCACGCCCGGCCCACGCCCGGCCTACGCCCGGCCTACGCCCGGCCTACGCCCGGCCTACGCCCGGCCTACGCCAGGTCCGCGCCCGCCCACGAACGAGCCCCCGGCCACCGGACCGGGGGCTCGGCCGTTGGCCCCACGAGCCGCACCGACACCGCGGGCGGGCTGGTACCCCGGCCCTGTGGACCGCGGGGCCTGCACACCGGCCCTGAGGCCCGGGGTCTGCCCCTTGTCCACCTCCGGCCCGCTCCCTGGCGTCCCCCAACCCCCGCGCGGAGGGCTCCGATTCGGGTGCGTCCACCGGACGTGGGGCCGACCGTGCCTCGGGTGCTTACCCGGGGCACGCCATCTGGAGCCCGTCCGCCGTGAGTGCCCTCGGCTGCCCACCGAGCCCGGTACCGGGGACCGCCCTCTGGCCTTTGCACTGGGCGTGCAGTGGCTTGCCCGTGCCGGGGCGGGCCCGGAACCCGCACGCTCTGGCCGCGCAGTGCACTCGACGGCCGGGCCGGCCTCGTCCGGGCGTGCTCCGGACTGCCCGGACCCGTTCGGGCTCGGTGGCGGTGTTACGGGAGCATCGGGTAGCTGCCCGTGTTCGTCGGGGCGTGTTCCGGGAGCCACAGGACCGCTACCGCGCCTTCGGACGGGACGGACTCGGGGGCGCCGGGCGGGCGGATGTTGCGGAAGGTGAGCCGGGCGCCCAGCACCCGGGCCTGCCCGGCCGCGATGGTCAGCCCCAGCCCGTGCCCGTGGCCGGCCCGGTCCGCGCTCCCGGTGCGGAAACGGCTCGGCCCCTCCGCCAGCAGCGCCTCCGGGAAGCCGGGCCCGTGGTCGCGGACCCGGATGACCCGGCCCTCGACGGTGACCTCGACCGGCGGTTTGCCGTGCCGGGCCGCGTTGGCCAGCAGGTTGAACAGCACGCGCTCCAGGCGCCGCGGGTCGGTCGTGACCATCGACTCGTGCACCACGCGCACCTCGACGCCCGGACCCTTCGCCGCGACCCGCCGGGCGATGAACTCGCCGAGCAGGATGTCCTGCAACTCGGCCCGCTCCGAGGCCCCGTCGAGCCGGGCCACCTCCAGGACGTCCTCCACCAGCGTCCGCATCGCCTTCGCCCGGTCCAGCACCAGTTCCGTGGGCCGCCCCGGAGGCAGCAGCTCGGCCGCCGTGAGCAGACCGGTGACCGGGGTGCGCAGCTCGTGCGCGATGTCCGCCGTGACCCGCCGCTCCGCTTCGAGCCGCTGCCGCAGCGCGTCCGCCATGGCGTCCACCGCCCGCGCGAGATCGTCGGTCTCGTCCCGGACGACCCCGCCGATCGCCTCCCGCACCCGGACATCCGTCTCGCCGTTGGCGACCTGGCCCGCCGCGACGGCCGCCTTGCGCAGCCGACGCGACATCTGACCGCCGATCAGCACGCCGATCGCGCTGCCGCCGAGGACGACCGCGATGGAACCGATCACCAGGGCCTGGTCGAGGTCGTTGAGGATGTCGGTGCTGCGGTCGGTGAACCCGGTGTGCAGGGACAGCACATGTCCGTCCTGCACCGGGACGGCCGCCCATATGTCGGGCCCGCCGCCGGGGGAGTCGCTGACGTACGTCGCCCGCCGCCCCTGCTTGACCTTCTCCCGCAGCGGCTCCGGCAGCCGGAGGTCGTCGACCTTGACGTTCGGGAAGTTCGGCCGCCCGGACAGCTCGTAGTTGCGCTGCGCGATCTGGATCCGCTCGTCGGCGAGGTCGCGCGCGTTGTCGAGCATCGAGACACGTGCCGCGTTGTGCACGACCAGGCTGAGCGCGACCGCCACCAGCGCCCCGACCAGGGCGATGGCCGCGCTGAGCTTCCACTTCAGACCGGTCCGGATGTCGGCCGCGCGCAGATCCGCGCGGCGCCAGGAGATCCCCCGCATGCCCGCCCCGCTCAGGCCTTGAGCTTGTAGCCGAAGCCGCGGACCGTCTCGATCCGGTCCTGGCCGATCTTCGTTCTGAGCCGCTGCACATGGACGTCGACGACCCGGGTGTCCCCGCCCCAGCCGTAGTCCCAGACCCGTTCCAGCAGCTTGTCGCGGGAGAGCACGGTGCCCGGCGCGGAGGAGAACTCCAGCAGCAGCCGCATCTCGGTGGGTGTGAGCGCCACCGGACTGCCCGCCCGGCGCACCTCCATGCCCTCGGTGTCGATCTCCAGCTCGCCGAAGGTCAGCACCCCGCCCGACTCCGCCGCGACGGCCTCCCCGCTCTGCGCGCCCCCGCTCGCGTGCCCGAAGCGGCGCAGCACCGCGCGGATCCGGGCGACCAGCACCGCGCCGTCGAACGGCTTGGTCACGTAGTCGTCGGCGCCCGCCTCCAGGCCGAGCACCACGTCGATGGAGTCGGCGCGCGCGGACAGCATGATCACCGGCACGGTCGACTCGTCGCGGATCCGCCGGCACAGGCTGACGCCGTCCAGGCCGGGGACCATCACGTCGAGCAGCGCGATGTCCGGGCGGTCGGCCCGGAACGCCGCCAGCCCGGACAGCCCGTCGGGCATGGCCGTGACCGCGAAGCCGTCCCGCTCCAGGGCGAGTTGGGTGGCCTCGCGGATGACGTCGTCGTCCTCGACGAACAGAACGTGGGTCTGGTCTGCCATCCCGGTGCTCTCAGTCCTCGTGGTGGGTGGTGGGTGGTGGGCGTCGTTACAGATAGATCGGCCGACGGGGTCCGATCGGTTCACTCCGCGGCGGTCGGGTTTCCGGAACCGGTGAACCGTCGGGTTTCCGGAACCGGTGAACCGTCGGGTTTCCGGAACCGGTGAACCATCGGACTTCCGGAACCGGCGGACCGTCAGGCTTCCGGAACCGGTGAGGGCGTGTCGCCGACGACCGTGCCGTAGTCGTTGTGCCAGAAGTACTCCTGGGCGAACCGGCCGTCGCGCCAGCGGTACGTGATCACGTTCTCGCCGGACGGACTGGACACCGGGTCGCCCTTCTCGTACACCTGCTTGCTCACCACCAGGTCGCCCCGGTCGATCTGCGCGTAGACCGGCGGCTCCTCGGCCTTGAACACATTCTTGTACGAGCCGCGCTCCCCCCGGTACACGTACGCCCCCACGCCGACGCCGTCCCCGCAGGTCAGCACATTGACGACGAGGTCGTCGGAGGAGCCGCCGGTGAGGTCGCCCCAGGAGGTGTCCACGGGGTAGTCGTCGGCGACGCACGGCTGGAGGTTCCGCTTGACCTCGGCCGAGACCCTGGGATCCGACTTGAGCAGCCGGACCACCTCCGCCTGACCGGGCCGGCCGGCCGCCGAGGGGCCCGCGGACGCCGAGGGGACCATGGCGGCGCCCGCCACGGCCTCGTCGTGCGCCGGGCCCTCGTCGCGGGCACCGGTGCCGCCGGTCGCGCAGGCGGACAGGAAAAGGGCGAGGGCGGCGCACGCGGCCACCGCCGCGAACACCGCCTGGTGGGTTCTCCGGGCCGGTTCCGGCCCCGCGCCCGGCGCCTTGGTGGCTAGGCCGCGCAACGCTCCCGCTCCTCACGCTCCAGCGCGCGTGCGTCCAGATCGCGGCTCTCCAGCTCCTCGCGGAGCCGGGCGAGCGCCCGGTGCAGCGTGCTCTTGACCGTTCCCGCCGACATGCCGAGGGCGGCGGCGGTCTCCTCCGTGGACATCTGCTCCCAGTGTCGCAGCACGACCACGCTGCGCTGCTTGGGGGCGAGCACCCGCAGGATGTCCATCAGCAGGGCACGGTCCGCGTGCTGCTCGGTGGAGTCGTCGACCGAGGCGTCCGGGAGCTGCTCGGTCGGGACCTCCTCCAGCTTCCGGGCCCGCCACCACTCGGTCCGCGTGTTGATCATGACCCGGCGCAGGTAGGCGTCGGCGAGCCGCTTGTCCTCGATGGTCTCCCAGCGGCCGTACGTCCTTACCAGCGCCGTCTGGAGGAGGTCCTGGGCGTCGACCGGGTCGGGCACCAGCCGACGGGCGCTGCGCAGCAGCGCGTCCTGCCGGGTGCGGACGTACTCCTCGAACTCGAGCACCTCGCCCTGCGCCATCCTGACCGCCTCCAGATCCCCGTTGCCGAGCGGCTGTGGCGCCGCCGGACCGAACTTCCGTGTGCTCTGTGGTGAGCACGACGAGAAAATTACGGAGGCGTTGTCACGGGGCTGTCCGAGGCAGCCTGCGGCCGGCACTCGGCTGTCCGTCGGTTGTGTAACGGAAGTAGGAAGCGGGTAAAGCGGCGTACCGGATCGGGCGGTTATCGGGCGGTTCGGTGCTCGGTCCGGGTGAGTGGCAGCCGATACAGACCGCCCGGCAGGGGCTCCACCAGCCCGTCCGAGACCAGTCCGTCCAGGGCGCGGGCGCGCTGCACCGGTTCGTGCCACACCCGGTCCAGGGCGGACTGCGGGACCGGCGTGCGGGCTTCGCGGAGTACGGCGAGCAGCTTGCCGCGGACCTGACGGTCGGTGCCGGCGTAGGTCTGGCCGCGGCGCGGCGGACCCTCGTGCTCCGGCTTGCCCGCGAGCCGCCAGGCGCACTGCGCGGCGATCGGACAGCGCTCGCACGACTCGCTCTTCGCCGTGCACACCAGTGCGCCCAGTTCCATCGACGCGGCCGCCCAGCGCGCTGCCGTCGACTCGTCCTCGGGCAGCAGGGTCCGGGCCAGCCTGCGCTCGGCGGCGGTGGTGGCGTTCGGCGGGTACTGCACCCCGGTCACCGCGCGGGCGAAGACCCGGCGGACGTTGGTGTCGAGCACCGGGTGGCGCTGCCCGTACGCGAAGGAGGCGACCGCGGCCGCCGTGTACTCGCCGATGCCGGGCAGCGCCAGCAACTGCGCGTGGTCGGACGGTACGTCGCCGCCGTGCCGTTCCGTTATCGCCACCGCGGCCCCGTGCAGGCGCAGCGCGCGGCGCGGGTAACCGAGCCGGCCCCAGGCGCGGACGGCCTCACCGGGGGCCTCGGCGGCCAGGTCGGCGGGGCGGGGCCAGCGGGCCAGCCACTGCTCGTAGACCGGCAGGACCCGGCTGACCGGCGTCTGCTGGAGCATGAACTCGCTGACCATCACCCCCCACGGTCCGGCCTCGGGCCGCCGCCAGGGCAGGTCGCGGGCGTGGTCGTCGAACCAGTCGATGACGGGGGCGTGCAGCTTCCCGCCGGCCGTCTCGCTGGGGGCGTCGGACTTCGTGGGCACAGTCATGGCCCTTCCGATCCTGCCATGCGGGGCGGCCCGCGCGGTGGCACCGCCACCCCATGGGGGTACGGCCCGGTGATCGCTGACCGGCTCCGGGGGCACTTCCGGGATGATGATCCGGAAAAGTTGGGCCCGGGGCGGCGGGTGGGGCCGGTGAACGCCCGGATCTCTCGTACAGTTTGCGCCGTGGGATCTCTGCGCAATCCGGTCGGGCCGCTTCCCTCCTCCATCTACTGGCGTCGGAGGGCCGTACTGCTGTCCGTGGCAGCCCTGTTGGCGCTGCTGGTCGCCTGGGTGGTCGCCTCGGGCGGCGGGGGCGGCGACAACGGCGCGGGCGGCAGCAACGGCAAGAATCCCGCACCCTCGACCATCACTCCCGGGCCCTCCGGATCCGGCCCGGCGATCAGCCAAGCCCCGGGCGGGCGCGACGAGTCGGGGGACGAGGGGTCAGGCTCCGGGGACACCTCCGGCTCGGGCTCCGGCGACGGTTCGGGTGAGGGTTCGGGTGACGGCGACGGCTCGGGGTCCGGGTCGAGTTCCGGCTCCGGTTCCGACGGAAGCGCCGGCGGCGGCGGTACGAGCGGTACGGGTGTGGGCGCGGGCGACGCGCTTCCGGCCGGCTCCTCGCTGCCCAACTGCACGCCGGAAGCGGTGAAGTTGACGGTCCGCAGTGTCCGCAACACCTACGAGCCGGGTCAGACGCCGACCCTGGAGCTCACCGCGACCAACTCCTCCGGCAGCGCCTGCAAGGTCGATCTGGGCCCGAAGGGAACGGTTCTGACGATCACTCAGGCCGGGTCGGACGACCCGTACTGGTCCTCGGAGCACTGCCCGAAGTCCGCGGCCTCGCTGCCCTTCAGGGTGGGCGCCGACAGCGGCGTGACCTACCCCGTCAAGTGGGACCGCAAGCCCAGCGCCGCGAAGTGCGCGACCCCGCCGGCCGGATCGGCGGCACCCGGCACCTACCTGGTGGAGGCGGCGGCCCCGGGCTTCGCGAAGGCGCGGACATCGTTCGTGCTGGAGCAGGACTGACGGGAGCAGGACTGACCCCGGAGCAGGAGTGACCGGAGCAGGACTGAGGCCCGCCCCTCAGAGGTGGGCCCGGAATGCCGGACTAGACGTACCGCTCCAGGATCGACGACTCCGCCAGCCGCGACAGCCCCTCGCGCACACTGCGCGCCCGGGCCTCGCCCACGCCGTCCACCGTCTGGAGGTCGTCCACGCTCGCGGCGAGCAGCTTCTGGAGTCCGCCGAAGTGCTCGACCAGCCGGTCGATGATCGCGCCGGGCAGCCGCGGCACCTTCGCCAGCAGCCGGAACCCGCGCGGCGACACCGCCGAGTCCAGCGCCTCCGGGGAACCGGTGTAGCCCAACGCCCTCGCCACCGTGGACAGTTCCAGCAGTTCCGCGTGGCTGAGCGCGTCCAGCTCGTACAGCGCCTCGTCGACCGTGCGGGACCGCTTCGCCGTGGGCTCGGGCACGTAGTCCCGGACCACCAGTTCACGTTCCGGCTCGACCCCGGCGATCAGCTCGTCCAGCTGGAGTGCCAGCAGCCGTCCGTCCGTGCCCAGCTCCACCACGTACTCGGCGATCTCGGTGGCGATCCGCCGCACCATCTCAAGACGCTGCGCCACCGCCGAGACGTCCCGGACCGTCACCAGGTCCTCGATCTCCAGCGCCGACAGTGTCCCCGCGACCTCGTCGAGCCGCAGCTTGTACCGCTCCAGGGTGGCCAGGGCCTGATTGGCCCGGGACAGGATCGCCGCGGAGTCCTCCAGCACCCGCCGCTGCCCGTCCACGTACAGCGCGATCAGGCGCATGGACTGGGAGACGGAGACGACCGGGAAGCCGACCTGCTTGCTGACCCGGTCCGCCGTGCGGTGCCGGGTGCCGGTCTCCTCGGTGGGGATCGTCGGGTCCGGCACCAGCTGGACGCCCGCGCGCAGGATCTTGGACAGGTCCGAGGAGAGCACGATGCCGCCGTCGAGCTTGCACAGCTCCCGCAGCCGGGTCGCGGTGAACTCCACGTCCAGCACGAATCCGCCCGTGCACATGACCTCGACGGTCTTGTCCGAGCCCAGCACGATGAGTCCTCCGGTGTTGCCGCGGAGGATCCGTTCAAGGCCGTCGCGCAGGGCCGTGCCGGGTGCCACGGCGCTCAGTGAGGCGCGCATCAGGCCATCGGCACCGGAGCTCCCACCGGACTTTCCGGGAGCTGCTGCCCGGTCGTTGGCTGCCACTGCACTCCTCCGGTCGCAGGTTCTGGGGCGCTCCCGTTTCGCACACTTCGTTCGTACGGACGGGCGAGACCAGGGCAAAGTCTACCGGCGCTCCTCCTCGTCCCGTGGGGCCTCTCGCCGACGCGAGCGCGGAAGGACCCGCAGGGCGTCTCCTATGTCCGCGACCTCCAGCACCTTCATGCCGGGCGGGACCTTGCCGGGATCGCCCGGAACGAGCGCGTGCGTGAAGCCCAGACGGTGTGCTTCGGAGAGCCTGCGCTGGACGCCCGTCACCCGTCTGACCTCGCCCGCGAGGCCCACTTCGCCGATCGCGACGAGGTTCTTCGGCAGCGGGGTGTCGCTGGCCGCGCTGGCCAGCGCGAGCGCGATGGCGAGGTCGGCGGCGGGCTCGGAGAGCTTCACCCCGCCGACCGTCGCGGAGTAGATGTCCCTCTTGCCCAGGGCGCTGATGCGGCCGCGCTGCTCCAGGACGGCGAGCATCATCGAGACGCGGGAGGTCTCCAGGCCGGAGGTGGTGCGGCGGGGGGAGGGGATCTGGGAGTCGACGGTGAGCGCCTGCACCTCGGCGACGAGAGGGCGGCGGCCCTCCAGGGTGACGGTAAGGCAGGTGCCGGGGACCGGTTCGTCACGCCGGGTCAGGAAGAGTCCGCTCGGGTCGGCGAGGCCGGTGATGCCCTCGTCGTGCAGTTCGAAGCAGCCGACCTCGTCGGTCGCGCCGTAGCGGTTCTTGACCCCGCGCACCAGGCGCAGGCGCGCGTGCCGGTCGCCCTCGAAGTGCAGGACGACGTCGACGAGGTGCTCCAGCAGGCGGGGGCCCGCGATGGCGCCGTCCTTGGTGACGTGTCCCACCAGCAGCGTGGACATGCCGCGTTCCTTGGAGGCCCGGATCAGGGCGCCGGCCACCTCGCGCACCTGGGCCATGCCGCCGGGCGCCCCGTCGATCTCGGGCGAGGCCACCGTCTGGACGGAGTCGAGGATCAGCAGGGACGGCTTGACCGCGTCCAGGTGGCCGAGCACGGCGGACAGGTCCGTCTCCGCCGCGAGGTACAGATGATCGTCGAGAGCCTTGATGCGGTCGGCGCGCAGCCGCACCTGGCTCGCCGACTCCTCGCCGGTGACATAGAGGGTGCGGTGCTCGTCACTGGCCGACTTGGCGGCGACGTCGAGCAGGAGCGTGGACTTGCCGACACCGGGCTCGCCCGCGAGCAGCACCACCGCGCCGGGGACGAGGCCGCCGCCGAGCACGCGGTCCAGCTCCGGCACTCCGGTGGTGCGGGCCGTCGCCTGCCGTACGTCGACCTGGCCGATGGGCAGCGCGGAGGAGGTGACGCGCCCCGGGGCCGTCGTACGGACCGCGGGCGCGCCGTACTCCTCGATCGTGCCCCAGGCCTGGCACTCCGGGCAGCGGCCGAGCCACTTGGCCGTCTGCCAGCCGCACTCGGTGCAGCGGTAGGACGGACGCTCCTTGGCGGTCTTCGTACGGGCAGCCATGCCAGAACGTTAACGGCCCGCACTGACAACGCCGCCGCCCCTGCCCGGCGGCACCCCGCGAGGGTCGCCGGGCCACTCGGAGTAAACCCCGGCACACCCTCCTAAACCGGCCACGATCGCGGGAACGGGCCACGGAATCGGGGGCTCCTGTCCCCTATTGAGGGATCGTTTCACCCGTATGGATTAAATGTGCTCAAGGTGGAGGAAGCGGCCGCCGCGACCCGCCTACGGTCCACGGGTGAAGAGCAGCAGTCCGGAGACATCCACCCGCACCACCGGCGCACACCGAGCGCAACGGGAGGCGCGCGACCGGGGCGCGGCGCGCACCCTGGCCCAGCGCCCGCCCGCGCGCTACGAGCCCTACCTGGACGGCCTGTTCACCTACTGCCTGTCCGTGCTCTGCGACCACGACGCCGCGACCGCCGCCCTCGGCGACGTCCTCGCCCTCGCCCAGCGCCGCGGCCAGCGCGTCCCCGAGTCCGCCGACGACCGCCGCGCCTGGCTCTACGCGCTCGCCCGCTGGGCCTGTCTGCGCAAGCTGGCCGAGGCCAAGCAGAAACGTCAGGCCACGCACGCCGCGGGACGACACGGCGCCGGCCGGCCGCCCGCCGCCTCCCCGGTCGCCGAACAGGTCCAGGAGGACCGCAGGCGCCAACTCGCCCTGCTCGCCTGGCCCGAGGCGGCCGGCACCACGCCCGAGCAGCGCGAGGCCCTCGAACTCGCCGTGCGGCACCGGCTCGCCGCCCCCGAGGTCGCCGCCGTCCTCGGTCTGGACCCCGCCGCCGCCCGCGACCTCCTCGCCGCGGCGGCCTGCGAGGTGGAGCGCACCCGCGCGGCCCTCGCCGTCGTCGAGACCGGCACCTGCCCGAGCGTCGCCCGGTTCACCGGTGACAGCCGGCTCGTGCTCAGCACCACGCTCCGCCGCGAGCTGGTGCGCCACGTCGACGACTGCCCGCACTGCCGCCGGACCGCCGAGCGCGCCGTCCCCGGCCGCTGGCCCGGCGCCTCCGTCACCCCCGCCGAACTGCCGGTCCTGGAGGCGCCCCGCGCGGCCGTGCACGCCGCCATGGCGCACGTCCCGCGCGCGCGGGGCACCGCCCCCCGCTTCGACCGGCGCGGTTTCCCGATGGACCCCAAGGACCGCGCCGCCCGCCGGGACCGGCTCCGCGCGCGTGCCGTCACCACGACCGTCGTCGCCACCGTCGTCGCCGCACCGGTCCTCGCCCTGTGGGCCGCCTACCGGGGTACACCCACCGGCGAGGCCACCGGGGACCGCTCGGCCAGCGCCAGCGAGGCCAACGGCCCGGACGCGCTCGACGGCGAGTCGGCGGGCGGCTACGAGAACGCCGGCAACACCACCACCCGCCCGGGCGGCCGCTCCGGCAAGCACGCCAAGCCCCATGTCACCGTCGAGGTCGTCAGCGTCAACGGCGCCGGGAAGAAGGGCGCGGACCGGCTCGACGTCACCGCGGACAGCCGCGGGGACACCACCCTCATCACCCTCACCGCGCGCGGCGACACCCCCGTGCGCTGGTCCGCCACCACCGGCGCCTCCTGGCTCTACCTGAGCCAGTCCTCGGGAACCCTCGAACCCGGCGAGACGTTGACGATCAAGGTGTACGTCGACGCGCTGCGCGAGCCGGCCGGCCACTGGAGCGCCCAGATCGCCGTCGCCCCCGCGGGAGCCGTCGTCCGCATCGAGGGCTACGGCAGCGCGCCCACGCCCACCGACCCAGGCCCCTCGGACCCGGGAACCCCCGACCCGGAACCCACGTCGCCCACGCCCGGCGACCCGCCGCCGACCTCGCCGACCCCGACGCCCACCGACCCGGAGCCGACGCCGACCGACCCGGCGCCCACGGACCCCACGCCGAGCGACCCGCCCCCGTCCTCCTCCGACCCGGATCCGCCGCCGACGGACCCGGAGGATCCAGCAGGCTCGACGCCGCCGCCCAGTGACAGCGGCGACCCGAGCCCCACCACTTCCTAGCCCGCCGGGCCGTCAGCCCGCCGGGTCGTCAGCCCCCGGGTCGTCAGCCCACCGGGTCCGCGGGATGAGGAGCCAGCAACGGCAGCTGCGAGGCGAGCCGCTCCTCGCACAGCTCCACCAGCCGGTCGTAGCCGGCCTTGCCCATCAGCTCGGTCAGCTCCGGGCGGTAGGACACGTACACCGGGTCGCCGGCGCCGTGCGCCGAGGTCGCCGAGGTGCACCACCAGTGCAGGTCATGGCCGCCCGAGCCCCAGCCGCGGCGGTCGTACTCGCCGATCGACACCTGGAGCACCCGGGTGTCGTCGGGCCGGTCGATCCACTCGTAGGTCCGCCGCACCGGCAGCTGCCAGCACACGTCAGGCTTGGTCTCCAGCGGCTCCCGGCCCTCCTTCAGCGCCAGGATGTGCAGCGAGCAACCCGCGCCGCCGGCGAAGCCGGGCCGGTTCTGGAAGATGCACGAGCCCTGGTACGGACGGGTCTGGCGGGAGCCCTCGTCGTCCTCGGAGACCCAGCCGGTCTCCGTGCCCACGTCATGGTGCTGCCAGATCTCGGGCGTGAGCCTGGCCACATAGCCCGCCACGCGCTTCTCGTCGTCCTCGTCGGAGAAGTGGGCGCCCAGGCTGCAGCACCCGTCGTCCGCGCGACCTGCTTGGATGCCCTGGCAGCCGCTTCCGAAGATGCAGTTCCATCGAGAGGTCAGCCATGTCAGATCGCACCGGAAGACCTGCTCGTCGTCTGCCGGATCGGGGAACTCCACCCACGCGCGGGCGAAGTCCAGCCCCTTCTCGTCCGCAGCCGAGGCCGTCCGCCCAGGCTTCGGCGGCTTCGGCTGCTTCGACGGCTGCACCCGCGAAGAGCCACCGGATGATTTGGCCGCCTTCTGGTCCTTCGCCTTTTTCGTCTTTGGCACGTGTCCAGGGTAAGTCGCCCGAGCCCGGGATCGGCACAGCTCCGGGGGAGGTGAACGGCCCGGCTGGCAGTAGCGTTCCCTACATGAGACTCGGTGTCCTCGACGTGGGATCGAACACGGTGCATCTGCTGGTGGTGGACGCGCACCCGGGCGCGCGCCCGCTGCCCGCGCACTCGCACAAGGCGGAGCTGCGCCTGGCCCAACTGCTCGACGAGAGCGGCGCCATCGGGGCGGACGGGGTCGACAAACTGGTCTCGGTCGTCAAGGACGCGCTCCAGGCCGCCGAGGACAAGGGCGTCGAGGACCTGCTGCCGTTCGCGACCTCGGCGGTGCGCGAGGCCAGCAACGCCGATGACGTACTCGCCCGCGTCAAGGCCGAGACCGGGGTCGAGCTCCAGGTCCTCACCGGCGCGGAGGAGGCCCGGCTCACCTTCCTCGCCGTCCGCCGCTGGTTCGGCTGGTCGGCCGGGAAGCTGCTGGTCCTCGACATCGGCGGGGGCTCCCTCGAAATCGCCTACGGCATCGACGAGGAGCCCGACGCGGCCGTGTCGCTGCCGCTCGGCGCCGGCCGCCTCACCGCGGGCTGGCTGCCCGCCGACCCGCCCGACCCCGCGGACATCCGCGCGCTGCGCCGACACGTCCGTGCCCAGATCGCGCGGACGGTCGGAGAGTTCAGCCGCTTCGGGCGTCCCGATCACGTGGTCGCCACGTCCAAGACCTTCAAGCAGCTCGCCCGGATCGCCGGCGCCGCTCGCTCCACGGAGGGCCTGTACGTCCAGCGCGAGCTGAAGCGCGAGTCTCTGGAGGCGTGGGTCCCGCAGCTCGCCGGGATGACGGTGGCGCAGCGCGCGGAACTGCCCGGCGTCTCGGAGGGGCGCGCGGGCCAGCTCCTGGCGGGCGCGCTGGTCGCCGAGGGCGCGATGGACCTGTTCGGGGTGGAGACCCTGGAGGTCTGCCCGTGGGCCCTGCGCGAGGGAGTCATCCTCCGCCGCCTGGACCACCTCCCGACCGTCTGAACCCCGACGGGTCCCGGCACGACCCGAACGCCCGGACCGCGCGCCACCAGGGCCTGCCGCCCAGGACAAGGGTGGCGGGAGTTCTGTCACGTCGGGTGGCGGCCTCGGGTGTGTCGGCGGGTTCCGTAGACGGGGGAGAGCTCGCCCGCCGCTGGGTGGGCGCTGTGGGCGGGGGCGGGTTTCCCGTGGCCGGGTGACGCCCTGGGTGGGGGATAGGCCGGCCGATGGCTGGGCGGGCCGCCTCCGCAGGCGCGCTTGCCCACCGCTTGGGCGCGGGCCGCTCCGGCGCAGGCGCGCTTTACTCCCGCTCGGGCGGGCCCCGCCCCCTGGGAGGCGTGTCCCTGGAGGTGTGTCCCCCGAAGACGTGGCCCCCGAAGACGTGCCGCCCAGAAACGCACCCCCGGACACCTCCCCGCGGCCCCCGCTCACCGGGCCCGGCCCGGCGCAGGGTGTGCCCCGCGCGCCCGCGCCCCCGCCCGGTGCCTTCACGCGTGAAGTGCGCCACGCGCCCCCGCTCCCCGCGCCGCCGCACCTCCCCTCCTTCGGGCTCGCCCGCTCCGCTCGCCGGGCCCGGTGCTCCGTAGCCCCCTGCCCCGTAGAAACCCGGTGCTCCGTAGCCCCCTGCCCCGCAAAAGCCCTGCACGCGCGCGTGCGCCGGCGCGTCGGCGCTTCCGTCCGGTCCCGCTCCGGGCGGCCCCGCGGGGCGGGAGGCGCCCCGTGGCCGATTGCCGTGCCCCCACAGCTCGCTCACAGGCATCGGCACCCCCGTGCCCATCGAGGCCCCGTACGCTGTCCCTCGTGGCAGAACCAGTGGTGCGCATCCCGGATGCGAAGGTCGCGCTGTCGACGGCCTCGGTGTATCCGGAGTCGACGGCGACGGCCTTCGAGATCGCCGCGCGCCTCGGGTACGACGGGGTCGAGGTCATGGTGTGGACCGACCCGGTCAGCCAGGACATCGAGGCGCTGCGCCGGCTCAGCGACTTCCACCGGATGCCGATCCTCGCCGTGCACGCCCCCTGTCTGCTCATCACCCAGCGGGTGTGGTCCACCGACCCCTGGACCAAGCTCCAGCGGGCCCGCGCGGCGGCCGAGAAGCTCGGCGCCGACACGGTCGTCGTGCATCCCCCGTTCCGCTGGCAGCGCCAGTACGCCCGGGACTTCGTCGACGGAATCTGGCGGATGGCGAACGAGACGGATGTGCGGTTCGCCGTCGAGAACATGTACCCCTGGCGCTACCGCGACCGCGAGATGCTCGCGTACGCCCCCGACTGGGACGTCACCAAGGACGACTACCGCCACTTCACGATCGATCTCAGCCACACCGCGACCTCCCGCACGGACGCCGTCGACATGATCGACCGCATGGGCGACCGCCTCGGCCACGTCCACCTCGCGGACGGCCGCGGGTCGGCGAAGGACGAGCACCTCGTCCCCGGCCGCGGCACCCAGCCCTGCGCCGAGGTGCTGGAACGGCTCGCCCTGACCGGCTTCGACGGCCACGTCGTGATCGAGGTCAACACCCGCCGGGCCATGTCCAGCGCCGAGCGGGAGGCCGACCTCGCCGAGGCGCTCGCCTTCACCCGGCTCCACCTGGCCTCCGCCGTGAAGGTGCCCCGGCCGTGACCGACACCGCGGCTCCCCGCCGGGGCCGGGGCCGGCGTACCCGTATCGAGGCGGCCGGCACCCGGGACCGGATCCTGAGCGTGGCGCGCGCGGAGTTCTCCGAACACGGCTACGAGAAGACGTCCGTGCGCGGCATCGCCAAGGCCGCCGGCGTGGACTCCGCCCTCGTCCACCACTACTTCGGCACCAAGGAACAGATCTTCGAGGCGGCCGTGGAGGTCGCCTTCGCGCCCGCGATCAAGGCCCGCGACAGTGTGTTCGAGGGGTCGGCCGACGAGATGGGCGAACGGCTGACCAGGATGATCTTCGGGCTCTGGGAGAACCCGGTCACGCGGACACCGCTGCTCGCGATCGTCCGCTCCGCCGTCAACAACGAGACCGCCGCCGCCGTCTTCCGCAAACTGATCGCCGCCCAGCTGCTGCGCCGGATCGGCGAGCAGCTCGACCTCCCCGACGCCGACCTGCGGGCCGAACTCGCCGCGGCCCAGCTCGTCGGCGTGGCGATGATGCGGTACGTGATGAAGATCGAGCCGCTCGCCTCGGCCGACCCGGAGCGGATCATCGCGAGGGTGGCACCGGTGGTGCAGGGCCACCTCATGAACCCCTAGCGCCCGCCGGCCCCCACCCGGAGAGGCGACGGAGAGGCGGCCCGACCGGTCGCGGATCCGAGACGGCCGTCCCGGATTCCGGACACCGTGTCCGTACCCTGGATGACCGGCGTACGCTCAATAGCAGCCCTATCTGTCTGAAGGAGCGAGCGACGATGCCCGAGCTGAGGTCCCGCACAGTCACCCACGGCCGCAACATGGCGGGCGCCCGCGCCCTTATGCGCGCCTCCGGTGTACCCGGTGCGGACATCGGCCGAAAGCCGATCATCGCCGTCGCGAACAGCTTCACCGAGTTCGTGCCGGGCCACACCCACCTCCAGCCGGTCGGCCGGATCGTCAGCGAGGCGATCACCGAGGCCGGCGGCATCCCGCGCGAGTTCAACACGATCGCGGTCGACGACGGCATCGCCATGGGCCACGGCGGCATGCTCTACAGCCTGCCCTCCCGCGACCTGATCGCCGACAGCGTGGAGTACATGGTCGAGGCGCACTGCGCGGACGCCCTGGTCTGCATCTCCAACTGCGACAAGATCACCCCGGGCATGCTGAACGCCGCCCTGCGCCTGAACATCCCGACGGTCTTCGTCTCCGGCGGCCCGATGGAGTCCGGCCGCGCCACGCTGGTCGACGGCACGGTCCGCACCCTCGACCTGGTCGACGCGATCTCCGACGCCGTGAACGACAAGATCTCCGACGAGGACATCCTCCGTATCGAGGAGAACGCCTGTCCGACCTGCGGCAGCTGTTCCGGCATGTTCACCGCCAACTCGATGAACTGCCTGACCGAGGCCATCGGCCTGAGCCTGCCCGGCAACGGCTCGGTCCTGGCCACGCACACGGCCCGTAAACAGCTGTACGTCGACGCGGCCCGCACGGTCATGGACATCACCCGCCGCTACTACGAGCAGGACGACGACACGGTCCTGCCGCGCAACGTCGCCACCTTCGCGGCCTTCGAGAACGCCATGGCGCTCGACATCGCCATGGGCGGCTCCACCAACACGATCCTGCACCTGCTGGCCGCCGCCCAGGAGGCGGACGTCCCCTTCGGCCTGGCGGAGATCGACGCGGTCAGCCGCCGGGTCCCCTGCCTGGCGAAGGTCGCGCCGAACGTCGCCAAGGACCGCACGTACTACATGGAGGACGTGCACCGCGCCGGCGGCATCCCCGCCCTCCTCGGCGAACTGCACCGCGCCGGCCTGCTCAACGAGGACGTCAACTCCGTCCACAGCCCGTCCCTCGCGGACTGGCTCAAGACCTGGGACGTGCGCGGGGGTTCACCTTCCCCGCAGGCCGTGGAGCTGTGGCACGCGGCCCCGGGCTGTGTGCGTTCCGCGGAGGCGTTCTCCCAGTCCGAGCGCTGGGACACCCTCGACACCGACGCCGAGAACGGCTGCATCCGCTCCGCCGAGCACGCCTACTCCAAGGACGGCGGCCTCGCCGTCCTCAAGGGCAACCTCGCCGTCGACGGCTGCGTCGTGAAGACGGCCGGTGTCGACCCGTCGATCTGGTCCTTCGAGGGCCCGGCCGTCGTCTGCGAGTCGCAGGAGGAGGCCGTCCAGAAGATCCTCACCCAGCAGGTGAAGGAGGGCGACGTCGTCGTCATCCGCTACGAGGGCCCCAAGGGCGGCCCCGGTATGCAGGAGATGCTCTACCCGACCTCGTACCTCAAGGGCCGGGGCCTCGGCAAGGCGTGCGCCCTGATCACCGACGGCCGCTTCTCCGGCGGCACTTCGGGTCTCTCCATCGGCCACGCCTCCCCCGAGGCGGCCTCCGGCGGCACGATCGCCCTCGTCGAGGACGGCGACCGCATCCGCATCGACATCCCGAACCGCACGATCGAGCTGCTGGTCGACGACGCGGAACTCGCCCGCCGCGAGCAGGCGTTGAACGGCGTGTACGCGCCGAAGAACCGCGAGCGCAAGGTCTCGGCGGCGCTGCGGGCCTACGCGGCCATGGCGACCAGTGCCGACAAGGGCGCCGTGCGTGACGTGAGCAAGCTGGGCTGAGGCCCGACCCGACCGGCCGGGGGCCGTCCGCCGACGCGGGCGGCCCTTCGGCGTCTCACCAGCGGGACGGGTCCCGGGTGTCGGCGGCGAAGACGGAACCGTTGGGGGCGCCGCCGTACACGAACCCCTCGGCGAGCACCGGCGCGGGCACCTCCGTCGCGATCCAGTCCGCCTTCGCGGAGAGCCGCGGCGGGGTCTGCCCGACCAGCAGGCCCTCCTGGACGTCGACCGCGAGGATCCGCCCGTCGGCGGCGGTGACGTAGACGAACCGTCCGTCGGTGACCGGCGCCGAACCCCGGCTCACCGAGGTCTCCAGCGACCAGATCCGCTCGCGCCGGTCCAGGTCGACGGCCTCCAGGGCGCCCCCGCGGGACAGCAGGTAGACGGTGCTGCCGCGCACCGTGGCCAGGGGATCCTGGCGCGGGACGGGCAGGTCCACGCGGAGCGGCTTGCGGGTGCCGGGGGTGAAGCGGAGTACCGCGGTGGTGTCACCGCTTGCGGCGTCCACGGCCTGGAAGTACAGGACCCCCTGGCGGACGGCGAACGGTTCGAGGGCCCCTTCGAGCCGCTCCTGCCAGCGCACTTCGCCCGTCGACGGATCCACGGCGGTGACGAGCGTGCTCGTGCCGTCGTCGGAGACATGGTTCGCGTACGCCAGCGGGTCCCCGGCGAACGACGTGAAGTAGGGCCTGTCCTGGCCGGGCATCCGGCGGCTCCACTCGGTCCGGCCCGTCGCGCCGTCCACCCCGGTGACCGTGCCGTCGGCCGAGGTGAACAGCAGCATGCCGCCCACCGCACGCATGCCGGTGTGCTCGGGGGTGGCGCGCTCCCAGCGTGCCGTGCCGGACTCCGGGTCGAGGCCCGCCAGACGGGTGTCCTGTTCCGTCAGCGGCTGCACGAGCCCGCCGGAGAGGGCCGGGGGCTCGCTCCGGAAGTCCGTCCCCGCCACACGGTGCCGCCAGAGCACGGTGCCGTCGGAGGGTGCGAGGGCGAACACCGTGCCCGGCTGCGCGCACAGCAGCTTGCCGGCGCCGTAGGAGCACTGCGGGACGGACGGCTTGCCGGAGACGGTCGGCGTCTCCCACGGCTCGAAGGCCGCGGAGGTCGCCTCGGTGCCGCGCGACCGGGGCGCCGGGTCGTCGCCGCCGGTGAGCTGCACCACCGTGAAGCCGCCGGCGACGAGGAGAGCGGACGCGGCACCGGCCGGCACGGCCCAGCGGACCCAGGGCTTCCAGGGCTTCCGGGGATTCCGGGGATTCCGGGGCATCCAGGACTTCCCCGGGCGTCCCTCGGTCCGCTTCCCGGACTCCAAGGGCTCGGGTTCCGTTCGGGATCCGGACTGCGGTCGGGATCCGGACTCCGGTCGAAGGTCGGGCTCAGGCTGCGGTTCGGGCTCCGCCTCGGCCGACGTCTCGTTGGTCCGCTGCGCCGGTATGAACGCCTGAGTGTCGTACGCGGCCGCCACGGAACGGAGTTCACGCATCAACTCGTCCGGCGTGGGCCGGTCCTCGGGCTCCTTGGCGAGGCAGCGGAGCACCAGCGGCGCGAGGCTCGGCGGGACGCCGGCCAGGTCCGGCTCGTCATGGACGACCTGATAGGCGACGACGTACGGGCTGTCGGAGTCGAACGGCCCGCGTCCCGTGGCCGCGTGCACCAACAGCGACCCCAGCGCGAAGATGTCCGCGGCGGGGCCCACCTCCCTCGGCCGCCTGAACTGCTCGGGCGCCATGAACGGCGGGGTGCCGATCAACTTCCCGGTCTCGGTGCGCAGTTCGCTGTCCTTTGGCCGGGAAATGCCGAAGTCGATGACCTTCGGCCCGTCCTCGGCGAGCAGGACGTTGCTCGGCTTCAGGTCCCGGTGCACGACGCCGACCCGGTGGATGTCGCGCAGCGCCTCAGCGAGCCCCGCCATCAGCCGGCGCAGCTGCTCCGAACTCATCGAGCCGTTCCGCTTCACATGCTCGGAGAGGGTCGGCCCGGGGATATACAGGGTGGCCATCCAAGGCCGTTCGGCCTTCGGATCGGCATCGACGACCGGCGCGGTGAACGCGCCGCTCACCTTCCGGGCCGCCGCGATCTCCTGCCGGAAACGCCCCCTGAACTCGCGATCCCTCGCGAACTCGGCATGGATGACCTTCACCGCGAGCTTCATCCCCGAGGTGCTGCGGGCCAGATGGACGACCCCCATGCCGCCCGAGCCCAGGCAGGACTCCAGCCGGTAGTGACCGGCGTACTCCGGAAGTTCCGCTTCCGCGCCCGCTCCGGCGTTCCGCTGTGGCGCCAATGGGACCACCCCCGTGCTGTTCGTCCGCGCGCGCGACGCACGGAGCCTAGTCGATGATGCGTACGATTCAGAGGCGGCTGGCTGACCTCGGAGGGGGAATCGCGTACCTGTGTTTCGTGGCGTGATTCAGGGGAATCAACGGGGTCCCATGGCAGCCATGGGGTTCAACGGGGGAGGTCCTTCATGAGTGTTGACCGGGTGGACGAGACCGAGGCAGAGGCGCAGACGGAAGCGCTCGCCGCCACGACCTACCGCACCTACGCGATCGCCCCGGGCGTCCGCCTCAACGTCCGCAGCGGACCGGGCACCGGCTACAACATCGTCCGTGTCCTGCCGGAGGGCGCCCGGGTCCCGATCTACTGCCAGACGCCGGGCACGACGGTGACCGGCCCCTACGGCACCTCGAAGATCTGGGACAACATCAGCAACGGCGAGTTCGTCTCCGACGCCTATGTGCAGACGGGCAGCGACGGCTACGTCGCCTCGCGCTGCGGCTGACACCGGACAGTGACGTACGCGGGCCTCGCCGTGGCCGAGCTCACGGCGGGGCCCGTCGCCGTCCGGAGCCATAATCGACGGGTGAGCGATGTGAACGGCACCCCAGACCAGGCCCCGGGCCCCCGCCCCGAGCCCATCCGCTTCTTCGGCACGACCTGGGTCGACCGCAGCGGTGGCTACCCGGCGCGCCGGGCCGCCGTCGCCCTCGGCTCGCTCGCGGCCGCGGTGGTCTCCTGCCTGGTCCTCCGCTTCGCCTACGAGGGCCTGGCCATCGCCGACATCGGGAGCTTCGTCACGGTCCTCATGATCGTGATGTTCGCGATCTGCAGCGCGCTCGCCTTCCGCAACACCTGGGACGGCTTCACCAAGCGCCCGGACGCCGACCGCCAGGCCTCACTCAAGGGCATGCTGACCATCGGCTTCGTGGGCTCCCTCCTCGCCTACTTCCTGCGCTCCCTCACCGAGGCCCCCGGCGAGAAGCTCCACCGCGAGGAGTACGAGACGGCCCGGCAGCAGTACGAGAAGCGCACCAAGCGCCGCACGGGCAACCCGTCCAAGAAGCGCCGCAACGCCTGACCCCGGCCACGTGCCGGGCGTCTCTCGCCGAATCCTTACCCCCTGCCGCCCGCACCCCGGCCACCATGGCCGTATGACGGCTGCCCCCTCCCACTCCTCCCGCGCCCACTCCTTCAACTCCGCCGCGGCCCAGTACGCCGCCAACCGCCCCTCCTACCCGCCCGCCCTCCTCGACGCCGTCGAGGAACTGGCCGGCCGCCCCCTCGCCGGGGCCCGCGTCGTGGACGTCGGCGCGGGTACGGGCATCGCCACGGCACTGCTGCACGCCCGCGGCGCCGAGGTCGTCGCCGTCGAACCCGGCGACGGCATGGCGGCCCAGTTCCGCGAGGCGCACCCCGACATCCCCATCGTCCGAGGGGACGGCAACCACATGCCCCTCGCCGACTCCTGCGCGGACCTGATCACCGCGGCCCAGTCCTGGCACTGGACCGACCCGGCCCGCTCGATCCCGGAGGCCCTGCGTGTGCTGCGCCCGGGAGGCGCGCTCGCCCTGTGGTGGAACACCACGGTCCTCGACATCCCCTGGGCGGCAGCCCAGGGTATGCGCGCCGAGAAGTTCTTCGGCATCGACCCCGTCGTGGAGCGGAGCGGTACCGGCTCCCGCTCCGCCGACCCGGACGGAGTCCTCGACTTCACCCGGCGCGTGGTCCGCTGGAGCCGCCGGGTCCCGATCGACACCCACCTCGCCAACATCGGCAGCCACTCGGTCTTCCTGGTGCACGGCCAGGAGGCGAGCACCGTCTTCCTCGCCGAGGAGCGGACCCATCTGCTGGAGGAGTTCCCCGACGGCATCGTCGAGGAGACCTACGACGTGGACCTCCTCGTGGCCCTCGCCCCGTAACCACCCCACTCCCACCCCCTCGCACCCCCTCGCACCTTCCGAGCGCCGCGGCCCACCCCCAGGGCCGCGGCGCTCGCGCACCTCGCCGCAACGTCCCCGCCCGCACCGACGGTGACGTAGGCGCACAAAGCGGACCGCCCGCCTCCGAGGGCGCCTCCATGCGACCGAGCCACCGCGCGCCACCACTTGACGACACCCCTCACGAGGGTCGTTAATCAGCGCATGATGAATATCGACTCAAGCTCACAACCCCCTCGAACCCCTCCGGACACGAACAAATCACCCGCCGAAATCAGCCACGACCCCCACTCCACCGAGAACACCCCGGCTGTCCGCGCCGAAGGACTCACCGTCCACCGCGGCCCGCGCACCGTCCTGCGCGGCATCGACTTCACCGTCCCCCGCGGCCAGATCACCGGACTCCTCGGCCCGTCCGGCTGCGGCAAGTCCACCCTCATGCGCTCGATCGTCGGCACCCAGGACAAGGTCACCGGCACCCTCGACGTCCTCGGCCGCCCCGCCGGCCACCCCTCACTGCGCACCCGCATCGGCTACGTCACCCAGGCCCCCTCCGTCTACGACGACCTCACCGTCCGCCAGAACCTCGACTACTTCGCGGCGATCCTCACCCCCGGCCGCGCCGCCGCCGACCAGCGCCACGAGAACGTCACCCGCGCCATCGAGGACGTCGACCTCACCGGACACACCGACGCCCTCGCCGGCAATCTCTCCGGCGGACAGCGCAACCGCGTCTCCCTCGCCGTCGCCCTCCTCGGCGCCCCCGAACTCCTGGTCCTCGACGAACCCACCGTCGGCCTCGACCCCGTGCTCCGCCGCGACCTGTGGGCCCTCTTCCACGACATCGCCGCCGGCCGCGGCGCCACCCTGCTCATCTCCTCCCACGTCATGGACGAGGCCGAGCGCTGCCACCGGCTCCTGCTGATGCGCGAGGGCAGGATCCTCGCCGACGACACCCCCGACGCCCTGCGCACCCGCAGCGACTCCGACACCGTCGAAGCGGCGTTCCTGCACCTGGTGGACGAAGCGGTCGCAGCCGCCGCCCGCGAGAAGGAGACCACCCGATGAGCACCACGACCCACCCGGCCGCGACCGCCCCGACCGGCGCCCTCAACCTCTCCCGCACCACCGCCACCGCGGCCCGGGTCCTGCGCCAGCTCCGCCACGACCCCCGCAGCATCGCGCTGATGATCCTCGTCCCCTGCGTGATGCTCTTCCTGCTCCGCTACGTCTTCGACGGCAGCCCGCAGACCTTCGACAGCATCGGCGCATCACTCCTCGGGATCTTCCCGCTGATCACGATGTTCCTGGTCACCTCCATCGCCACCCTGCGCGAACGCACCTCGGGCACCCTGGAACGCCTGCTCGCCATGCCCCTCGGCAAGGGCGACCTGATCGCCGGCTACGCCCTCGCCTTCGGCGCCATCGCCATCGTCCAGTCCGTCCTCGCCACCGCCCTCGCCCTGTGGGGCCTCGGCCTCGACGTCACCGGCAGCCCCTGGCTGCTCCTGCTGGTCGCTCTCCTCGACGCCCTCCTGGGCACCGCGCTCGGCCTCTTCGTCTCGGCCTTCGCCTCCTCCGAGTTCCAGGCCGTCCAGTTCATGCCGGCCGTGATCTTCCCCCAGCTCCTCCTCTGCGGCCTGTTCACCCCCCGGGACAACATGCACCCCGTACTGGAGGGCATCTCCAACGTCCTCCCCATGTCCTACGCCGTCGACGGCATGAACGAAGTCCTCAAGCACTCCGACATGACCGCCACCTTCGTCCGGGACGCACTGATCGTCGCGGGCTGCGCCCTCCTCGTCCTGACCCTGGGCGCCGCCACCCTGCGCCGCCGCACCCCGTGACCCCCGGGCCCCGATCCCGCCCACCGGACACCCCACCCGCGCTCAAGCCCCCGATGGGAGGATGAACACCGGACGACGCAACCCCGGAGGGCACCCCAGCCATGACCCAGAAAGTCGCAGTCCTCGGCACCGGCAAGATCGGCGAAGCGCTGCTCAGCGGAATGATCCGAGGGGGCTGGGGCCCGGCCGACCTGCTGGTCACCGCCCGCCGCCCGGAACGGGCGGAGGAACTCCGCAGCCGCCACGGCGTCACCCCGGTCACCAACGCGGAAGCCGCCAAGACCGCCGACACCCTGATCCTCACGGTCAAGCCGCAGGACATGGGCACCCTCCTCGACGAACTCGCCCCGCACGTCCCCGCCGACCGCCTGATCATCAGCGGCGCCGCGGGCATCCCCACCTCCTTCTTCGAGGAGCGCCTCACCGCGGGCACCCCCGTCGTCCGTGTCATGACGAACACACCCGCCCTCGTCGACGAGGCCATGTCCGTCATCTCCGCCGGCAGCCACGCCACCGAGGACCACCTCGCCCACACCGAGGAGATCTTCGGCTCGGTCGGCAAGACCCTCCGCGTCCCCGAGTCCCAGCAGGACGCCTGCACCGCCCTCTCCGGCTCGGGCCCGGCGTACTTCTTCTACCTGGTCGAAGCCATGACCGACGCCGGCATCCTGCTCGGCCTGCCCCGCGACAAGGCACACGACCTCATCGTCCAGTCCGCGATCGGCGCGGCGACGATGCTCCGCGACAGCGGCGAGCACCCCGTCAAGCTCCGCGAGAACGTCACCTCGCCGGCGGGCACCACCATCAACGCCATCCGCGAGCTGGAGAACCACGGCGTACGAGCCGCCCTCATCGCCGCCCTCGAAGCCGCTCGCGACCGCAGCCGCGAACTGGCCTCCGGCAACAACAGCTGACACCCGGCCGCCCCTGCCCCCAGGGGCGGCCGTCATCGTGGTCCGGACCGGCCCTAGGCGGTCACCCCGATATCCGCGGCCGCCGCCGCGGGCAGCAGCCCGATCGCCCGGTACGCGGCGTCCACCACCGGCCGGGCCATCGCCCGAGCCCGCTCCGCACCATCACGCAGCACCCCCTCCACCTGGCCAGGATCAGCGCACAGTTCCCTGTGCCGCTCGCGCACGGGCCTGAGCACCTCCACCACGGCCTCTGCGGTGTCCCTTTTCAAGGCGCCGTACGACTCATATACACCGCTCAGGGCCGAGGGGTTCCCACCCGTGCACGCCGCGAGGATCTCCAGCAGATTCGCCAGACCGGGCCGGCCCTCCGGGTCGTAGACGACCTCCCGCCCGCTGTCGGTCACGGCCCGCATGATCTTCTTCCGGACCACGTCCGGCTCGTCCAGCAGATAGACGATCCCCGGCCCGACGTCATCGCTCTTGCCCATCTTCGACGCAGGCGACTGAAGGTTCATGACCCGGGCCGCCACCGCCGGATGCGTGGCCCGAGGCACCACGAAGGTGCTCCCGTACCGCTGGTTGAAGCGCACGGCCAGATCCCGGGTCAGCTCGACGTGCTGCGTCTGGTCGTCCCCGACCGGCACCTCGTCGGTGCCGTACGCCAGGATGTCCGCCGCCATCAGTACCGGATAGGTGAGCAGCGACAGCCGCACACCCCCACCGCGCTCGCGCTCCCGTCCGGCCTTCTCCTTGTACTGGATCATCCGCCGCATCTCGCCGTCCGTGGCCACGCACTCCAGCAGATACGACAGCCGCGCGTGTTCATCCACATGGCTCTGCACGAACACGGTGCACAGCGCCGGATCCAGCCCGGCGGCAAGCAGCAGCGTGGCCGCCTGCCGGCTCAGCCTGCGCACCCGCGCCGGATCGTGGTCCACGGTGAGCGCGTGCAGGTCGACGATGCAGAACAGGGCGTCGGACCGGTGCTGGTCGACCTCGACCCAGCGCCGCATGGCCCCCAAGTAGTTCCCCAGCGTCAGATGCCCGGTCGGCTTGACCCCGCTGAAGACCCGCGTCATCTCTCCACCTCCTGGTCGAGACCGCCGCACCGACCGGCCGACCCTCTGGAGGGAGATACGAGAACGGCCGCCGAAGCGGCGGCCGTTGAGTGCATACGTGAGAACCGGCCGCCGTCAGGCGGCCCACCACAGCTGGGTGCACGTACGCGTAGTCATGAGAGGAAGCCTACGCCTCAGAGGGGCCGACCGGGCCTGGGTTGACACGGCTCGACGCGATCCGTAGTGTTCTCCGAGTTGTCCGACGTGAGCGCCGACTCCGGTCGGTCCCCGGACAGCCATTCCGCAAGAACCAGCCAACACCTCGACGACAGTCGTTCTGTCTGCCGTCGCGTCATTGGCATGCGTATTTGCGAAATGAGGAATCCACGTTCGAAAGGACGCGGCCCCCCGATTAGCTCGGGAGCCGGGAATCCGCTAAAGTCTCACTCGTCGGAACGGCCCGCAACGGCCGGACAGACAAACCCCGCTGACTGGGAATCAGGCCCGAAAGGATCTGATAGAGTCGGAACCGCCGGAAAGGGAAACGCGAAAGCGAGAACCTGGAAAGCACCGAGGAAATCGGATCGGAAAGATCTGATAGAGTCGGAAACGCAAG
>NZ_JBEZNL010000053.1:0-50455 GCF_040653275.1 Streptomyces sp. NPDC048002 | reverse complement strand
ACGCACGCTCGCCGCGTTGCCGAAACGCCCGAATAGCTCCGCTATTAGGGCGCTCCGGCGCCTTGCGATCGCACGCACCAGACGCCGCGGGGCCCGCCCTCCGGGCGGACGACGGGACTTTCGAAACACGCCCTAGTGCCGCGTCAGGCGCTGACCTGCCGGGACCAGGACGGGGTCGTTCCGGTCAGTCGGCACAGCGCCAGGTAGAGGGGTATCGGCGGGGTGTACGGCACGGCGCCGTCCGGCCGGTGGATCAGCCGTACCTCGTCCGGGACCACCGCGCCCGTCGCGTAGCGGGCCGGCTCGGGCCACTTCAGGGCGTAGTCGGAATCGGCGGGAACGATCCACCACCAGCGGGACTCGTCGGCGTACACACAGCCGACGTGGGGCAGCCGGGGCAGGATCAGCGATCCGAGATGAGCGGGGACGGCCACCGCGTCGCACCCCAGCGGCGCGGTCATTCCGTCCGGTACGGCCAGCCGCAGCGGGGCGTCCTCGGGACGCGTCCCGCGGCGCAGCCGGACCAGTGTGTCCAGGTTCAGTACCTGGGCCCTGCCGGTCGCGACGCTCACGCCGGCCCCCCGTTCTCGTCGTCGCCGTCGGAATCCCCGGCGGGACCGGGCTTCGGCCGGGCCCCCCAGCCCAGGTCGTCGCGCGGCCCGGCGTCCTCGCGCGGCGTGTCCGCCCGGCGCGGGAGTTCGGCCCAGACCAGCAGTCCGGGCCCGTGCTCGTGGGCGCCCCAGGCGTGGCAGAGGGCGTCGACGAGGAGCAATCCCCTCCCGTGCTCCTCGTCCCCGCGCTGCCCGGCCGGATGCGGCTCGCCCGGGGCGCACCCCTGGTCGCGCACGGCTATGCGCACCAGCTCGTCACCGTCGTGCAGCTCGCAGACTATGTGCCTGCTCGCGGTGTGCACGATGGCGTTGGTGACGAGTTCGGAGACCACGAGGGCCGCCGTGTCACAGGTGTCCTCGCAGATCGACCAGCCGGTCAGCCGGGCCCGCGTCAGGCGTCTCGCCTGTGCGGGGGAACCCGGATGTGCGGCCAGCTCGAAGCGGAACCGGCGCTCGGCCGGCCCCCGCTGGGGGCCGACGGCCGTGGCAGCGCCGAGACCGAGGGGGCCTGCGGCGTCTGTTCCTAAGGGCGCGGACGGAATCACGCTTGCCACTATCTCCCCGCCGTGAACACTTGGCAAGTGTCACTCTGAAAATTGCAGAGTGCTGTGTGACGGGGTGGATGGCCGTGGCACACTGCTCGCAACAGCATGTCGAACGGCGCCACTTGGGATCGAGGAAGATCCGTCCGGATCTTCGAATAGGTCTTCGAATGGCGCCGTAGGGCTGTCAGGAAACATGGGTGGAGGTGGAGCGTGAGCGAGCCGCGGTCCGCGCCGACGGTCGGCCAGGTCGTCCTCGGGCGGCGCCTGCTGGACCTGCGGGAACGCGCCGGGCTCAAGCGCGAGGAGGCCGCCCGCGTGCTGCGGGTCGCCCCCGCCACCGTCCGCCGGATGGAGATGGCCGAGGTCTCCCTCAAGATCCCGTACCTCCAGCTGCTGCTGAAGGCGTACGGGGTGGGGGACGAGGAGGCCGAGGCCTTCGTGCAGCTGGCCGAGGAGGCCAACCGGCCCGGCTGGTGGCAGCGGTTCCACGACATCCTGCCGGGCTGGTTCTCGATGTACGTCAGCCTGGAGGGCGCCGCGAGCCTCATCCGGTCCTACGAGCCCCACTTCGTGCCCGGTCTGATGCAGACCGAGGACTACGCGCGCGGTGTGCTCAGGTCCGGCGCCATCGGCCAGACCAAGCCCGACGACATCGAGCGCCATGTGGCGCTGCGCATGCAGCGCCAGGGCCTGCTCACCCGGCCCGACGCGCCCCGGATGTGGGTCGTGATGGACGAGACCGTGCTGCGCCGCCCGATCGGCGGTCCGGAGGTGATGCGTGCCCAGATCGACCGGCTGCTCGACGTGACGAAGCTGCCCAATGTGACGCTGCAGGTCGCTCCGTTCGAGAGCGGACCGCACCCCGGCACGTACGGGCCCTTCGTGCTGTTCCGATTCGCCATGTCAGAACTTCCGGACATGGTCTACAGCGAGTACCTGACCGGCGCCGTCTATCTCGACGCGCGCCCCGAGGTGGCTACCTACCTCGAGGTCATGGACCGCATGGCGGCGCAGGCCGCTACGGCACATCGCACGAAGGAGATCCTGACGGATCTCCGCAAGGAGCTGTGAATGGATCGCATCAAGCCGCGTCCTCGCGTCTACAACGGCATGCCCGCGCGGGAGTTGGGCAGCGAGGGCTGGCACAAGCCGTGGAGCGGCGGCAACGGCGGCAACTGCCTGGAAGCGATGAAACTGGCCGACGGACGGATCGCGGTCCGCCAGTCGACCGACCCGGACGGACCGGCCCTGATCTACACCACCGACGAGATGACGGCCTTCATCGAGGGCGCGAAGGCGGGAGCGGCCGACTTCCTGCTCTCCTGAGACCTGTGAGCCTTGCTTTAACGATCCTGCTGTGTGCGTGACCGTTCCACGTCACTGAGTTACCGAACCAGTCGAAACCCGGCAAGGCCGGCCTCGCTCGGAGTGAGGCCGGCCTTCCCCGTTCCTGGCGGGCGGCCCGCTGACGGAGCCCCTCTCAGGCAGCGGGCAGGGCCGCGCAGAGCGCCTCCAGCGCCGCCGTGAACGCGTGCTCGGACGGGGTCGCGTACCCGACGACCAGGCCGTCGGGGGCGGCCGGCCCCGGGTCCCGCGGACGACGGAACGCCGCGAGTCCGTCCAGCGCCACCCCGAGCCGCCCGGCCCGCTCCACGGTGGCCGCCTCGGTGCCCGGCGGCAGCCGCAGCACCGCGTGCAGGCCCGCCGCGACCCCGGTGACCTCGATGTGCGGCGCCCGGCGGGCGAGCGCGGCGACGAGCCGGTCCCGGCGGCCGCGGTACCGCTGCCGCATGCGCCGCACATGGCGGTCGTAGGACCCGCGCGCGACGAAGTCGGCGAGACACAGCTGGTCCAGGACGCTCGCCCACGCCTCCCGCTCGCCCTTGGCCGCGAGCACGCCCCCGACGTACCGCTCGGGCAGCACCATCCAGCCCAGCCGGACCGCGGGGGAGAGGCTCTTGCTCACCGAACCGACGAGGATCACCCGCTCGGGGTCGAGCCCCTGCACGGCTCCGACTGGCCTGCGGTCGTAGCGGAACTCGCCGTCGTAGTCGTCCTCCACGATCACCGCGTCACGCGCGCGTGCCCAGTCGATCACCGCGGCCCGGCGGGCGGCGTGCAGCGGCCCGCCGGTCGGGAACTGGTGCGCGGGGGTCAGCAGCACGCCCCGCTCGCGGGTGAGCCCGTCGACCCGGGCGCCGTCCCCGTCCAGGGCGAGCGGTACGGTCCGCACCCCGGCGCCGGTGAGCAGCTCGCGGTGGAAGGGCAGCCCGTACGCCTCCACGGCCAGCGGGCCGCGCAGCACCCGCCCCTCGAAGAGCAGCCGCAGCGCGTGGCCGAACCCCGAGCAGACGACGATCCGGCCCGGATCGCAGCGCACGCCACGCGCGCGTGCCAGGTACTCGGCCAGCGCCTCGCGCAGTTCCCTCCGCCCGGCCGGATCGCCCGGCCCGAAGACCTCGGTCGGTGCCCCCTGGAGCGCCCTGCGGTAGGAGGCCAGCCACGCGGCGCGCGGGAAGCCCGACGCGTCGGGCGTGCCCTGCCGCAGGTCGTGCAGCGGGCCACGCGCGCGTGGCGGTGCCGGGGCGGGCGGGTCTCCGGCGGGGCGCGGCGGCAGGGCGCGCTCGGCGACCCGGGTGCCCGAGCCCTGGCGGGCGGTGAGCCAGCCCTCCGCGACCAGTTCCGCGTAGGCGTCGGCCACCGTGTTCCGGGCGACGCCGAGATCGGCGGCGAGCGAGCGGTACGGCGGCAGCCGGGTGCCGGGTGCGAGCCGGCCGTCGCGTACGGCCCCGCGCAGGGCACGGATGAGCGCGGCCCGTCTGCCGCCCGGCCCCGCCAGCTCCACGTGCAGGTCGGCGCCGATCCGTTCCGCTGAATTGACCCATGAATCCACCACGAAAATGCACCCTACAGGCGGTCTTTCGGGCCCGTAGGTTATGAGGCATGACGACGAACACGCAGGCCGAGGCCAAGGCCCCCCGGACGAACTTCGCGAAGAACGCCCCGAAGGCGTTCCGCGCGCTCATCGCCTTCGACGCCGCCGCCCGCGACGGCCTGGACCCCACGCTCGTCGAGCTCGTCCAGATCCGTGCCTCGCTCCTCAACAACTGCGCGTACTGCCTCCACATGCACACCAACGACGCCCGCAAGGCCGGTGAGACCGAGGACCGGCTGCACATGGTCGCGGTCTGGCGCGAGGCCCGGCACTTCTTCACGGACCGGGAACAGGCGGCCCTGGCCCTGACCGAGGCCGTGACCCTGGTGTCCGAGGACGGGGTCCCGGACGCCGTGTACGCGGAGGCGGCCGCGCACTTCGACGAGGGGGAACTGGCCCGGCTCCTGGCCCTGATCCTCACCATCAACACCTGGAACAGGGTGGCGCTGGCCACCGGCAAGGTGGCGGGCACGGACGAGCGCCGGAGCGCTGTCTGAGGTCCGTCAGACGGACATCGGCCGGTCGTACGGGGAGATCGGCGCCGGCAGGCGGGAGGCGCCGGTCAGGTGACGGTCGACCGCGGCCGCGACCGCCCGGCCCTCGGCGATGGCCCACACGACCAGGGACTGCCCGCGGGCCGCGTCCCCGGCGGCGAACACACCGGGCACGTTCGTGGCGAAGCCGGAGTCCCGCGCGATCGTCCCCCGCGGTTCCAGGCCCAGCCCCAGCTGCCCGATCAGCCCGTCCGCCCGGTCCGGCCCCGAGAAGCCGAGCGCGAGCAGCACCAGCTCCGCCGGAATCGCCCGCCCGGTCCCCGGCCGGGGACGGCGGTCCGCGTCGACCTCGACGAGGTGCAGGAACCGGACCCGCCCCGCCGCGTCCCCGGTGAAGCGGAGCGTCGACGCGGCGAACAGCCGGGCGTCCGAGTCGGCCAGGGGCGCGCTCTCCAGATCCCGCGCCTCCTCGTGCGCCGCCGAGAGCCGGTAGATCTTCGGGTACGTCGGCCAGGGTTCGGTCTCCTCGTCGCGCGCGGCACCGGGCTGGGCGTAGATGTCGAGCTGGGTCACGGACGCGGCGCCCTGCCGGACCGCGGTGCCCAGACAGTCGGCGCCCGTGTCACCGCCGCCCACGATGACGACGTGCTTCCCCGCGGCGGACAGGGGTGACACCTCGATGTCGCCCTCGCACACCCGGTTGGCCAGCGGAAGGTAGGCCATGGCCTGCTCGATCCCGGCCAACTCGCGCCCCGGCACGGGCAGTTCCCGCCAGGCCGTGGCCCCGGTCGCGACGACCACGGCGTCGTGGCGCGACCGCAGTTCCGCCGCGCCGACGTCCCGGCCGACCGTCACGGACGTACGGAACTTCGTCCCCTCGGCCCGCATCTGCTCGATACGCCGCTCCAGATGCCGCTTCTCCATCTTGAACTCGGGAATGCCGTACCGCATCAGGCCGCCGACCCGGTCGTCCCGCTCGTACACGACCACCGTGTGCCCGGCCCGGGTCAGCTGCTGTGCCGCCGCGAGGCCGGTGGGCCCCGAACCGATCACCCCGACCGTCCGCCCGGACAGCCGGTCCGGCGGCCGCGGCGGACTGAACCCCAGTTCCCACGCCCGGTCGGCGACCGCGCACTCGACGTTCTTGATGGTCACGGCGGGCTGGTTGATCGCCAGCACGCACCCCGCCTCGCAGGGCGCCGGACACAGCCGCCCCGTGAACTCGGGGAAGTTGTTGGTGGCGTGCAGCCGGTCGGCGGCGGCCCGCCAGTCGTCCCGGCTGACCAGGTCGTTCCACTCGGGGATCAGGTTGCCGAGCGGACAGGCGTCGTGGCAGAACGGGATGCCGCAGTCCATGCACCGGTCGGCCTGACCGCCGACGATCGGCAGCAGCGCCCCGGGCACGTACACCTCGTCCCAGTCCCGGACCCGTTCCTCCACGGGCCGACGCGGCCGGTCCCGGCGGGGTGTGGTCATGAATCCCTTGGGATCGGCCATGGCCGTCTCCCTCGCGTACGCAGCGGGGCCGTGCGTCATCGGGCGGCACTCTTCCGGCCACGATACGTCTCATCAACCCCTCGCGCCTGCCCTCAGTGCAGGGCCAGCGCGTAGCAGACGGCGGCCCCGGCCGAGGCGATCATGCGGACGTGGTTCCAGGCCGTCCACTCGCGGACGTACGTCGTCCAGGAGGCGGCCGCCTCCGAGGTTCCCGGCTCGTGCTTCGCCAGCGCCTCGTTGCGCGGCACGTTGGCCACCACGGTCACCCCGAACGAACCGAACAGATACAGCGCGCTGCCCAGCAGCAGCTCCACGGCGCCCTCGTCCGGCCACAGCACGAACGTCACCACGGCGAGCACCGCGCACAGCAGCGCCGAGCCCATGAACACGGCCATGAAGGCGGGGGTCACCGCGGCCACGTTCACCGCCTGCATCGCCGCGACGCCCTGGGCGGGCGGCAGCGCGGCGAGTCCCCTCATCACGAACGTGGAGAACGCGCAGAACACCCCGGCCACCAGTCCGGTCCCCAGCACGCCGAGCACGGTCAGTGCGAAGTACGGCCCATCGATCATCAGAACGTCAACTCCCCATCGCCGCGGGGATCATGGCCCCGCCCCGCCTGTCACCACAAGTCAATTCCCCCCGGCGCCCGGATCCCATGGCCGAGCGGCGCGCCCGCATAAGCGGGCGTCCAGCCCCGGTGGGTGCGGTGGGTGCGGTGGGTGCGCGGGTGGGGAGGGTGGGGAGGGTGGGGAGGACGCGGCGGGTGTGGCGGTGCTCCGGTCAGCCGGTGCTCCGGTCAGCCGGTCCGTCGGCCCGCCCGGCGCCTCGCGCCAGCCCTCCAGGACCGCCGCCACGGCCGCGGCGATCCGCCGCCGTGCCTCGTTCCGTGTCACCCCGCTCATCAGCAACTGGTCGTACGGCGTGTCCAGATGCCGCACGGACGCCACCACCGCCGAGGTCACCGCCGTCTCGGACAGCGCCCTGCCCGCCGCGCTGCGGCCCACCCTGCCGCTGCCCCGCACCGACGCATGGGCGGCGGTCGCGGCGGCCCGCTCCGGCGGGCAGCCCGGGAACAGCCGCCGGATCTCCGCCGCGAACGCCTCCGTGAAGCACGCGTCCTGGGCCGCCCGGCGCCGGGCGTCCCGCAGCCGCCGGCGCCGCCTGGCCTCGGCGTCCGCCAGGCACCGCGCCTCGGCCCGGGCCAGCCCCGCCTCCTCCACGAGGAGACCCTGCCGCTCGTAGCGCCCCTTGCGCCGGTTGAAGCGCACCACCACCGCCGACAGACCGCTCTCCTCCCGGGCCCGGCGGGTCAGCGCGGTGTCCCCGCGCGGCAGGAACACCAGATGCCCGAGGTCCGCGCAGTCCGGACAGCGGGCCGCCCCGTCGGCCGGCACGAGCAGCGACAACGGCCCGCGCCGGCACTCCGCGCAGTACCGCCGGCGCAGCGGCTGCACGGCGACAAGTCCGGTGCCGTACAGGGGAGTCGTCGGCTGCGCCATACGCGGTTCCTTCCCTCCGGCGCGCACCCGCACCACCTCCCGTCCCGCTCCTGACGCATCATGGGCCCTGTGCGACTCGAAGCGATCACCTGGGAACGGCTCGGAGACCTCCTGGCCGAGCGGCTGCTCGACCTGAAGCCCGCCGACGCGGGTCGGTGGCCGCGGGTCGCCTTCGACGGTGCCCCCGCCGCCCGGCCCGGTGATCTCGCCGAACGTGTCGCCGAGGCCCTGCGGACCCGCGGCCGCCCCTGCCTGGTCGTTGGTGCCGAGGGCTTCCTGCGCCCCGCCTCGATCCGCCTGGAGCACGGCCGCCGGGACGTGGAGGCGTACTACGACGACTGGCTGGACACCGGCGCCCTCTGGCGCGAGGTCTTCGGCCCCCTCGACCCCGACGGCGACGGCCGCGTCCTGCCCGACCTGTGGGACCCCGTCACCGACCGGGCCACCCGCAGCCCCTACGTACCGCTCCCGCCCGGGGGAGTGCTGCTCCTGCACGGCCCCTTCCTGCTGCGGCACTGGTTCCCCTTCGACCTGACCGTCCACCTCCGCCTCTCCGCGGGCGCCCTGCGCCGCCGCACCCCCGAGGCCGACCACTGGACCCTCCCCGCCTTCGCACGCTACGAGGACGAGACCGACCCCGCCGCCACCGCCGACGTACTGATCCGCGCCGACGACCCCCGCCACCCGGCCTGGAACGGCTGATCGCGGAATCTCGCACGCAGATCACGGAAACCCCCTTTTATATGCGCATGCATGTAACTAGGGTGGGGGCATGACGACTTCGACCGGTACCGGCGGCCTCTCCTTCGACGACTCCACGCGCGCCCTCCTCGACGGCAGGAACTTCGCCGGGATCGCCACCCTCGGCCCCGACGGCGCACCGCAGAACTCGGTGGTCTGGTTCAAACGCGAGGGCGACACCGTGCTCTTCTCCTCTCTGGCCGACCGTCAGAAGGTGCGCAACCTGCGCCGCGACCCTCGCGTCAGCGTTTCCGTCTTCGACCTCGCCAACCCCTACTCCTCCGTCGAGATCCGCGGCACCGCCGAGATACTCCCCGACGACGACAAGCGGCTTCCCCGCGAGCTCTCGCACAAGTACCTCGGCATCGACCCGCCGGCCGAGAAGGAGGACGAGGTCCGGGTGATCGTCCGGATCGTCCCGCGCAAGGTCGTGAGCTTCTCGGCCTGAGCTCGGGGCCGGCGCCGCGGTCTCTGAGGTGCGGTCGTTCTCCGGCGCGGCGAGAATGTAGGGCGCCGGGACTAGCGGTGCGTCCTGCGCCGCGCCGGCCGTCCGGCACCGGGAGGTACTTCATGACCACTGCCGGAGACATCATGCACCGCGGCGCCCAGTGGATCCCCGCCCACGAGACCCTGGACCGCGCCGCCCAGCTGATGCGTGACCTCGGCGTCGGGGCCCTGCCCATCGGCGACTCGAACGACCGGCTCTGCGGCATCCTCACCGATCGCGACATCGTCGTCGGCTGCGTGGCCATGGGGCACGATCCGGCGAAGGTCACCGCCGGCGAGATGGCCCAGGGCACCCCGCGCTGGATCGCGGCGGACGCGGACGTCGGCGATGTGCTCCGGGAGATGCAGGAGTTCCAGATCCGCAGGCTCCCCGTCATCGAGAACAAGCGCCTGGTCGGCATGATCAGCGAGGCGGACCTGGCCCAGCACCTGACGGACGACCAGATCGCCTCCTGGGTCGAGGGCGTCTACGCCCGGACCGCCGCGCGCTGACGCCGGCCGCCGCTCCCGCGCCCGCTCCACCGGCCGCCCTCCGGCGGTGCGGGCGCGCGGTGTGCCCCCTTGGCCGGCCGTCCTGCGGGTCTCAGAGCCAGCCGCTGCGTCTGAAGCCCCGGTACAGCGTCGCGCACGCCACCGCGATCACGCCTATGACCAGCGGGTAGCCGAACTTCCAGTGCAGCTCCGGCATGTGGTCGAAGTTCATCCCGTACAGCCCGCACACCATCGTCGGCACGGCGACCAGCGCGGCCCACGCCGTGATCTTCCGCATGTCCTCGTTCTGCGCGACCGTGACCTGCGCCAGGTGTGCCTGGAGGATGGAGTTGAGCAACTCGTCGAAGGAAGCGATCTGTTCCCTGGCCCGCAGCAGATGGTCGGAGACGTCACGGAAGTACGCCTGGATCTCGGCGTCGATCACCCGTATGGGACGGGTGGCGAGCTCCTCCAGGGGGCGCGCCAGCGGTGCCACCGCCCGCTTCAGTTCCAGGAGTTCGCGCTTGAGCTGGTAGATCCGGCCGGGATCGACGCGGGCGCCCGCCTCGGCGAACACGTCCGTCTCCACCTGGTCGATGTCCGTGTGCACCGAGTCCGTGACGCTCAGGTAGTCGTCCACCACATGGTCCGCGATGGCGTGGAGCACCGCCGCCGGGCCCTTGGCGAGCTGCGCGGGCGCGGACTCCAGTTCCTCCCGCAGCGGCCCGAGCGAGCCGTGCCGGCCGTGCCGCACGGTGATCACGAAGTCCTGGCCGGTGAAGACCATGATCTCGCCGGTGTCGACCACTTCACTGGTCGCCGTGCGCTCCTCGTGCTCGACGTAGCAGACCGTTTTGAACACGGCGAAGAGCGTGTCGTCGTACCGCTCCAGCTTCGGGCGCTGATGTGCCTCGATCGCGTCCTCGACGGCCAGCGGATGCAGCTCGAACAGCTCGGCGATGCCGGCGAACTCGTCGTCCGTCGGCTCGTGCAGACCGAGCCAGACGAAACCGTCACCGTGCTTGCGCACCCGTTCCACGGTGTCGACCAGGTCGCCGCCGGCGGGGCCCCGGACGCCGTCGCGGTAGCTGACGCAGTTCACCACGGAGGAGCCCAGCGGGGAGCGCGCCGGGTGACTCAGATCGACGCGTCGGCGGCCGCGCCGGGCCAGCCGCGCCACCTTGCGCAGCCCGCCGACCGTGCGGAGGCCGGTGACCTTCCGCAGATTTCCTGCCATGGACATGTGGATCTCCCCGGGTGGATCTCCTCGCGCCGTTCTCCCGCGCTGGTCGCGCCAGTCTGCCAGTCCGGCGCGACGGGCGGGCAAGCCTGTGGGAGCAGGGCGTTCCGCTTGGTTCCCGGCTGTGGACAACTGTCGCGCGACCGTGCCGCGAACGGAGTCCCGGTGCGCGTCGACCACTGTGGACAAGACGGGCAACTGGGATGATCCACGTATGACGCGAACCGACGGGTACCTCCTGGACAACCGGCAGAGCGAGGCCGGCGAGCGTTTCGACGCCTTCGCCGCCCTGTTCGATCCCACCACCTTCCGGCACTTCGAAGCCCTCGGCGTCGGCCCCGGTTGGCGCTGCTGGGAGGTCGGGGCCGGCGGCACCTCCGTGGTCTCCTGGCTGGCCAAGAAGGTCGGGCCGACGGGACGGGTGGTGGCGACCGACATCGACACCTCGCTGGTGGCCCCGGCCGCCCGGCCGCCCGTCGAGGTGCGCGTCCACGACGTCGGGACCGAGGAGCCGCCGGGGGAGGGCTTCGACCTGGTACATGCCCGGCTCGTACTGGTTCATGTCCCGGACCGGGAGCGGGCGTTGCGCTCGATGGTCGGTGCGCTGCGGCCCGGCGGACGGCTGCTGGTCGAGGACGCGGACCCGGCGCTCCAGCCCCTGGCCTGCCCCGACGAACACGGCCCCGAACAGGAGTTGGCGAACCGGATCAGGAACGGCTTCCGCACACTGCTCGCCGACCGCGGCGCCGACCTCTCCTACGGGCGCCGACTGCCGCGGCTGCTGCGGGAGGCCGGGCTCCAGCGGGTCGAGGCCGACGCGTACTTCCCGGTCGCCTCGGCCGCCTGCGCCGCGCTGGAGTCCGCCACCGTCCGCGAGATCCGCAAGCGGCTCGTCGCCGCGGACCTTGCCACCGACGAGGAGATCGACCGGCACCTCGCCAACATCGCCGCCGGCAGCACGGACCTGGCCACGGCCCCGATGTTCTCGGCCTGGGGACGCAAGGGCTGAGCCGGCGCCCGCCCGGCCCCGGCACCTCGAAACCTCGGAGCGCCCCGGTCCGGCGACGGATCACCCGCCCGCGCGAGCCCTGCGCCCGCGCGAGGCCCTCGCGCGGGCGCGCCGCGTCCGGTGGCCGATGGGGTCCGGTTTCGGTTCGGTCCGGTCCGGTCCGGTCCGGTCCGGGGAGCGTGCCGCTCAGCCTGCTCAGCCTGCTCAGCCGGTTCAGCCCGCTCAGCCGGTTCAGCTTGCTCAGCCCGCGTCGCCGGGCGCGGGTCCGTGTCCGTGTCCGGTGCGCTCAGGTGGTCTGCCGCCCACCCGGGTCACCGCCAGGGCCCCGGCCCGGCAGCCTTCCCTGGCCGCTTCCTCCGGGTCCGCGCCGGTGAGCAGGGCGGCGAGGAAGGCGCCGGTGAAGGCGTCACCCGCGCCCGTCGTGTCGGCGGCCGTCACCACGGGCGCCGGCACCCGGGCGCGCACCGCACCGCCCCGCGCGACCAGCGCCCCCGCCGCGCCTTCCTTGGCGACCACCAGCGGAACATGGCGGCTCAACTTGGCCGCCGCGTCCGCCGTGTCCGGCAACCCCGTCAGCAGACACGCCTCGTCACGGCTCGGCAGCAGGACGTCGACGCCCTCCACCAGCGTCAGGAAGCGGTCCACCCCGAGCCGCGCCAGGAAGCCGGCCGAGGCCGGATCCAGGCTCACCGGCACGCCCCGCGCGCGTGCCGAGGCCAGCGCGGCCGCCACCAGCGCACGGCTCGGCTCGGAGAAGAGCAGGTACCCCGACAGATGCAGCCGGGCCACTCCGTCGAGCAGCCCGTCCGACCAGTCGCCGGTCCCCAGCCGCAGCGAGGCGCCGCTGTCGGTGAGGAACGTCCGCTCGGCCGCCGCGCCGGAGTCGACCAGGCAGATGACCGTCCCGGTCGGCGCCCGCGGATCGACCACCAGGCGGGGCCGCACCCCGGCGGCGACGAGTTCCCGCTCGTGCCAGGCCGCGGCCTCCGCACCCACCCTGCCGAGCAGCCGCACCTCCGCGTCCGAGCGGTACGCGGCCCAGCAGGCCACATTGGCACCGGCGCCGCCCGGCACGGTCCGGATCGCGGCGGCGGTGTCCGTGCCCGGGGCGAGCGGTCCCGTGTGGCGGGCGATCACGTCCGTGACCACATCGCCGACGACCAGCAGGGCACCCTCCGGCCCGGTCGTCACGTCCGGGCCCAGGCCGCCGCGATCCGCGCCGCCAGCGCCACGTTCCCGCGCACGGCCGCCAGGTTGGCGCGCAGGGACGCCCCGTCCGTGTGCCGGACCAGATGGTCGAGCAGGAACGGCGTGACCGCCTGACCGGTGACTCCCTCCTCCTCGCACGCGCGCAGCGCCCCGGCCAGCACCCGGGCGTGCAGGTCGGGGTCCAACTGCTCCGACTCCGCCACGGGATGGGCGACGACCAGCGCCGACTCGGGCCCGTCCACGCCGTCCTGAGCCCGCATCACCTCCGCGACCTCCTCCGGGGACCGCAGCGTCCAGTCCACCGGATGACCGGAGTCCGACAGATAGAAGCCGGGAAAGCGGTCGGTGCCGTACCCGGCCACCGCGATGCCCAGCGTCTCCAGCCGCTGGAGCGTCGCCGGAACGTCCAGGATCGACTTGACGCCCGCGCAGACCACCGTGATCCGGGTCCGGGCCAGCAGCCCCAGATCCGCGGACTCGTCCTGGGTGACCGTCCACTCCCGGTGCACCCCGCCGAGCCCGCCCGTCGCGAAGACCCGCACGCCCGCGCGGGCCGCCAGCAGGGCGGTCGCCGACACCGTGGTCGCCCCGCTCGCCCCGGCCGCTACCGCGAGCGGCAGATCGCGGTGGCCGAGCTTGCGGATTCCGTCCTCGTTGGCGATCCGCTCCAACTGCTGCTTGTCCAGGCCGACATGGGGCCGCCCGTCCAGCACGGCGATGGTCGCGGGCACCGCGCCCTCCCGCCGCACGACCTCCTCCAGTTCCACGGCCACCTGAAGGTTGCGCGGCCGGGGCAGGCCGTGCGCGATGATCGTGGACTCCAGCGCCACCACGGGTTGACGCGCGTCGACCGCCGCCCGCACCTCTT
Source organism: Streptomyces sp. NPDC048002 (assembly GCF_040653275.1). Lineage (NCBI taxonomy): Bacteria > Bacillati > Actinomycetota > Actinomycetes > Kitasatosporales > Streptomycetaceae > Streptomyces > Streptomyces sp. NPDC048002. Next base: position 36,826 of record NZ_JBEZNL010000053.1, on the reverse strand, counting down.
CCGACACCACCAGCACCACGTGCCCGCCTCCTGTCCGTCGGTCCTCCCTCATCCCTGGCAGCACCGGCACCCGGTCAAACCACTTGCGCCCTGTGGGGGACACCACCAGCCTGGTACGCATGACCGACCGCACCGCACGACTCGACCATGTCGTCCTCTGGGTGAGCGACCCCGTCGCCTCGGCCGAGTTCTACCTCAGGACCCTCGGCACCGAGCCGGTACGGCTGGCCGAGTTCATCGCGGGACAGGCCCCGTTCCCCTCGGTACGGCTCAACGAGGACACCATCGTCGACCTGATGGCGCGGGACAGGGCCGAGGGCATGCGGAAGCTGTTCCCCGAGGCCGCCGAGAGCGCCGGGCACCCGGTCAACCATGTCTGCGTCGCCCTGTCGGCCGAGGCCTTCGACACCCTGGTCGCCCGCCTCGCGGAGGACGGGGTGCCGGCCTCGGAGATCTCCCACGGCTCCTTCGGCGCCCGCGGCCCGGCCAAGCGCAGCTTCTACTTCCGCGACCCGGACGGCAACGTCTTCGAGGCCCGGCACTACGACTAGAACCGGGTGACGGTTCACACGGGCGGGTTCAGAACAGCGGCTCGGGCAGCACGCCCTCCAGGGCCAGCAGCCGGCGCTTGGTCTCCACACCGCCGCCGAAGCCGCCGATGCCGCCGTCGCTCTCCACCACCCGATGGCAGGGGACGACCACGGGGAGCGGGTTGGCGCCCATCGCCATGCCCACCGCCTGCGCGCCGCCCGGCTGGCCGACCCGCGCGGCCAGGTCGCCGTAGCCGACCACCGAGCCGAACGGCACACCCTCGGCCAGTTCCCGCAGCACCTGTCGGTTGAAGCCCGAGATCAGCGACCAGTCCAGGGGCAGTTCGAAGTCGCGCCGCTCACCGGAGAAGTACGCCTTCACCTGGCGTATCGCCTCGGCGAGCAGGGGGGAGCCGGGTTCTTCGACCGGCTCGTGTCCGAGCCGGGAAGCGAGGCGCTCCACCGCCCTGTCGCGCACCGCGTCGGAGGCGTGGAACACGACATTGACCAGGCCCTCGCGGGTCGCGGCCAGCAGCAGCGGACCGATGTCGGTGGCGACGACGGCCCACACGACCCGCTGCTCGTTCTGCCCATGGCTGTCCATGCGCCCACCGTACGGCCCGCCACCGACAACGCCCCGCCACCGACAACGCCCCGCGGAACCGACCCCGCACCCGGCTCGCGGGGCCGCGGCCGTCAGCCGCCCACCGCGGCACGCACCACGTCGGGCCGGTTGCTGATGATGCCGTCGACGCCGTACCCGGCGGCCCGGCGGGCGTCGGCCGCGGTGTCCACCGTCCAGGTGAGGATCTCCAGCGGCCTGTCGTGGGGTCCACGGAAGGCGTGCACGGCGGCGACATAGCCGGTGGACAGCGCGCCGTGCGGGGGATTGATCAGGTCGGTGAACCGGGCGTACGCGGGCAGGTCCGCCACGTCCGGCGCGCCGAGGAAGCCGGTCCTGACGCCCGGCTTGAGGTCGTGGACGGTCCGTACGCTCTCGGCGCTGAAGCTCTGCACGACGAGCCGGCCGGCCAGGTGGCTCGGTTCGAGCCAGCCCTCGTTGCCGAGCACCTTGAGCGTCTGCCGCTCGATGCCCGGGTACAGGGCGGGGTTCTTGATCTCCAGCAGCAGCTTCTGGTGGTTGCGCTCGACGCGGTCCAGGTACTGCTTCAGCGTCGGCACGCGCGCGCCCGCGTACGCGGGGCCGAACCAGCTTCCCGCGTCGAGGCGGGCGATCTCCGCGGTGGTGAAGTCCTTCACCTTCCAGGGGGCCCGGCCGGGGAAGACCTCCTCCACGTCGGTGGTCCGCCGCAGGTTGTCGTCGTGGACGACGACCAGTTCACCGTCCCTGGTGCGCTGGACGTCGTTCTCGACCCAGGCGATGCCGAGCCCGGCCGCCCTGTCGACGGCGGCGAGGGTGTTCTCGGGCGCGTCGGCCGAGGCGCCCCGGTGGGCGATCACCGTCGGCGGCGCGCCCGAGCCGTCGGCCCGGGCCACGGCGGGCGGCGACAGAAGGGCTGCGGTCCCCAGGAGCGCGGTGGTCATGGCGGCAACGGCGCGCGCGTGCATGCGTACTCCTCGCGTCGATGGTCACGGACAGCTCCACTGTGACAGCAGAGCGTCAAGCGCAAGCGGTTGCGGGACGGCCGTGGATTGATCGGGGTTGCCCAAGTCCGTTCACTGATGCCGCACAACTGGGGCAGAGCCGTGTTTCTTTGCCGGAAAATCGTTCGACCATTCCGGTGGGAGTCATACTCTTCGCCTCAGCCCTGACCGCTCGGGCGGTCCTGGGAGGGGGCGAGGATCATCACATTCCGGGACGCAAGAGGGCGGAAGGACAGCCGCGCATGCAGGGCACGGTCGACGGATTCAGCTACGGACTCGTCACACCGCTGGTGGCCTACGTCATGGCCTGCCTCGGCGGTGCGCTCGGCCTGCGCTGCACGACCAGAGCCATGCTCGTCACCCGCTCCTGGCGCTCCGGCTGGCTCGCCCTCGGCTCGGCCGCCATCGGTTCCGGCATCTGGACCATGCACTTCGTCGCCATGATGGGGTTCACGGTCGCGGAGAGCGAGATCCACTACGACAAGCCGATGACCTTCGCGAGCCTCGCCGTCGCCATCGTCATGGTCGGCATCGGGATCTTCATCGTCGGCTACCGGGGTGCGCGCGGCGCGGCCCTGTTCACCGGAGGCACGATCACCGGTCTGGGTATCGCCTCCATGCACTACCTGGGCATGGCCGGACTCCAGCTCAACGGGAAACTGGAGTACAACACGCTCACGGTCACCGCCTCCGTCGTCATAGCGATGGTCGCGGCCACCGCCGCGCTGTGGGCCGCCGGACAGGTCCGCGGTTTCCTGTGGAGCGTCGGCGCGAGTCTCGTCATGGGGCTCGCCGTCAGCGGGATGCACTACATGGGCATGGCCGCCCTCAGCGTCCATCTGCACAGCACGCGGGACACCATCGTCGGCGACTCGCCCGCGTCCCTGCTCGCACCCATGATGATCGGCCCGCTCGCCTTCCTGCTGCTCGCCGGAGTCGTCGTGATGCTCGACCCGCTGATGGTCATGGGCAAGCCCGACCTGACGGGCGTCGACGACAGGCCCGGCATCCCGGCCCACGCCACGACCGCCCACCAGGCCCGCCGGCCCCGCCCCCGCCGGAGCACCGTCGAGCACCGCTCCCGCACCCCGCAGAACCGCTGACCGGACCGCGTTGTCAGTGGGGGGCCGTACGGTGGATCCATGCGGCCCGTTTCCAGCATCGAACGCACGGTGGCGCCCTTCGAGGTCGTCAGCCCCTACCAGCCCAGCGGCGACCAGCCGCAGGCCATCGCCGACCTCGCCCGGCGCATCAAGGCCGGTGAGAAGGACGTCGTGCTGCTCGGCGCGACCGGCACCGGCAAGTCCGCCACCACCGCGTGGATGATCGAGCAGCTCCAGCGCCCCACCCTGGTGATGGCCCCGAACAAGACCCTGGCCGCCCAGCTGGCGAACGAGTTCCGCGAGCTCCTGCCGAACAACGCCGTCGAGTACTTCGTCTCGTACTACGACTACTACCAGCCCGAGGCCTACGTCCCGCAGTCGGACACCTACATCGAGAAGGACTCCTCGATCAACGAGGAGGTCGAGCGGCTGCGCCACTCCGCCACCAACTCGCTGCTCACCCGCCGCGACGTCGTTGTGGTCGCCTCCGTCTCCTGCATCTACGGCCTCGGCACCCCGCAGGAGTACGTGGACCGCATGGTCCCCCTGAAGGTCGGCGAGGAGATCGACCGAGACCAGCTGCTGCGCCGCTTCGTCGACATCCAGTACACCCGCAACGACCTGGCATTCACCCGGGGCACCTTCCGGGTCCGCGGCGACACCATCGAGATCTTCCCGGTCTACGAGGAGCTGGCCGTCCGGATCGAGATGTTCGGCGACGAGATCGAGGCGCTGTCCACCCTGCACCCGCTCACCGGCGAGATCATCAGCGACGACGAGCAGCTCTACGTCTTCCCCGCCTCCCACTACGTGGCCGGCCCGGAGCGCATGGAGCGCGCGGTCAACGACATCGAGAAGGAGCTGGGGGAGCGCCTCGCCGAACTGGAGAAGCAGGGCAAACTCCTGGAGGCCCAGCGCCTGCGCATGCGGACCACGTACGACATCGAGATGCTCCGCCAGATCGGCAGCTGCTCCGGCGTCGAGAACTACTCCATGCACTTCGACGGCCGCGAGCCCGGCTCCCCGCCGAACACCCTGCTCGACTACTTCCCGGACGACTTCCTGCTCGTCATCGACGAGTCGCACGTGACCGTGCCGCAGATCGGCGCCATGTACGAGGGCGACGCCTCCCGCAAGCGGACCCTGGTCGACCACGGCTTCCGGCTGCCGTCCGCCCTCGACAACCGCCCGCTGAAGTGGGAGGAGTTCCAGGAGCGCATCGGCCAGACCGTCTATCTGTCGGCCACCCCCGGCCAGTACGAACTCTCCCGCTCCGACGGCGCCGTCGAGCAGATCATCCGCCCCACCGGCCTGGTGGACCCGGAGGTCGTGGTCAAGCCCACCGAGGGCCAGATCGACGACCTGGTGCACGAGATCCGCGAGCGCACGGAGAAGGACGAGCGGGTCCTGGTCACCACCCTCACCAAGAAGATGGCCGAGGACCTCACCGACTATTTCCTGGAACTCGGCATCCAGGTCCGCTACCTGCACAGCGACGTCGACACGCTGCGCCGGGTGGAACTCCTGCGCGAGCTGCGCGCCGGCGAGTACGACGTCCTGGTCGGCATCAACCTCCTGCGCGAGGGACTCGACCTGCCCGAGGTGTCCCTGGTGGCCATCCTCGACGCCGACAAGGAGGGCTTCCTGCGCTCGGGCACCTCCCTGATCCAGACCATCGGCCGCGCGGCGCGCAATGTCTCCGGCCAGGTTCACATGTACGCCGACAGGATCACCCCGGCGATGGAGAAGGCCATCGACGAGACCAACCGCCGCCGGGAGAAGCAGGTCGCGTACAACCAGGCCAACGGCATCGACCCGCAGCCCCTGCGCAAGAAGATCAACGACATCGTCGCGCAGATCGCCCGCGAGGACATCGACACCGAGGAACTGCTCGGCTCCGGCTACCGGAAGACCAAGGACGGCAAGGGCGCCAAGGCCCCGGTGCCCTCCCTGGGCGGAAAGGCGGCGGGCGGCGGCGCCCGTGCCGGTGCGAAGTCCGGTGCGAAGTCCGGGGAGAAGAAGCCCGTCCCCACCGACCGCCCCGCGGCCGACCTCGCCGAGCAGATCGAGGAGATGACCGCCCGGATGCGCGCCGCCGCCGCCGACCTCCAGTTCGAGATCGCGGCCCGGCTGCGCGACGAGGTCTCCGAGATGAAGAAGGAACTGCGGCAGATGAAAGAGGCGGGCCTGGCCTGACGGGAACGGGGTGAGCGCGTGGGGGCGCGCTGTGTTGCAAGACCGACACAAAGTGCGGCCCTGGGTACGGCACTGTCAGTGCCGCTGCGTAGGGTTCAGGTCATCCGCGGACTCCGCGGAAACAGGGGACAGTTCGAGAGGGGAATCAGCGCGTGACCGTCAACATGACCAAGGGTCAGGCCATCAGTCTGCAGAAGAACGACGGCGGCAGCCTGACCGCGGTGCGCATGGGTCTCGGCTGGCAGGCGGCCCCCCGGCGCGGCCTGTTCGGCTCGCGCACCCGTGAGGTCGACCTGGACGCCTCCGCCGTCCTGTTCGCCGACAAGCAGCCCGTCGACGTGGTCTTCTTCCGCCACCTCGTGAGCGACGACGGCTCGGTCCGGCACACCGGTGACAACCTGGTCGGCGGCGTCGGCCAGGGCGGCGACGACGAGGCCATCCTCGTCGACCTCCAGCGCGTGCCGGTCCACATCGACCAGATCATCTTCACCGTGAACTCCTTCACGGGGCAGACCTTCCAGGAAGTGCAGAACGCCTTCTGCCGTCTGGTCGACGAGACCAACGGCCAGGAGCTCGCCCGCTACACGCTCGCGGGCGGCGGCGCCTACACCGCCCAGATCATGGCGAAGGTGCACCGCACCGGCCCCGGCTGGACGATGACGGCCCTCGGTACGCCGGCCAACGGCCGTACCTTCCAGGACCTGATGCCGGCGATCCTGCCGCACCTGTAGTCCACCGGGCGAGCAGCACCTTCCACGACACGAGACACAGCGACACAGGGGGACGAGGGCGATGACGGCCGAGCTGGTGCGGGGACAGAACCACCCGCTCTCCCAGGCCCGCCTGGAGATCCGGGTCTCGGCCGGCGCGCCGGTCGTGGCGGGTGCCACGCTCGGCGACGAGAACGGCCGGATCCAGGGCACGGAGTGGGTGGCCCATCCGGGCACGCCCACCCTGCCGGGCCTGGAGGTCTCCCGGCAGGCGGCCGCAGACCATCGCCTCGCGGTGGACCTGGACGCCGTGCCGGAAGCCGTGCACCGGGTCACCGTGCTGCTCGCCCTGCCCACCGGCGTGGGGGGCCCGGTCCGCTTCGGCGCGGTCGCCGCCCCCTTCGTCGCGGTCACCGGCCTCGACGGCGCCGAGGTGGCCAGCTACACCATCACCGGTCTGGACGCCGAGTCCGCCGTGGTGGCCATGGAGCTCTACCGCCGCCAGGGCGCCTGGAAGGTCCGCGCCGTCGGCCAGGGCTACGCGGGCGGCCTCGCCGAGCTGCTCGCCGACCAGAACCTGCCCGAGGCCGGACACCTGGCGAACCGCATCAACGAGGCGGTCGCCCAGGGCGTGGCCCGCTCGGTCCCGGCACCCCCGCCCGTGGCGGCGGACACCGACCGCGCCCGGCCGCAGACCGCACCGGCCGTCGGCCCCGACCAGGGCGGCCAGAGCACCGCATCGCCCTACAGCACCCAGGGCACCCCCGTACCTCCGGCGCCCGCTGCCTCGCCGTACGGCGACGGGCAGCCGCCGCAGAACACACCCGCGCCGGGCTACCCGGGCGCGCCCGCCGACCCGCCCACCGCGGGCGGGCCCGTCAACTACAGCCACCCGGGCCGCCGGAACACCGCCTCGCCGCCGCCCGCCCCGCCCGCGGCCCCCGCCCAGCCGGGCCGGCCCGGCCAGCCCGTCGCGGGCGACGCCACCGGCTGGTCCATGGACGAGCGGCTGTACAACCAGGTCTGGGGCATGTTCGAGGACCTGGCCCGGACGGCCGCCGCCTACCGCAGCGCCGTCGACTTCGCCGACTCGCGCAGGGAGAAGGAACTCGACCAGGTCCTCTCCGACCCGCGCAGCCGGATCGGCGGCCAGGGCGACGCCGCGCGCGAGGCGGCCCAGGCCAAGCACGCCCAGCTGGTCGACCAGGCCAGGGCCACCCTGGACCGGGACCTCGCTCAGCTGACCGCGGAGTCCGACGTCGTCGAGCCCGCGCTGCCGCCCGCGTACGCCCGCTGGGACAACCCCGTCTGGCACGCCTACCGCGTGCCCATGGAACTGCCCATGGCGCTGCGCCTGGGTGATCTGCACCTGCCGGAGAGCGAGCCGCTGCGCATCCCGATGCTGGTCCGGCTGCCGCTGGAGCGGGGGCTGTGGATCGACAGCGGCCCGTCCAACTTCTCGGACGGCGTGTTCCACGACTCGCACGATCTGCGCCGGCTCGCCATGGAGACGGCGGTGGCGCACGCGGCCAGGCTGCTCGCGGTCTATCCGGCGGGGGACTTCACCGTCCAGGTCATCGACCCGGCCGGTTCCGGCGCCCAGGCGCTCGCCCCGCTGGTGCGCACCGGTGTCCTCGCCGCTCCGCCCGCCGTCGGCGCGGCCGGGGTGACCGAGGTTCTCGGCCGGCTCACCCAGCGCGTCGACCTGGTGCAGATGGCCGTGCGCGGGGGCGCGTCCGAGTCGCTGCCGCCGGGCTTCGACACCTCCCAGCAGCTGCTGATCGTCAACGACTTCCCGCACGGCTTCGACGACCGGGCGGTGAACCAGCTCCGCTATCTCGCGGACGAGGGCCCCTCCGTCGGCGTGCACCTGATGATGGTCGCCGACCGCGAGGAAGCCTCCGCCTATGGGCCGTTGCTGGACCCGCTGTGGCGTTCGCTGCTGCGACTGACCCCGGTGGCCGAGGATCACCTCGCCGACCCCTGGGTGGGGCACGCCTGGACGTACGAGCCGCCGCTCGTGCCGCCCGGCAGCGACATCCTCCAGCAGGTGCTCACCCAGGTCGCCGAGGCCCGCCGCTCCTGGGACCGATGACCTGACCCCAGCTTTACAAAGCATCCGTAAAGCGCCTTCCACCTGGGCTTTTGGGTCTCTTTTTACCTTCTCCTTTACCTTTCCTTGGTGATTGGGTACTCTCGTTCGTGCGGAGGGGAGTACTCCCTGTCTACTGCGGCGTACCCGTCAATACGGATCAGACCAGATCCCGGGGCGTCGGCCCGAACTCGGGTGGAAGAGACCTCCGGCAGCGACGACGCTGACATTTGCCGTTACGTACTGCCGGAGGCGCAGTGGATGTTTCCGCGACCCTGTGGGTCCTGACGATCGTGGGCCTGGCGGCCCTCATCGCGGTCGACTTCTTCATCGGCCGCAAGCCGCACGACGTGTCCATCAAGGAAGCCGGAATCTGGACGGTTGTCTGGATCGCCCTGGCCGGGCTCTTCGGCCTCGGCCTGCTGGTGTTCGGCGGCGGCCAGCCCGCCGGTGAGTTCTTCGCCGGCTTCATCACCGAGAAGTCGCTGAGCGTCGACAACCTCTTCGTCTTCGTGCTGATCATGGCGAAGTTCGCCGTTCCCTCGCAGTACCAGCAGCGCGTGCTGCTCATCGGTGTGCTGATCGCCCTGGTGCTCCGCGCGATCTTCATCGCCGCCGGTGCCGCGATCCTCGCCAGCTTCGCGTGGGTGTTCTACCTCTTCGGCGCCTTCCTCATCTGGACCGCCTGGAAGCTCATCCAGGAGGCCCGTGCCAACGAGGAGGACGAGGAGTTCGAGGAGAACAAGCTCCTCAAGGCCGCCGAGCGCCGCTTCGGTGTCGCCGACCGCTACCACGGCACCAAGCTGTGGATCGAGGAGAACGGCAAGCGGGTCATGACCCCGATGCTGGTCGTGATGCTCGCGATCGGTACGACGGACGTCCTGTTCGCCCTGGACTCCATCCCCGCGATCTTCGGTCTGACGCAGGACCCGTACATCGTGTTCACCGCCAACGCCTTCGCGCTGATGGGTCTGCGGCAGCTGTACTTCCTCATCGGCGGACTGCTGAAGAAGCTGGTCCACCTGAGCTACGGCCTGTCGATCATCCTCGGCTTCATCGGCGTCAAGCTGGTGCTGCACGCCCTGCACGAGTCCGGGGTGCACGTCCCGGAGATCGGTATTCCGGTCTCCCTCGGCGTCATCTGTTCCGTCCTGATCGTCACCACGATCACCAGCCTTCGCGCTTCGAAGAAGCAGGAGGCGGCCGAGGCGGCGCGCAAGGACAGCGAAGGCGCTCCGAAGGACTCCATCGAGGCCTGACAAGCCTCGGACCCCGCAGCGACCGGGCACGATCCGCCGGCTCCTCCCACCGGGAGGGGCCGGCGGCTTGGAACGGGCCTCGCACGGCCGACGTGCGGGGCCCGTTCCCCTTTGCGACGATCACAGCATGATCGCTCGGCTCAGGTCGCTCGCCCTCCAGTGGACGGCCACCGTGCCGGTACTGGCGGTCGTCCTGCTCGTCCTCACCTGGGGCCGGGACCTGCCCGGCGCCGTCGTCGCGGTGGTGACGGTGGTGCTGGCCGGAGCCGTCCTCGCGGCGGTGCACCATGCCGAGGTCGTCGCCCACCGGGTGGGCGAACCCTTCGGCTCCCTGGTGCTCGCCGTGGCGGTCACCGTCATCGAGGTGGCCCTGATCGTCACCCTGATGGTCGACGGCGGCGACAAGAGCGCCACCCTGGCCCGGGACACCGTCTTCGCCGCCGTGATGATCACCTGCAACGGCATCGTCGGCCTGAGTCTCCTGGTCGCGTCCCTCAGACACGGCACCGCCGTCTTCAACCCCGAGGGCACCGGCGCGGCCCTGGCCACGGTCGCCACCCTCGCCACGCTCAGCCTGGTCCTGCCGACCTTCACCACGAGCAAGCCCGGCCCGGAGTTCTCCGGAGTCCAGCTCACCTTCGCGGCCCTGTCCTCGCTCATCCTCTACGGCCTGTTCGTCGCGACCCAGACCGTGCGGCACCGGGACTACTTCCTGCCCATCACCCGGCAGGGCGAGGTGATCACCGCCGACCACCACGCCGACGCGCCGTCCGCGCGCACCGCGCTGATCAGCCTGAGCCTGCTGGGCCTGGCCCTGATCGGGGTGGTCGGCCTGGCCAAGGCGGTCTCCCCGACCATCGAGTCAGGCGTGGAGTCCGCGGGCCTCGGACACGCCGTCGTCGGTGTGATCATCGCCCTGCTGGTGCTGCTTCCGGAGACGATCGCCGCGCTGCGCTCCGCCCGCCGCGACCGCGTGCAGACCAGCCTCAACCTGGCACTCGGCTCGGCGATGGCCAGCATCGGCCTGACCATCCCGGCGGTGGCCCTGGCCATGATCTGGCTCTCCGGCCCGCTCGTCCTCGGCCTCGGAGCCACCCACATGGTCCTGCTCGCCCTGACCGTCGTGGTCAGCTCCCTGACCGTCGTCCCGGGCCGGGCGACCCCGCTCCAGGGCGGCGTGCACCTGGTCATCTTCGCCGCCTACCTGGAACTCGCGATCAATCCATGACCGGCGCCGCCGCCACCGCGCGTACCGGGCGTGTCTCCGGCAGCAGGGCGAAGCAGCCCAGGCTGAACAGCGCGATCCCGGTCAGATAGGCGCCCACACCCCACGGCACCCGCCCGCCCTGCTCGGCCAGCGCGGTGGCGGCGATGGGGGTGAGCGCGCCGCCCAGCACCCCGCCCAGGTTGTAGCCGACCGCGGCACCCGTGCAGCGCACCCGGGGCTCGTACAACTCCGGCAGATACGCGGCGATGACCGCGAACATGGTGACGAACGCGAGCAGCGCGCCCAGGAAGCCCACGAACATCAGCAGCGGCTCGCCCGTGGCGAGCAGCGCGACCATCGGGAACATCCACACCGCGGCCGCCGCGCACCCGGCCAGACACAGGGGCCGGCGCCCGTACCGGTCGCCCAGCATCGCCGCCACCGGGGTGAGCGACCCCTTCACCAGCACGGCGCCCATGATGCAGACCAGCATGTCGACACGGCTCACGCCGAGCCGTTCCGTCCCGTAGGCGAGGGACCAGGTCGTCACCGCGTAGAAGATCGCGTACCCGACGGCCAGCGCGCCGGCGGTCAGCAGGACGAGCCGCCCGTGGTCGCGCACCACCTCGACCAGGGGCACGCGCGCGTGGTCCCTCAACTCCAGGAACCGCGGACTCTCCGGGAGCGACGACCTCAGCCACAGCCCGGCTACGGCCAGTACCCCGGCGGCCCAGAACGGCACCCGCCAGCCCCACTGGGCGAACTGCGCCTCGGAGAGGGAGGCGGCCAGCGCCAGTGTCACCCCGTTCGCGAGCAGGAAGCCGACCGCCGGACCCACCTGCGGGAAGCTCGACCACAGCCCGCGCCGCTCGGCGGGCGCGTGCTCGGCGGTGAGCAGGACCGCTCCGCCCCACTCCCCGCCGAGCCCGAAGCCCTGCAGAAACCGCAGCAGGAGCAGGAGCACGGGGGCGGCCACCCCGATCGTGCCGTACGTGGGCACGCAGCCGACCGCGACCGTGGAGGCACCGGTCAGCAGCAGGGAGCCGACGAGGACCGGGCGCCGCCCGTACCGGTCCCCGATGTGCCCGAACACCACGGAGCCGAGCGGCCGCGCCACGAACCCGACCGCGAACGTCCCGAACGCGGCCAGGGTCCCCGCCAGCGGCGAGAACGTCGGGAAGAACAGCGGCCCCAGGACCAGGGCCGCGGCGGTGCCGTAGACGAAGAAGTCGTAGAACTCGATGGCCGTCCCGGCGAGCGAGGCGGCGGCGAGCCGGAACATCGAGGGCGCGGGCGCCCTCACGGAGCGTACGTCGTGCATGCCGCGTCAACCACCCACGGTGACCGCTGGTTACGGGGGTGTGGGACGCGCGTCGGTGGCTCAGTACGTGACCGTGATGCGCCGGGCCGGGCCGTCGACCCGGACCGTCCCGCCGTAGGGGACGACCTGCTGGGGATCGGTGTGCCCCAGGTCGACATCGAAGACGATCATGGTGCCGGGGGCGTACGCCCGCATCGCGCGCAGGACCGCCTCGCGCTGTTCCTCGGCGTAACGGGCCGCCTCCGCGGGGCCGTTGGGTTGCTCGAAGGACCAGGTCTTGGCGCGGCCCATCAGCAGCGCCGAGAAGCGCCGCAGCAGCCCCCGCTCGCCCATGTTGCGCAGCGTGCGGAACACCTCGGCCGCGCTCGGCAGTTCCTCCGAGGTCTCCAGGAAGAGGACACCGCCGTCGAGTTCCGCGGGATCGCGGGGAATCTCGCGGTCGGCCATCAGCAGCCAGCCGAGGATCTCCAGGTTGCCGCCCCAGGCGCGGCCCTCCACGGCACGTTCGGCGTTCACCCAGGTCCAGCCCGAGCCGGGCCGCAGCTCCGGCTCCGTCTCGAAGGTGGCGGGGTCCGCCCAGTCGCGGCCTATGTCGTTCCACCGCTCGGCGGGCCTGAGTTCGTAGGGCCCCGAGGTGAACAGGGCCGCGCGCAGCGACTCGGCGGTCTGCGGGTTCATGGCGCCGGGACGGCCCAGCTCCACCATGACGCAACCACCGTGGTTACCGACGATGCCGGTGTTGTAGAGGAAGGCGAGCAGGTTGGTGTTGTCGCTGGTCCCGAAGAACGGCTTGGGGTGGGCGCGGATCAACTCCCGGTCCAGCAGCGGTAGCACGGTGATCTGGTCGTCGCCGCCGATGGACGCGAACACCGCCTTGATCTCCGGGTCGGCGAACGCGGCGTGGATGTCGTCGGCGCGCTCCTGGGGTGTGGAGCCCATCCTCCGGGTGGCCGGGTACTCGACCGGGACCAGCCCGTACTCCTCGCGCAGCCGCTCCAGGCCCAGTTCGTAGGGGCGCGGGAAGAGTCCGGGCAGGCCGCTGGCTGGTGAGATGACGGCCACACGATCACCGGGGGAGGGCTTGGGGGGATACGAGATCGTCGTCATGCCGGGCAGGGTACGGGCCGTCGCGCCGGGCGCGCACCGTGATAAACCGGGTCTGAGCAGCGGTCCTGAAGCGGCCGTGCCACCTCGAACGGACCGGAGGAACCGTGCCCCGCACCCTGGCCAACGCCCCGATCATGATCCTCAACGGCCCCAACCTGAACCTGCTCGGCCAGCGTCAGCCCGAGATCTACGGCTCCGACACCCTCGCCGACGTCGAGGCGCTGTGCGCCAAGGCGGCGGCCGCGCACGGCGGGACGGTGGACTTCCGCCAGTCCAACCACGAGGGGGAACTGGTCGACTGGATCCACGAGGCACGGCTGAACCACTGCGGGATCGTGATCAACCCGGGCGCCTACTCGCACACCTCGGTGGCGATCCTGGACGCGCTCAACACCTGCGACGGCCTGCCGGTGTTGGAGGTCCACATCTCCAACATCCACCAGCGGGAGTCCTTCCGCCACCACTCCTACGTCTCGCTGCGCGCGGACGGGGTCATCGCCGGCTGCGGGGTGCAGGGGTACGTCTTCGGCGTGGAGCGCGTCGCGGCGCTGGCGGGTCCGGCGCGGGCCGAGGCGTAGGCCGGCCGACGGGCCGCGCCCCACGCGCGCGGTGAGGGCGTGCACGCCGGGCGCCGTACGCCCGACGTCCACCCCGGGTGTCACCAGCCCCGCGCGCGCCACTCCGGCAGCTGGGGCCGCTCCGCGCCGAGGGTCGTGTCGTTGCCGTGGCCCGGGTAGACCCAGGTCTCGTCCGGGAGCACGGCGAACAGCTTCGACTCGACGTCGTCGATCAGGCTTGCGAACGCCTGTGGGTCCTTACGGGTGTTGCCCACACCTCCGGGGAACAGACAGTCCCCCGTGAACACATGGGGATGCCCGTGCGGGTCGTCGTAGACGAGGGCGATCGAGCCGGGTGTGTGGCCGACCAGGTGGCGCGCCGTCAGCTCCACCCGCCCCACCCGGACCACGTCGCCGTCGTCGACCGGGACGTCGGTCGGGACCGGGATCCCCCCGGCGTCCTCGCGCCCCGCGTAGGTGCGGGCGCCGGTGGCCTCCACCACCCGGGCCAGCGCCTGCCAGTGATCACCGTGCTGGTGGGTCGTGACGACCGAGGCGATCCCGTCGTCACCGATCATGCCGATCAGTGTCTCCGCGTCGTTCGCCGCGTCGATGAGCAGCTGCTCGTCCGTCGCCCGGCAGCGCAGCAGATAGCAGTTGTTGTCCATCGGACCGACCGCGATCTTGGTGATCATCAGGTCCTTGAGCTCGTGCACGTCCGCCGGGCCCCCGACCGTCACCTCTCCGCTGTACGTCATGTCGGCAGCCTATAGCGGGGGGAGTGCCGGCAGGGGGCCGCCGGCCGTCGTCAGCGCCGAGCCGTCGCGGCGGCCGCAGAGCCAGCCGAGCACGTCCGCCGCCGACCCGCCGACGGTGACCGGCTCGCCCTCGGCGCGCCCGGAGCGCAGGGTCTTGCCGCCCGCCGGCTCGATCACCAGCGCGGGGACGTCGGGGTGGCCGAGGAACCGCTCGGCGAGGAAGTCGGACTCGCGCCGGGTGAACTCCTCCGGCAGGTCCTCCAGCTCGTAGCCGATCCCGAGGTCCACGTGGTGCAGCTCCAGCTCGACCCAGCGCCGGAACGGGACCCGGGACGCGGAGTCGGTGACGCCGTTGCGCAGCTCCACGATCCGGGACCAGTCCCCGGTCGCCTCCGCGATCCGGTCGAAGGCGGCCGCGGTCTCGCGCACGTCCGCGATCTGGACGGGCAGGGGGCGCGGGGCGTCCCGCTCGATGTCGGCGTCCCGGGCCTCGGCGGAGGCGTACATGGGTCGCCCCTCGAACACGTTCACCAGGGCGTCGGCGTTGCGGGCGAGGTGGGCGAGGACATGACCGCGGGTCCAGCCCGGGAGCCGTGACGGCTCGGCCACCGAGGCGTTGTCCAGTGCGGCGGCAGCGGTGAGCAGCCGTTCGGTCGCGTCACGTACCGACGCCAGGTCATGAGCGTGATCAATCATGCTGCTGACCTTAGTGCCGCCACACCTTGGGGTGAAGATGGTGAAGCGGCGCCGTAAATCGAATGCACGTGCTATATGGTCGGGCGTGACGTCGGGCATGCTGGATGGCCGGGGATTGTTGACGCATCCGGGGAACCGACCGGCGTTGTCAGTGGCTCCCCCTAGTCTGGGAACGACCGGGGCCCTGCCCCTGTCACTTCTCTCAAGAAAGGTGCGGACCGGCGTGGCCGACCGTCTCATCGTCCGTGGCGCGCGCGAGCACAACCTCAAGAATGTCTCGCTCGACCTGCCGCGCGACTCGCTCATCGTCTTCACGGGCCTGTCGGGGTCGGGCAAGTCCTCGCTGGCCTTCGACACCATCTTCGCGGAGGGCCAGCGGCGCTACGTGGAGTCGCTCTCCTCGTACGCCCGCCAGTTCCTCGGCCAGATGGACAAGCCGGACGTCGACTTCATCGAGGGACTCTCGCCCGCGGTCTCCATCGACCAGAAGTCGACCTCGCGCAACCCGCGCTCCACGGTCGGCACCATCACCGAGGTCTACGACTACCTCCGCCTGCTCTTCGCGCGCATCGGCAAGCCGCACTGTCCCGAGTGCGGCCGGCCGATCTCGCGGCAGTCGCCGCAGGCCATCGTCGACAAGGTGCTGGAGCTGCCCGAGGGCAGCCGCTTCCAGGTGCTCTCCCCGCTGGTCCGCGAGCGCAAGGGCGAGTTCGTCGACCTCTTCGCGGAACTCCAGACCAAGGGCTACTCCCGCGCGCGCGTGGACGGCGAGACGATCCAGCTGTCCAGCCCGCCCACGTTGAAGAAGCAGGAGAAGCACACCATCGAGGTGGTCGTCGACCGCCTCACGGTGAAGGACACCGCCAAGCGCCGCCTCACCGACTCCGTCGAGACCGCACTGGGCCTCTCCGGCGGCATGGTCGTGCTGGACTTCGTCGACCTCCCCGAGGACGACCCCGAGCGCGAGCGCATGTACTCGGAGCACCTGTACTGCCCGTACGACGACCTCTCCTTCGAGGAGCTGGAGCCGCGCTCCTTCTCCTTCAACTCGCCCTTCGGTGCCTGCCCCGAGTGCTCCGGCATCGGCACGCGCATGGAGGTCGACCCCGAGCTGATCGTCCCCGACGAGGACAAGAGCCTCGACGAGGGCGCCATCCACCCCTGGTCGCACGGCCACACCAAGGACTACTTCGGCCGGCTGATCGGCGCCCTCGCGGACGCGCTGGGCTTCCGTACGGACATCCCCTTCGCCGGGCTCCCGCAGCGCGCCAGGAAGGCCCTGCTGTACGGCCACAAGACGCAGATCGAGGTCCGCTACCGCAACCGGTACGGCCGCGAGCGGGTCTACACCACGCCCTTCGAGGGCGCCGTGCCCTTCGTCAAGCGGCGGCACGGCGAGGCCGAGTCCGACGCCAGCCGGGAGCGCTTCGAGGGCTACATGCGCGAGGTGCCCTGCCCCACCTGCGAGGGCACCCGGCTCAAGCCGATCGTCCTCGCGGTCACGGTCATGGAGAAGTCGATCGCCGAGGTCTCGGCGATGTCGATCAGCGACTGCGCGGAGTTCCTCGGCAAGCTGAAGCTCAACGCCCGCGACAAGAAGATCGCCGAGCGGGTGCTGAAGGAGGTCAACGAGCGGCTGCGGTTCCTGGTCGACGTCGGCCTGGACTACCTCTCGCTGAACCGCGCCGCCGGCACCCTCTCCGGCGGTGAGGCCCAGCGCATCCGGCTGGCCACCCAGATCGGCTCCGGTCTCGTCGGCGTCCTGTACGTCCTGGACGAGCCCTCCATCGGCCTGCACCAGCGCGACAACCACCGGCTGATCGAGACCCTGGTCCGGCTGCGCGACATGGGCAACACGCTCATCGTCGTCGAGCACGACGAGGACACCATCAAGGTCGCCGACTGGATCGTCGACATCGGCCCCGGCGCGGGCGAGCACGGCGGCAAGGTCGTGCACAGCGGCTCCCTGAAGGAACTGCTCGCCAACGCCGAGTCGCAGACCGGACAGTACCTCTCCGGCAAGAAGTCGATCCCGCTGCCCGACATCCGGCGCCCGCAGGACCCCTCCCGGCGGCTCACGGTGCACGGCGCCCGCGAGAACAACCTCCAGGACATCGACGTCTCGTTCCCGCTCGGCGTGTTCACCGCCGTCACCGGGGTCTCCGGATCCGGCAAGTCCACGCTGGTCAACGACATCCTGTACACGCACCTGGCGCGCGAGCTGAACGGCGCCCGGAGCGTCCCGGGGCGGCACACGCGCGTGGACGGCGACGACCTCGTCGACAAGGTCGTGCACGTCGACCAGTCGCCCATCGGCCGCACCCCGCGCTCCAACCCGGCGACCTACACCGGCGTCTTCGACCACGTCCGCAAGCTGTTCGCGGAGACCACCGAGGCGAAGGTGCGCGGCTATCTGCCGGGCCGGTTCTCCTTCAACGTCAAGGGCGGCCGCTGCGAGAACTGCGCCGGCGACGGCACGATCAAGATCGAGATGAACTTCCTCCCGGACGTCTACGTCCCGTGCGAGGTCTGCCACGGCGCCCGGTACAACCGGGAGACCCTGGAGGTCCACTACAAGGGCAAGTCCATCGCCGAGGTCCTGAACATGCCGATCGAGGAGGCCATGGACTTCTTCGAGGCCGTTCCGGCGATCAACCGCCACCTCAGGACGCTGAACGACGTCGGCCTCGGCTACGTCCGGCTCGGCCAGTCCGCCACCACCCTGTCCGGTGGCGAGGCCCAGCGGGTCAAGCTCGCCAGCGAACTGCAGAAGCGCTCCACCGGCCGCACGGTCTACGTCCTGGACGAGCCGACCACCGGTCTGCACTTCGAGGACATCAGCAAGCTGCTGAAGGTCCTGGCCGGGCTGGTCGACAAGGGCAACACGGTCATCGTCATCGAGCACAACCTGGACGTGATCAAGACGGCCGACTGGGTCGTCGACATGGGCCCCGAAGGCGGTGCCGGCGGCGGTCTGGTGGTCGCCGAGGGCACCCCCGAGGAGATCGCCGCGGTCCCCGCCAGCCACACCGGCAAGTTCCTGCGGGAGATCCTCGGCGCCGACCGGGTCAGCGACGCCAGCTCGGTGAAGGCCCCGCGCAAGGCAGCGGCGAAGAAGACGGTCGCGGCCAAGACGACGGCGAAGAAGACCGCCACCGCGCGGACCACCGGCGCGCGGACCACCGGCGCGACGGCCGCGAAGAAGGCCACCGGAACCACGGCCGCGAAGAAGGCCACCGGAACCACAGCAGCCAAGAAGACCGCCGGAACCGCCGCCGCCAAGAAGGCCACCGGGACCGCCAAGAAGGCGGCACCGGCGAAGAAGACGACCCGGGCCCGCAAGGCCTGAGCCCCGTCCGCCGGACGACAGCGGCGCGCCCCCGCGGAGAACCCTCCGTGAGGGCGCGCCACGTCCGGGTTCGGGCACCCGCGGGCTCGATGAACTCCATGGCCCGCACCCCGGCGCCCCGCGCGCGGTCAGCGGCTGAGCGGGACCCCGGCCAGTTCCGCGGCGTACGGCGGTTCCGCTCCCGCGCGCGAGCAGGTGACCGCCGCCGCGCGCGCCGCGAAGCGCAGCAGCCGGGTCCACTCCTCGGCGCCCAGGCGGGCCACCGCCGCCTCCGACAGGGCGTCCTGGACGGACAGCCCGTGCAGCAGGGCGGCGTTCACCGTGTCACCGGCCCCGATGGTGTCCACCACGTCGACCCGCTCGCCCGGCACGGAGTGCTCGGCCCCGTCGCGGGTGAAGACCGTGAGCCCTTCGCCGCCCCGGGTGACCACCACGGCCGCCGGACCCCGCGCCAGCCACTCGCGCGGGGTGCCGCCCAGCCAGTCGGCGTCCTCGGCGGACAGCTTCAGCAGGGTGACCGAGGGCAGCCAGCCGCGGAACCGGGCCCGGTAGGCGTCCGGGTCGGGGATGAGCCCGGGGCGGATGTTGGGGTCGAGCGCCGTGAACACGCCCCGCGCGGCCGCGGCCCGCATCAGCTCCTCGTAGGCGCTCGCCCCCGGCTCCAGCACCAGCGAACAGGTGCCGAAGGACACCGCGCGCGTGCCCTCCGGGAGCGCCGCGGGGGCGGTGAACTGCCGGTCGGCGCTGCCCTCGACGTAGAAGGAGTAGGCCGCCGAGCCGTCCCCGTCGAGCGTGGCGACCGCCAGGGTCGTCGGCTCGGGCCCCCGCTGCACCCCCGACACGTCCACCCCGTCCCGGCGCAGCCCCTCCAGCAGGGCCTCGCCGAAGGCGTCGGAGGAGGTCCGGGAGCAGAAGGCGGTGGGGGAGCCGAGGCGGCCGAGGGCCACCGCGGTGTTGAAGGGGCCGCCGCCGAGCGCCGGCCGCAGGGTCGCGAGGGCGCCCGTGCCCTCGGGCACGAGGTCGATCAGGGCCTCACCGGCGACGACGATCACGAGTCGGTTCCTTTGCTCGCGGACGGAAGGGGATCGGGACAGCCGCACGAGGTGCGGTGGACGAAGGCGCAGTCGAGCCGCACGGTCCGGGCGGGCCGGTCCGGCTCGGCGAGGCGTTCCAGCAGCACCCGGACGGCGCGGGCGCCCAGCTCCCTGCTGGGCTGGGCCACCGCGGTCAGCCGGGGCTCGAACAGGTCGGCCCAGGCGAAGTCGTCGAAACAGCACAGGGCGATGTCGCCGGGCACGGACAGCCCGTGCGCCCGCAGGGAGCGCAGGGCACCGATGGTCATCGCGTTGTTGGCGGTCACCAGGGCCGTCGGCGGGTCGGCGAGGGAAAGCAGGGCGGCGGTGGCACGCTCCGCGCCGGCCGCTTCGGAGTCGCCGTGCGCGATCAGCTGTTCGTCGTGGGCGAGACCCACGCGGTCGAGTCCGTGCCGGTAGCCGGCGATCCGCTCACCCGTGGTGCTCAGCCCGGGGCGCCCCGCGACCAGGCCGATCCGGCGGTGGCCGAGCCCGGCGAGATGGGTGACCAGCCGGGCCGTCGGTTCGGCGCCCGCCGCGCACACCTGGTCGAAGCGGGGGCTCTCGCCCTCGTCCACCAGCCGGTCCAGGAACACGGCCGGTACGGCGTGGCGGCGCAGGTAGGACAGCAGGTCCCGCGGGTCCGGGGACGGGGCGACGATCATGCCGTCGACCCGACGCTCGTGCAGGAGCTGGACGACCTTCCGCTCGTGCCCGGGGTCGTCGTGCGGATCGGCGATGAGCAGGCTGTAGCCGTGCTCCAGGGCGGCGGCCTCTACGCCCTGGAGGATCTCCGTGAAGTAGGGGTTGCTGATCGCCGACACCGCCAGGCCGATGGAGCGGGTGCGGGCGGTGACCAGGGACCGGGCGAGGGAGTTCGGGGTGTAGGCGAGCCGCTCGACGGCGTCCAGGACGGCCTGCCGGGTGTGCGGGAGCACCGGGCGGGTGCCGTTGAGCACATGCGAGACGGTGGCCACGGAGACGCCCGCGGCACGGGCCACGTCGGCCATGGTCGCCATGGTGTCCTCCCTCCGCGTGAGTTCCGGGACCGCGCTGCACGCGGCGTTCCGGCGGGGAACGTATCCCATTCGGCGGCACACGTAAACGCTTGCGCAAGCGTTTACGTCCGCTTCGGAGCCGTGCGCCCCCGACGCCGGCCGCGTCCGCCCCGGCCGGTATCGTCGCCGTGCCCACCCTTTGACCTGTGGAGATCCGCATGCCCGGCCGACCCGCCCCGTCCCGCCGAACCGTCCTGCGCGGAGCCGCCCTCACCCCCGTCGCCGGGCTCGGCCTCGGCGCGTGCGCGCCGGGCGGGGAGACCGTGGACTCCGAGCCGACCGCGCCGGTCGACCTGGGCGCGGAGAGCGAGGTCGCCCCGGGGAGCGCGAAGCTCTACCGGGACCACAACGTCGTCGTCAGCCGGGACGCCGAGGGCGGACTGAAGGCGTACAGCACGATCTGCACGCACGCGTTGTGCCCGATCAACAAGCTGGAGGGGACCCGGCTGATCTGCCCCTGCCACGGCAGCGAGTTCGACGCCACCAGCGGCGAGGTCCTCCAGCAGCCGGCCACGGCGCCGCTGAAGGAGCTGCCGGTGCGGGCGAAGGGCGGCCGGATCGTGGCGGGCCCGGCCGCGACCGCCTGATCCCGGGGCGTCACCCCACAGGGGCACTCCCCGGGGTTCGCCTCCAGGCGTTCACTCCTTGGGGGTTCGCTTCCCGGGTCTCACTCCCAGTCCCAGCCGATCCCCACGATCCCCGTCCGCAGCCGTGGCTCGACGAAGTGGACCGAACGGTGCCGGTCGCTCACCGTGAGGTCCTGACGGCCACCGCGCGGCGCCGCCGCCGAGTGCTGGGCGAACCGGTGGCAGCGCACCGGCAGACCGGGCCCGTCGAAGCGGACCTGGAGCGCGTACTGGCCGCCGGGCAGGGCGAACCCGCGCGCGTACTCCCGGGACACGCCCGCCGTACCGTCCCGCACGCCGTACCGGAAGAGGAAGGTTTCACCGGAGCGCAGCCGCGTGTCGAAGAGCAGCTCCGCTACGAGGACTCCGGTCTCCTCGTCCACCAGGACCCGCCCGGTGCGGCAGTTCTCCAGGGCCCGGACGCCCATCAGCGCGGGGGAGCAGCCGGGGTCGCCGTGGTACACGGCAAGGAAGCGGTCGACGCCGTCCCGGTGGGCGCGCACGATGTGGTGCGACTCGCGGCCCGCCAGCTCCCGCCGCTCACCGACGCGGACCCGTTCGTGCAGCCCGAGGGTGTGCAGTCCGCCGTCGGCCGGGGCCCTCAGCTCTGCGCGCAGCCCGTCCAGGACGCCGTCGGCCGCCACCAGGGACCGGTAGGAGCGAGCCGCGGGACGTGGCTCGCCCGACGGGTCCTCGTCCTCGGCCAGCAGCCGGATCAGCGACTCCTCCGGCAGCTGGAGTATCTCCTCCAGCGCCCGTACCGCGCGCAGCGACTCGGGGCGCTGGGGCCTGCGGGCGCCCTGCTGCCAGTAGCTGAGACTGGTGACGCCGACCTTGACCCCGTGGCGCGACAGATGGTGCTGCACGCGCTGGAGCGGCAGCCCGCGCGCGGCGATGGCGGCCCGCAGCGCGACGTGGAAGGGGCCGCCGCTGAGCACCGAGTCCAGGTCCGGGTGCGGCCTCGCGCCCCCGTCCGCGTCCGGCTCCGCGGTGGCGACGGCGGCGGCGTCCGCGTGGTGAGGGGCGTGCGGCATGCAGGGGGCCTTTCTGTGAGGCGTTCCCACGGTGGGTCGGACCGTGCGCACGGGCGGCGGAGCCCGCCCCGAGTTCCCCCGCATTGAAGCGTGTTGACCAAGCCCCGACAACACCTGGCGGGACTCGTCCTCCGCGGCCCGCCGCCGTTGTCCACAGCCGCGACGCGCTGTCACCGCACGCCAGTAGGGTGTGAAACATGGCCGACCCCTCCAGCTACCGCCCCCGGCCGGGACAGATCCCGGACTCTCCCGGGGTCTACAGGTTCCGCGACGAGCACCGCCGGGTGATCTACGTCGGAAAGGCGAAGAGCCTGCGCCAGCGCCTGGCGAACTACTTCCAGGACCTGGCGAACCTGCACCCCCGCACCCGCACCATGGTCACCACGGCGGCGTCCGTGGAGTGGACGGTGGTGTCCACGGAGGTCGAGGCGCTCCAGCTGGAGTACTCCTGGATCAAGGAGTACGACCCCCGGTTCAACGTCAAGTACCGCGACGACAAGAGCTACCCCTACCTCGCGGTGACGATGAACGAGGAGTTCCCGCGCGTGCAGGTGATGCGCGGTCACAAGAAGAAGGGTGTGCGCTACTTCGGCCCGTACGCGCACGCGTGGGCGATCCGCGACACCGTGGACCTGCTGCTGCGCGTCTTCCCGGTGCGTACCTGCTCGGCCGGTGTGTTCAAGAACGCCGCCCGCACCGACCGCCCCTGTCTGCTGGGCTACATCGGCAAGTGCTCCGCGCCCTGCGTCGGCCGGATCTCGCCCGAGGAGCACCGGGAACTCGCCGACGAGTTCTGCGACTTCATGACCGGCCGCACGGGCGCCCACCTGCGCCGGCTGGAGAGGCGGATGACGGAGGCGGCCGAGGAGATGGAGTACGAGCGGGCCGCTCGCCTGCGCGACGACATCGAGGCCCTGAAGAAGGCCATGGAGAAGAACGCGGTCGTGCTCGCCGACGCGACCGACGCCGACCTGATCGCCGTCGCGGAGGACGAGCTGGAGGCGGCCGTCCAGATCTTCCACGTCCGCGGCGGACGGGTGCGGGGCCAGCGCGGCTGGGTCACCGACAAGGTCGAGGACGTCACCACCGGTGCCCTCGTCGAGCACGCCCTCCAGCAGCTCTACGGCGAGGAGCGGGGCGACTCCGTGCCCAAGGAGGTCCTCGTCCCCGCCCTGCCCGAGCCGCTGGAGCCGGCCCAGCAGTGGCTCACCGAGCGCCGCGGTTCCCAGGTCTCCCTGCGCATCCCGCAGCGGGGCGACAAGAAGGCGCTGATGGAGACCGTGCAGCGCAACGCCCAGCAGTCCCTCGTCCTGCACAAGACCAGGCGCGCCTCCGACCTGACCACGCGCTCGCGCGCGCTGGAGGAGATCGCCGACGCGCTCGGCCTGGACAGCGCCCCGCTGCGCATCGAGTGCTACGACATCTCGCATCTCCAGGGCGACGACGTCGTCGCCTCGATGGTCGTCTTCGAGGACGGCCTCCAGCGCAAGAGCGAGTACCGCCGGTTCCAGATCAAGGGCTTCGCGGGCCAGGACGACGTGCGCTCGATGCACGAGGTGATCTCCCGCCGCTTCAAGCGGTACATCGCCGAGAAGGAGAGGACCGGCGAGTGGGTGGACGAGGACTCCACCGACCTGGTCGGGGACGGCCCGCAGACCCCGGGCGACGGCCTTCAGGACACCGAGGACGGCCTTCAGGGCACCGGAGGCGGCCTGCAGGACACCGAGGACGGCCTTCAGGGCACGGCAGGCGGCCTCCAGGACACCGGGGACGGTCTGCTGACCTCTGGGAACGGCCTGAAGGACGACGAGGGCAGGCCGCGGAAGTTCGCCTACCCGCCCCAGCTCGTCGTGGTCGACGGCGGGCAGCCGCAGGTCGCCGCCGCCAAGCGGGCCCTGGACGAGCTGGGCATCGACGACATCGCCGTGTGCGGCCTCGCCAAGCGGCTGGAGGAGGTCTGGCTGCCCGGCGAGGACGACCCGGTGGTCCTGCCCCGCACCAGCGAGGGCCTCTACCTGCTCCAGCGGGTCCGGGACGAGGCGCACCGCTTCGCCATCACCTACCAGCGCGCCAAGCGTGCCAAGCGGTTCCGCTCCGGCCCCCTGGACGACGTGCCGGGCCTGGGCGAGACCCGCAAGCAGGCGCTGATCAAGCACTTCGGTTCGGTGAAGAAGCTGCGATCGGCGACAATCGACCAGATCTGCGAGGTTCCCGGCATAGGCCGTAAAACGGCCGAGACCATCGCCGCGACCCTCGCCCGGGCGGTTCCGGCCGCCCCCGCCGTGAACACGGCGACGGGAGAGATCATGGAAGACATGGAGGACGGGGAGCCCGGGACGACCGAGGGCGCCCCGGGGGAGCCCGTGACCGCGGGCACCCCGGACGAACGACGGGGGCAGGAGTCATGACCGAGCAGGACAAGCAGCCCACAGCCGGGCGAGATCAGAGCCACATGGAAATGAGCGATGATCGGACCGGACAGGAAACGGAACAGGAGACTCGGCCGGAGGACCGGCCGCAGTCCCCGGAGGAAGACGGAGCACAGGTGAGTACTGCCGGCGAACCGGCCGGGGCCGGCGAGGCCACCATCCCCGAGCTGGTGATCATCTCCGGGATGTCCGGGGCCGGTCGTTCGACCGCGGCGAAGTGTCTGGAGGACCTCGGCTGGTTCGTCGTCGACAACCTGCCGCCCGCGCTGATCCCCACCATGGTGGAGCTGGGCGCCCGCTCCCAGGGGAACGTCGCGCGGATCGCGGTCGTCGTGGACGTCCGCGGCCGCCGCTTCTTCGACAACCTCCGGGAGTCGCTCGCCGACCTCGACACCCGCGGTGTCACCCGGCGGATCGTCTTCCTGGAGTCCTCCGACGACGCCCTGGTGCGCCGCTTCGAGTCGGTGCGCCGCCCGCACCCCCTCCAGGGCGACGGCCGCATCGTCGACGGCATCGACGCAGAGCGGGAGCTGCTGCGCGAGCTGCGCGGCGACGCCGACCTGGTGATCGACACCTCCAGCCTCAACGTCCACGAGCTGCGCGCCAAGATGGACGCCCAGTTCGCGGGCGAGGAGGAGCCCGAGCTGCGGGCCACCGTGATGTCCTTCGGCTTCAAGTACGGCCTGCCCGTCGACGCCGACCTCGTCGTCGACATGCGCTTCCTGCCCAACCCGCACTGGGTCCCGGAGCTGCGCCCGTACACCGGCCTGAACGAGGAGGTGTCGGCGTACGTCTTCAACCAGCCCGGCGCCAAGGAGTTCCTCGACCGGTACACCGAGCTGCTCCAGCTCATCGCCGCGGGCTACCGCCGCGAGGGCAAGCGCTACGTGACCATCGCGGTCGGCTGCACCGGCGGCAAGCACCGCTCGGTGGCCACCTCGGAGAAGCTCGCCGCACGGCTCGCCGCGCAGGGTGTGGAGACGGTGGTCGTCCACCGGGACATGGGACGCGAATGACGGGACGTACTCCGCGGCTGATCAGGGTCGGCCGGGTGGTGCGGGACGGACGGGCCGGCCGGCCCGCCGAGGTCCGCGGCGCACGGCCGCGCCGCCGGGGCACCCAGCCCAAGGTCGTCGCCCTCGGCGGCGGCATGGGCCTGTCCGCCTCGCTCGCCGCGCTGCGCCGGATCACCGGTGACCTCACCGCGGTCGTCACCGTCGCCGACGACGGCGGCTCCAGCGGCCGTCTCCGCGACGAGCTGGGCGTCCTGCCGCCCGGCGACCTGCGCAAGGCGCTGGCCGCGCTCTGCGGCGACGACGACTGGGGCCAGACCTGGTCCCGGGTGATCCAGCACCGCTTCGCCTCCCAGGGCGACCTGCACGACCACGCGGTCGGCAATCTGCTGATCGTCGCCCTGTGGGAGCAGCTCGGCGACCACGTCCAGGCCCTGGACCTGGTCGGCAAGCTGCTCGGCGCGCACGGGCGGGTGCTGCCCATGTCCGCCGTGCCGCTGGAGCTCCAGGCCCTGGTCAAGGGCCACGACCCGGAGCGGCCCGAGGAGGTGGACACCGTGCGCGGACAGGCCACCGTCGCCCTCACCCCCGGCGAGGTGCAGTCCGTGCACCTGGTGCCGCACGACCCGCCCGCCGTCCCCGAGGCCGTGGCGGCGGTGCTCGACGCGGACTGGGTGGTGCTGGGACCCGGATCCTGGTTCTCCTCGGTCATCCCGCACCTCCTCGTGCCCGAGCTGCTGGACGCGCTCACGGAGACGAAGGCGCGCCGGGTACTCTCGCTGAACCTCGCCCCGCAGCCCGGAGAAACCGAAGGCTTCTCCCCGCAGCGTCATTTGGAGGTTTTGGGACGACACGCCCCTAAACTCGCCCTGGACGTGGTGCTGGCCGACGAGGCCGCCGTGCCCGACCGCGAGGTGCTCACCGAGGCCGCCAAAGGGTTCGGAGCCGCGGTCGAGCTGGCTCCGGTCGCCCGGAGGGACGGTTCTCCGCGGCACGACCCGGAGCTGCTGGCTGCCGCGTACGACCGTATTTTTCGGATGCATGGAAGGATCGGCCCATGGCGATGACGGCAGCGGTGAAGGACGAGATCTCCCGGCTCCCCGTCACCCGGACCTGCTGCAGGAAGGCGGAGGTCTCCGCCATTCTGCGGTTCGCCGGCGGCCTCCATCTGGTCAGCGGGCGCATCGTGATCGAGGCGGAGCTGGACACCGCGATGGCGGCCCGCCGCCTCAAGCGGGACATCCTGGAGATCTTCGGCCACAGCTCGGAGCTGATCGTGATGGCGCCCGGCGGACTGCGCCGGGGCTCACGCTACGTCGTGCGCGTGGTGGCCGGCGGTGACCAGCTGGCCCGGCAGACCGGACTGGTCGACGGGCGGGGCCGCCCGATCCGCGGTCTGCCCCCGCAGGTCGTCTCCGGCGCCACCTGCGACGCCGAGGCCGCCTGGCGCGGCGCCTTCCTCGCGCACGGCTCGCTCACCGAGCCCGGCCGCTCCTCCTCCCTGGAGGTGACCTGCCCGGGCCCCGAGGCCGCGCTCGCCCTCGTGGGCGCCGCCCGCCGTCTGTCCATCGCCGCGAAGGCCCGCGAGGTGCGCGGTGTGGACCGGGTCGTCGTCCGCGACGGCGACGCCATCGGCGCGCTGCTCACCCGGCTCGGCGCCCATGAGTCGGTGCTGGCCTGGGAGGAGCGGCGGATGCGCCGCGAGGTGCGCGCCACGGCGAACCGTCTCGCCAACTTCGACGACGCCAACCTGCGCCGCTCCGCGCGCGCGGCCGTCGCCGCCGGCGCCCGGGTGCAGCGCGCCCTGGAGATCCTCGGTGAGGAGGTGCCCGAGCACCTCGCCGCCGCCGGCCGGCTGCGTATGGACCACAAGCAGGCGTCCCTGGAGGAGCTGGGCGCGCTCGCCGACCCGCCGCTGACCAAGGACGCGGTCGCCGGCCGGATCCGCCGCCTGCTGGCGATGGCCGACAAGCGGGCCCAGGACCTCGGCATCCCGGGCACCGAGTCCAGTCTCACCGAGGAGATGGCCGACAACCTCGTCGGCTGACGCTC
Organism: Streptomyces sp. NPDC048002; assembly: GCF_040653275.1. NCBI lineage: Bacteria > Bacillati > Actinomycetota > Actinomycetes > Kitasatosporales > Streptomycetaceae > Streptomyces > Streptomyces sp. NPDC048002. The sequence continues at coordinate 9,051 of NZ_JBEZNL010000053.1, read as the reverse complement.
CGTCAACAGGCCGGTGACCGCGCCCGATCGGGTGATGGTCACCGGCTTTTCGGTGTCCTTGAGGCGCCCTTGACTCGATCATGAAGTGTCATGAGCCTGGCATCTGTTCGCTGACGTGGCGAACCCACACCAGGGGGGTTCATGAGACACAGAGCGAGATCGATCCTCGCTGTCGGCGCGCTCCTGCTCGGCGGAGCGGGCATCGCACCCATCGCCCAGGCACAGAACGGCGGTTCCGGCGCCACGAGCACGCCGGACGCCGACGAGGTCAAGGTCTTCCGCGCCGAGGTCACCAAGAAGCAGGTACCGCTGCTGCTGGCCGCCGGTCAGGACGGCCACGAACTCAGTGAGCAGGCGCCCGAACAGGGCACCGCCACGATCGAGGTCTACCTCACCGACCAGCAGGCCGAGAAGCTGGAGAAGCAGGGCGTCGAACTCACCGAGCACACCCTTTCGGCCAAGGCCGAGCGGCGGGTCGAGGCGGCCGCCGACGGCGTCTACCGCCCGTACAGCGGCAGCGGAGGGCTGAAGGAGGAGATCCTGCGGACCGGGCAGGAGAACCCCGGCCTGACCAAGGTCGTCTCCATCGGCAGGACCGTGAACGGCCAGGACATCCTCGCGCTGAAGCTCACCAAGAACGCGAAGAAGTCCAAGGACGGCGCGAAGCCCGCCGTGCTGTACATGTCCAACCAGCACGCGCGTGAGTGGATCACCCCGGAGATGACCCGCCGGCTGATGCACCACTACCTGGACAACTACCGCACGGACCGGCGCGTCAAGAAGATCGTCGACAGCACCGAACTGTGGTTCGTGATCTCGGCCAACCCCGACGGTTACGACCACACCTTCGCGGAGGACGGCGACCGCCTCTGGCGCAAGAACCTGCGGGACGTCAACGGCGACGGCGCCATCGGCACCGGCGACGGCGTCGACCTCAACCGCAACTTCCCCTACAAGTGGGGCTACGACGACGAGGGTTCGTCCCCCAGCCCCACCAGCCAGACCTACCGCGGTGACGCCCCCGGCTCCGAACCGGAGACCAAGGCGATCGACGCCTTCCAGAAGCGCATCGGCTTCTCGCTGGGCATCAACTACCACTCGGCCGCCGAACTCCTCCTCTACGGAGTCGGCTGGCAGGTGGCCACCGAGACCCCGGACGACGTCCTCTACGAGGCGCTCGCCGGCACCCCCGACAACTCCGCGATCCCGGGCTACCACCCGCAGGTCTCCTCGGAGCTGTACACCACCAACGGCGAGGCCGACGGCCATGCCGCCAACGTCAACGGCCTGGCGATGTTCACGCCCGAGATGTCGACCTGCCAGACCGCGTCCAACGTGGACCCGAACGACGCCTGGCTCCCCGGCGACTGCCGGTCCGTCTTCAACTTCCCGGACGACGAGAAGCTGATCCAGCAGGAGTTCGCCAAGAACGTCCCGTTCGCGCTCTCCGTCGCCGAGTCCGCCGCGACCCCGGACCGGCCGTCCTCCTCGGTCGGCCTGAAGGCCGCCGACTTCACCCCGGCGCCCTTCGCCACGTCCTGGTCCCGCGGCGCCGACCAGCCGGTCTCCGTCGTCGCGCGCAAGGCGCTGCGCGACAAGGAGCTGAAGTACCGCGTCAACGGCGGCCGTACGCACGACATGGCGCTGCGGCCCTGGAAGGGCGGCGAGACCTTCGGCGGCGAGGACAACCTCTACTTCGACGAGTACCGCGCCAAGGTCGCCGACGGCGAGCCCGGCGACGAGGTGGAGGTCTGGTTCACCGGAGAGACCCGCGGCGGCAAGCGCGTCTCCAGCGAACGCTTCACCTACACCGTCGCCGAACGGGCCCGCGCGGACGTCCTCGTCGTGGCCGAGGAGGGCGCGCCCGCCACCCAGGCGCAGACCTACGTCGACGCGCTCAAGGCCAACGGGCACCGGGCGGTGGTGTGGGACGTCGCCACCCAGGGCGCTCCCGACGCGCTCGGAGTGCTGAGCCACTTCGACACCGTCGTCCACTACACCGGTGCCGCGACCCCCGGCAACGCCACCCAGCTGCGGCTGCGCGCCCACCTCAACGAGGGCGGCAAGCTGATCGAGGCCGGCGAACTGGCCGGCGGCAATGTGGACCTCGGCGGCGGCAACCTCTCCAACGACTTCAGCCAGTACTACCTCGGCGCCTACAGCCGTACCTCGCTGGCCGGGGCCACCGCCTTCGAGGGCGCGGGCGCACTCGCCGGCGCCGAGGGGGCGCTGGCCGGAGCGCCGGGCAACCCGCTCAACGCGGCCGGCTCCTACACGGCCACCTCCGAGACCCTGCCCGCCGACCGGTTCCCGCAGTTCACGAGCGCCGGAGCGGGCAGCTACCCCGGGACCGTCAACCCGTACGGGCCGTTCGCGGGCGCGTACATGGCGGCCGTCACCCACAGTGACTACGCCTGGAACCGCCTCACCCGCACCGTCGACCTCACCTCGGTCACCGCGGCACAGGCGCCGAAGCTGAGCGCCCGCATGCTGTGGAGCACCGAACCGGGCTACGACCACGCGGTGCTGGAGGCCCGTACCGCGGGCGGCGACGACTGGACCACGCTGCCGGAACTGGGCGGTGCGACCGGCACCGCGGTGCCCGAGGAGTGCTCGGCCGGGTACTTCATCCAGGCCCACCCCGCGCTCAAGAGGTACCTGACGCTCGCCGGTGACGCCTGCACGCCGAGCGGCACCAGCGGCAGCTGGAACAGCTTCACCGGGGCCTCCGCGGGCTGGCAGGAGGTCTCCTTCGACCTGTCCGCCTGGGCCGGCCGGACCGTGGAGCTCTCGCTCGGCTACATCACCGACCCCGGCTCCGGCGGGCGTGGAGTCCTCCTCGACAACGCCTCCGTCGTGACCGGCGGCGGCGCGGTGGAGACCGAGGGCTTCGAGACCTCGCTGGGCGCCTGGACCACCCCCGGCCCGCCCCCGGGCAGCCCCGCGGTGGTCAAGGACTGGTCCCGCACGGGCCGCCTGTTCCAGACGTACGCCGCGGTCACCACGGACGACACCGTGCTGCTGGGCTTCGGCCTGGAGCACGTCGCCGACCCGGCCGACCGCGCGGACCTGATCGGCAGGGCGCTGGACTCCCTGTGACCGGCGCGTGACGGAGAGGTGAATCGAAAGGGCGGTCCGTACCCCTACTGGCCGGTACGGACCGCCTGCCCGTGTATGGGACAACTCAATGTCACCTCGGGGGCCTCAGGGAGGTAGGGTCGTAGGCGGTCGGGGACATCCCAAATACAGCTCGCCGGCACCGCATGGCCGGCGTACCAACGAGGAGATCGGTTCGTGACGATCCGCGTAGGCATCAACGGCTTCGGCCGTATCGGTCGTAACTACTTCCGCGCGCTCCTGGAGCAGGGTGCTGACATCGAGATCGTGGCTGTCAACGACCTGGGTGACACCGCGACCACTGCTCACCTGCTGAAGTACGACACGATCCTGGGCCGCCTCAAGGCAGAGGTCACCCACACCGCCGACACGATCACGGTCGACGGTCACACCATCAAGGTTCTCTCCGAGCGCAACCCCGCCGACATCCCGTGGGGCGAGCTGGGCGTCGACATCGTCATCGAGTCGACCGGCATCTTCACGAAGAAGGCCGACGCCGCGAAGCACATCGCCGGCGGCGCCAAGAAGGTCCTCATCTCGGCTCCGGCCTCCGACGAGGACATCACCATCGTGATGGGTGTCAACCAGGAGAACTACGACCCGGCGAAGCACCACGTCATCTCCAACGCCTCCTGCACCACCAACTGTGTGGCGCCGATGGCCAAGGTCCTCGACGAGAACTTCGGCATCGTCAAGGGTCTGATGACGACGGTGCACGCGTACACCAACGACCAGCGCATCCTTGACTTCCCGCACAAGGACCTGCGTCGCGCCCGCGCCGCCGCCGAGAACATCATCCCGACCACCACGGGTGCCGCCAAGGCCACCGCGCTGGTCCTCCCGCAGCTCAAGGGCAAGCTGGACGGCATCGCCATGCGCGTCCCGGTCCCCACCGGTTCCGCCACCGACCTGGTCGTGGAGCTGGAGCGCGAGGTGACCAAGGACGAGGTCAACGCCGCGTTCAAGAAGGCCGCCGAGGGCGAGCTCCAGGGCTACCTGTCGTACACGGAGGACGCGATCGTCTCCTCCGACATCGTCGGCGACCCGGCCTCCTGCACCTTCGACTCCTCCCTGACCATGGTCCAGGAGGGCAAGTCGGTGAAGATCCTCGGCTGGTACGACAACGAGTGGGGCTACTCCAACCGTCTCGTCGACCTGACGGTGTTCGTCGGCAACCAGCTCTGATCCACGGAGCAGGCACGTTGATGTGAGCAGGGCTCGGGCGGCGCAGGGACGCGCCGCCCGGGCCCTGACTCGCGTGCAGACCACCCCACCTAGGATCACGAGCACCACCAGTCCTCTCGGGAGCCCTCTCAATGAAGACGATCGACGAACTTCTCGCCGAAGGCGTCGCAGGCAAGCGGGTCTTCGTCCGCGCCGACCTGAACGTGCCGCTGGACGGCACCACGATCACCGACGACGGCCGCATCCGCGCCGTCCTGCCCACCGTCAAGGCACTCGCCGAGGCGGGCGCCCGCGTGGTCGTCGCCTCCCACCTGGGCCGCCCCAAGGGCGCCCCGGACCCCGCCTTCTCGCTCGCCCCCGCCGCCGCGCGGCTCGGTGAACTCCTCGGCGCCGAGGTGGCCTTCGCGACCGACACGGTCGGGGAGTCCGCCACCGCCACGGTCGCCGGCCTCGCCGACGGCGGCGTCGCGGTCATCGAGAACCTGCGCTTCAACGCCGGCGAGACCAGCAAGGACGACGCCGAGCGCGCCGCCTTCGCCGGGCAGCTCGCCGCCCTCGCCGACGTGTACGTCGGTGACGGCTTCGGCGCCGTGCACCGCAAGCACGCCTCCGTCTACGACCTGCCGGGCCGGCTGCCGCACTACGCGGGCTACCTCATCGCCACCGAGGTCGGCGTGCTGAGGAAGCTCACCGACGACGTCAAGCGGCCCTACGCCGTGGCCCTCGGCGGCTCCAAGGTCTCCGACAAGCTGGCCGTCATCGACCAGCTGCTCGGCAAGGCCGACCGCATCCTCATCGGCGGCGGCATGGCCTTCACCTTCCTCAAGGCCAAGGGCTACGAGGTCGGCACCTCGCTGCTCCAGGAGGACCAGATCCCGGCCGTCACCGAGTACCTGGAGCGCGCCGAGAAGCTGGGCGTCGAGCTGGTGCTCCCGGTCGACGTCGTGGTCTCCCCGGGCTTCCCGGACCTGAAGGCCAAGGCACCCACCGAGCACACGGCCGTCGACGCGGACAAGATGCCCGAGGGGCAGCTCGGTCTGGACATCGGCCCCAGGACCGGCGAGCTGTACGCCGGCAAGCTCACCGACGCCGCGACCGTCTTCTGGAACGGTCCCATGGGCGTCTTCGAGCACCCCGACTACGCCGAGGGCACCAAGGCGGTCGCCCAGGCCCTCATCGACTCCGACGGGTTCACCGTCGTCGGCGGCGGAGACTCCGCCGCTGCCGTGCGCACGCTCGGTTTCGACGAGACCGCGTTCGGCCACATCTCGACCGGCGGCGGCGCCTCCCTCGAATACCTCGAGGGCAAGACGCTCCCCGGCCTCGCCGCACTGGAGGACTGACCCAGCATGACCACCCGTACGCCGCTCATGGCGGGCAACTGGAAGATGAACCTCAACCACCTCGAGGCCATCGCCCACGTCCAGAAGCTCGCCTTCGCCCTGGCCGACAAGGACTACGAGGCCGTCGAGGTCGCCGTCCTGCCGCCCTTCACCGACCTGCGCTCCGTGCAGACCCTGGTCGACGGCGACAAGCTGAAGATCAAGTACGGCGCCCAGGACATCTCCGCGCAGGACTCCGGCGCCTACACCGGCGAGATCTCCGGTGCGATGCTCGCCAAGCTGAAGTGCACGTACGTGGCCGTCGGCCACTCCGAGCGCCGTCAGTACCACAACGAGACCGACGAGATCGTCAACGCCAAGGTCAAGGCCGCCTACAAGCACGGCCTGACCCCGATCCTGTGCGTCGGCGAGGAGCTGGAGGTCCGCGAGGCGGGCAACCACGTCTCCCACACCCTCGCCCAGGTCGAGGGCGGTCTGAAGGACCTCCCGGCCGAGCAGGCCGAGTCCGTCGTGATCGCCTACGAGCCCGTGTGGGCCATCGGCACCGGCAAGGTCTGCGGCGCCGAGGATGCGCAGGAGGTCTGCGCGGCCATCCGCGGCAAGCTCGCCGAGCTGTACTCCCAGGAGCTGGCCGACAAGGTCCGCATCCAGTACGGCGGCTCGGTGAAGTCGGGCAACGTCGCCGAGATCATGGCGCAGGCCGACATCGACGGCGCGCTGGTGGGCGGTGCGTCGCTGGACGCCGACGAGTTCGTCAAGATCGTCCGCTTCCGCGACCAGTGAGTATGCCTTAGGGGCGATCCGTCGTACCCTTGCGGGGGCACGGCCCGGCGCCGTGCCCCTGTCGTCCATCCAGATCCGAGGAAGTTGGTCCAGCCGTGGTTATGGGGTTCTCGATCGCCCTGATCGTGTTCAGCGGTCTGCTGATGCTGCTGGTGCTGATGCACAAGGGCAAGGGCGGCGGCCTCTCCGACATGTTCGGTGGCGGCATGCAGTCGTCCGTCGGCGGCTCCTCGGTCGCCGAGCGCAACCTCGACCGGATCACCGTCGTGGTCGGTCTGCTCTGGTTCGCGTGCATTGTCGTGCTCGCCCTTCTGATGAAGGTGAACAACTGACCGGCACGCACAATCCGCACGTAAGGCCCCATGTTCGGTACGCGCAGCTGAGCGCGGCCTATCATGGGGCTTGCGTCTAGATGTGGGGGCTGTAACTCCAATCACTGGACGCGCGTTGGGCCTTACGTAGACTGAGGCGCTCGCAACGAAGCGAAACGCCGACTCGCTTCGCGGCACCATCACGCAGGGAGTTACACCGTGGCAAGTGGCAACGCGATCCGAGGAAGCCGGGTCGGGGCGGGGCCGATGGGCGAGGCCGAGCGCGGCGAGTCCGCGCCCCGGCTGCGCATCTCCTTCTGGTGCTCCAACGGGCACGAGACCCAGCCCAGCTTCGCCAGCGACGCGCAGGTTCCCGACACCTGGGACTGCCCGCGCTGCGGCTTCCCCGCCGGCCAGGACCGGGACAACCCGCCCGCCCCTCCGCGCACCGAGCCCTACAAGACGCACCTGGCGTACGTGCGGGAGCGCCGCAGCGACGCGGACGGCGAGGCGATCCTCGCCGAGGCGCTCGCCAAACTGCGCGGCGAGATCTAGGAGTTGACACCGGCCGGCGCCTCATCGGGTGCCCGGCCGGAGCTGTCCCACGGCCCGCCGTCCAGTACCCAGGCCGATTGTCAGTGCCGCCCTCTACGGTTTGTGCATCGAGCGGACCGTGAGGGGGAGACGTGGCGGCGGTCGAGGCGGAGCAGACGCGCGCACCGGCGTGGCGCGGGGGATTCGGACGGCTGTGGAGCGCGTCCGTGCTCTCCTCCTTCGGTGACGGCCTGCGGACGACCGCCCTGCCGCTGCTCGCCGCGGCGCTCACCGACCGGCCGCTGCTGATCGCCGCCGTCACCGCCTGCGGCTTCCTGCCCTGGATCGTCTTCGGACTGCTGGGCGGCGCCGTCGCGGACCGGGTGGACCAGCGCCGCGCGATGTGGACGGTCGACGCCCTGCGCGGCCTGCTCGTCGCCGCCTTCGCGGTGGCCGTCGCGCTCGGACACGCCTCGATCGGTCTGCTGATCGCGCTGGCGTTCGTCCTGACCACGCTTCAGACCCTCTTCGACAACGCCGCCACTGCCCTGCTTCCCTCCCTGGTCGACCGGGCCGAACTGGGCGGCGCCAACGCCCGGTTGATGACCGGGCAGCGGATCGCGGGCGGTCTGCTCGGCGCCCCCGTCGTGCCCCTGCTGCTCGTCGCCGGGGCGGCGGTGCCGTTCGCCGCCGACGCGGTCACCTATCTGCTCGCCGCGGCCCTGGTCGCCTCGCTGCGTACCGCGCCGCCCGAGCGCGCGTCGCGGCCGACGGGCAGCACCCTGCGCCGGGAGATCGCCCAAGGACTGCGTGCCCTCTGGCGGGACCGGGCGTTGCGCGGACTGTGCGCCGCCACCGCGCTCTGCAACATCGGCGTGGGCGCCCTGATCGCCACGCTCGTGCTGCTCGTCACGGGCCGGCTGGGCGCGGGGGAGTCCGGCTATGTGCTCGCCACGACGGCGTACACGGTGGGCAGCCTGCTCGGAGGGGTCGCCGGGGGCGCGCTGGTGGCCCGGACGGGACGGGTACGAGCGGTGCTGTGCGCCGGGATCGCGCAGACCTGCGCGCTGGTCGTACTGGGCTCGGTGAACCGACTGGACGCGGCGGTCGCGGCCCTGGCGGTCTTCGGGTGCATGGGCATGGTCTGGAACGTCAACGCCACGACCCTGATGCAGCAGCGCAGCCCCGCCGATCTGCTCGGCCGGGTCAGCTCGGCGTTCCGCACGCTCTGCGTCGCCGGGGCACCGCTGGGCGCACTGCTCGGCGGAGCCGCCGCCACGGCCTGGGGGCTGAACAGTCCGGCCCTCGTCGCCGCCGCGTTCTTCGTCCTGTCGGTCATCTCGCTGATACCTGTGCTCAAGCTGGACGTACTTGTTGTTGCCCCGCACGACGACCGCACGACAGCTCACGTCACCCGCTGATCAACTAGGTTGGAACAGCGGGGACAGGTACGAAAGAAGGCTGAAGTCCGAGATGAACCAAGACGGCCGTACCCGGCTCAACCAGACGCCCGAATGGACCGCACTGGCCAAGCATCGCGAGGAGCTCGGCGAGGCGTCGCTGCGCGAGCTGTTCGCCGCCGACCCCGGCCGCGGCACCGGCTACGCGCTCAGGGTCGGCGACCTGTACGTCGACTACTCCAAGCACCTCGTCACCGACGAGACGCTGCGGCTGCTGCGCGAGCTGGCCGTCGCCACCGATGTGTTCGGGCTGCGGGACGCGATGTTCCGGGGTGAGCGGATCAACCTCACCGAGGACCGGGCGGTGCTGCACACCGC
>NZ_JBEZNL010000052.1:0-52057 GCF_040653275.1 Streptomyces sp. NPDC048002 | reverse complement strand
CGATCTGTCGCGGGCCAGGCGGGCTGCGACACAACCGGCGCCCCAGCCCGCCCCGCACCCCGTCCCCCATACGGCCGCCCCCCACACGGCCCCGGCGGAGCAGGGCGTCCGCCCCTCCTGCCCGGACTGCGGCGGCACCTGCGGAGGCAGCCCCGGCACGGGCACGTCGGTGAGCGCCGCGGGCGCGGTCGCGAGCGGCGAGGGACGTCAGCTGATCTTCGCCATCGGCACGATCGGCTTCGACTACCGCACCGAGGCCCGGCGGGACAGCTTCCGGCAGCAGATGCCGTACGAGTTCCGGCCGGCCACCGCCGACCATCCGGAACAGGAAGTCGCGCCCAACGTCTACGACCCCAGGCAACTCCACGCGTATCTGGCGAAGAACCCCTGGGCCTGCGACAAGCTCACGTGGACGCTGAACATGGACGCCACGCCGCTCTACGCCCTGGAGGCTGAGGCACCGGTGGGGATGGACTGGACTCAGTCGATCATCCGGAATCCCGGCGCGTCGGCGGCAACCGTACGGACGGATGCCGAGACAGCGGTGAGCGAGCAGGACTCCCGCCTGGCGGAAATCGTCGAGACGCTCTCGTACCCGCCCGTGTCCACGGTCTACCGGACGTTCCGGGACGCGATAGTCGGCCAGATCGAGGACCGGGAGAGTCCCACGTACGTGTCGCGGGTCTCGGTCCCCGGGGTGCTGACCGATCGAACGGTGCGTTTGTTCTCCGGCCAGGTCGTTCCTGTGGTCGAGGTACGGAGTCGTGGTCTCTACACCTGGAACGAACACGTCTTCACCCAGGCGGTGCTGTCCGCTCTGAAGAAGGACCTCGCCCAACGCAAGGTGAAGATCGACCAGCCAGCCCCGGAGAAGACGATCCGGGCCTTCCTCGACAAGATCTACTGGCAGTTCCGCAACCTCGGCCAGAGCTCCGCGGACCGGGCGCTGAACTTCGCCGGCACCAACGCGTTCGAGGTGGGCAAGGAGATGGCGGAGGGCATGCTGGCGGCGAACCAGGTTCCCGGCAGCGACGAGAAGCATCTGTACTCCCTGGACACCATCACGGTCTCCAAGAGCCCGTTCTGCCGCCCCGGATCGGACTGTCAGGACGTCGTCATCACGTTCTTCGACCCCGAGAACGACCGCAGGGCGAAGCTCTCGTTCCTCTTCACCTACGACGTGAGCGACGACCTCCCGGTCAGCCTCGCACCCGTCCACAAGTTCATCGGCGGCTACTGACCGCCGTACGCCTCCACCGAGGAGAAGTCATGCAGGAGACACCACCTCGTCCTCGCCTCTCGGCCCCTCCGCAGGGCCCCGCGATTCAGCGCGACCCTCGAAGCGCGCCGTCCGTCACCCCCGAGGGAGACGGAGCGGAAGCGAACAGGTCGATGTGCGCCAACCTGACCGGCTCCGCCCGCGAGATGTGCCAGTCCATGGGCGGCTAGTTCCGAAGACGACCGGCGGCGACCGCCCGTCGGCGCTCCCACTGGCGAGAGGAGACAGCGATGATCGACACACAGTTCACCCGCGAGGAGGGGCCGGCCCGGCCCACGGTCCTGCGCGCGCCGTTCCAGACACCCGCGATCGACCGCACACCCGCCGTCACCACCGGAACCGACGCACAGGACTCGGGTGGCGTCGAGGCCAACTTCGCCTTCGGCGACATCCTGAAGACAGTGGCGAACGTCCTGCTCTGACGGCTCACCACGGATCCTCCGTCGCCGATGGGTCGGGCAACGCCCACCGGCGACGGGATCGGAAGGGACAACATCATGACAGCGATGCGAACGTCGGCCGAGGGTTCCCCCTCACCGACCACCGCGCTGCGCGCGCCGCACCAGACGCCCGCCGTCGACCGCACACCTGTCGCTCCGGCCTCTCGCCGCGGCGACACCGGCGGTGTAGAGGCGGACTTCGGCTGGTCGGACATCCCGTGGACCGCTCTCGGCAAGGCCGCGCGGGGTGCCCTGGACGCCGTGCTGTAAGGCGGATGTGAGAACTCATCGAAAGGAGATCGCCATGAACGGCGAGACCACCCCTCAGCGGCTCAACGGGCCGGTCACCGCCCTGCGGACACCGTTCCAGACACCCGCTGTCGACCGGGCACCCAGCGACCTGCACGGGCAGCACGACGGCGCCGACGGCGTCGAGCCCAATCTGCCCATCCTGCCCCTGCTCGGGCTGGCCGGGTCGGCCCTCGGGGCCCTGTTCGACTGAGGTCCGCGCGCCGGCGGCGGCCGAACGGCACGCCGTCGGCGCGGCGGCTGAAAGGACATCAGGATGAACGAAGAGCCCACCAGAAGCCGCTCGACCGAGCGACGCAGGAAGGCCAAGTCCCGGAGAGCGACGGCTGCGGAGCGGGGCCATGACTCGGAAGGCAGGTCGGGCATCCGCCTCGATCTCCCCGTGCAGGGACCGACCGTCGAGCGCAGATGGGATTTCTACGAGCCCCACCTCGTGGTGACGGACACGTACGAGCCCGTCGACCAGCCCCCCGGCGCAATAGGGCACTACATGGCTCCTCAGCACAGGTCCGGCCATGACGTCGCGGATCCCGGCCCCTCTGCGGGCAGGGACCAGCGCGGCTGGAACTGCTCGCCAGGTGGCCCCTGTGTGTGGGGCGGGATCGTCTAGGCCGGCCGAATCGTCCCGACCGGCCCACGGAACGGACGGGCGGCGGGCACGGCGCCCGAAGCTGTGGTCCCGCGCCCGCCGCACGTCCCTGTATCCCACGGAGGTGGGACGAATGCCCTCAACAGACTCCCCCGGCGACCACACCCACGCCGAACAGCACCGCCACATCACCGAGGCCGCCCGCCGGTACCACGACTCCGCCGGGGCCCGCGAACGGGCCGAGAGCCGGAGGGCGGAGGGCGTACCCTTCCCGGACACCCCGCAGGCACTGGCCGCACGGGCCGAACGCATCCTGAGCCGGGGAGACGTGCCCGCCACGGCCGTCGTGGACCGCATTCACGCCGAACCGCTGGACCTGCCCGCGGCGTACGAGCGGATCATCGGCCTCTCCAACGACCTCCAGGCGGCGAACTTCCTTCCTCGCGGCGCCCGCGCGGCCCGCACGGTCGCCCGGATCGGTGTACGGGACGGCGGCCGCGAACTCCCCCTGGGAACAGGCTTCCTGGTCTCTCCGCACCTTCTGATGACCAATCACCACGTACTGCCCACAGCCGGGTTCGCCGCATCGTGCTTCGTGGAGTTCGACGCGCAGGTCGGGGTGGACAACGCGCCCGACGACGTCGTCCGCGTCGAGCTCGCACCCGGCCAACTGTTCCTCGCCCACGAGCCGTTGGACTACGCGCTCGTGGCCCTCGCGCCGGTCGACGGTGGCGCGGGGCCCGGTGAGACCTTCGGCTGGAACCGGCTCAGCGCCCGCACCGGAAAGCTGGTGGTCGGCGAGTCGGTGAACGTGGTCGGACACCCCAGCGGCCGGCTCAAGGAGATCGCCCTGCGCGACAACGAACTGATGACGCGGCTGGACGACTTCCTGCACTACCGCACGGACACCGAGCCGGGCAACTCCGGCTCCCCGGTCTTCAACGACCAGTGGGAAGTGGTGGCCCTCCATCACAGCGGAGTTCCCGAGACGGACTCCGCCGGACGGCCCCTGCGCAAGGACGGCACGGTGTGGGAGCGGGAGGACGGCGAGGACGCGCTCTCCTGGGTGGCCAACGAGGGCGTGCGCATCAGCTCCGTGCTGCGACATGTGGCGACCGCGCGTCCGACCCCGGCGCAGCGTGAACTGCTGGCGGGCATGGGCCGCGAGTCGGGGCTCGACGGCCGTACGCCCCACGAGGCGGCGGCCGGGCGCACCGAAAGGGTCGCACCCACCGTGTCCGAACGCGCGACGCGCCGAGCTGCGGTCGGCCTGGCCTCGCGGGGCGGCGCGTTCGGCGGCCGCGGCCAACTCGTCTACCTGCACGGCAGGAACCAGCAGGGCAAGGACCCCGGGGCCCTGCGCAGACAGTGGACCGGCGCCCTCAACGAGGGCCTCACCCGCGCCGGCCTGCGCACCCTCGACCCCGCCGACACCTGGTTCCCGTTCTACGGCGACCGGCTCGCCGAACTGCTCTGCGCGCCCGAGTCCCTCACCGGCGAGGGCGGTGCCGCGGCGGTGGCCGAGTGCGACGCCTACCGGCGCATTCTCCTCGAAGCCGCGGCCCGCGCCGGCCTCTCCGAGAGCGCCCGCGCGGACACCCCCGCGGTAACCGCCGAGGAGGGCATCGACCCCTTGGTGCGCACGCTGCGACGCGCCCTCGGATGGGTGGCGGCCCGGTCGGACCTCGACGAGTGGACCATCGACACGGTCTTCCAGGACGTGGCCCGGTACCTGAGCGACACGCGTGTGCGGGAGGAGGTACTGGCCACCGTCGCCGAGGCCGTGCCGGACAGCGGCGCGCTCGTCCTCGTCACGCACAGTCTGGGCACGGTGGTGGGCGTCGATCTGATGAGCCGTCTGCCGGCCGGCGTGGACCGGGTCCTGCTGGTGACCGTCGGCAGTCCGCTCGGCATGGACGCGGTCGCCGACCGGCTGCTGGCCGGTGGTCCGCACCGGCCGGGGAACGTCCGCGGCTGGCTCAACGCCTGGTCCGCCGCCGACCCGGTCGCCATCGGCTGTCCGCTCCGGGAGCGCGGCTGGGGCGAGGTGGAGCAGCGGATCGTCGTCAACGGAACGGACCGGGCGCACGACATCACCGAGTACCTCTCCCACACGGAGGTGGCCCGGGCCATCGGCGAGGCCCTGGCCTGACCCCGTGCGGCAGCACCGCCGCACGGGACCCGTGGGCCGGGGGACGGACCGCGGTCGGCTCAGCCGAAGTCCGGGACCGGATGGTCCGGGGCGAGCGCCGCCGCGATGCGCTGGAGGATCACATGCGCCGAGTGGCCGTCCGCGGCACCGGTGCCCTGGGTGGTGGAGACCGCGATGGAGAGACGCTCGGCCGGGAGGTGGGCCATGGAGGCGGAGTATCCGAAGAACAGGGGGTGCTGGGCGACCCAGTCGCCGAGGACGAGGACGCCCATGCCGTAGTGCGTCTCCTCGGTCTGCGCGATGCACACCGAGGCCGGACACGCCCCGGTCGCCTGGCCGAGCCCCACCGTTCCCGGGTTCAGCAGTTCCTCGTACGAGGACGGCGAGAGGAGTTCGCCGGAGCCGATGGCGCTGGCCGAGCGGGCCAGGTCGCAGATGTCGGTGGTCTGCACGGCGCCGGGCGCCGTCGTCCAGGAGGGGTTCCAGAAGGTGGACTCCTCGTAGGTCCCGCGATCGGAGGTGAAGGCGTGCAGGACGGGCGTGGGGATGTCGGGCGTGAAGCTGTTGCGGGTCTCGCGCAGGCCGAGCGGGCCCATGATCTCGCGCTGGAGCAGCACGTCCAGCCGGGTCCGGGTGATCTTCTCCAGGGCGGCGCCGAGGAGGACGAAGTTGGCGTGCGAGTAGTTCCAGTTGGTGCCCGGCTCGTACCAGGGCTCCTGGCTCGTGGAGATGCCGACGAGTTCCTCGGGCGTCCACTGCCGGAACGGGTTCTCGCCGACGGCCTCCGGGAAGCCCGGCGAGGTGACGTAGTCCCGCAGGCCGGTGGTGGAGGCGGCCAGCATGCGCAGCGTGATCCGGTCGCCGTCCGGCAGGTCGGGCAGCCAGCGTCCGACGGGGGCGTCCAGGTCCACCCTGCCCTCGTCGACGAGGCGCAGCAGGGCCGTTCCCATGTAGCTGATCGCGATGTTGCCGTTGCGGAAGTGCAGGGCGGGCCGGGCGGGTACGCCGGTCATCGACTCGCCGAGCGCGGTGGTGACGAGTTCGCGGCGGTCCGCCGTGACACGGAGGATCACCGACTTGAGGTCCAGCTCCTCCTTGGCCTGCTCGGCGATCCGTACGACCTCGCGCGCCGGGCCGCGCTCGGGAAGCCGCGAGCCGACGCAGGGACGGCCGTGGCCGGCGCCCTCGCCGGGCGTTCCGACGACGGCCGGGGCGGGGGTGCTCAGGGCGAGAACGGCGGTGACGGCGGCGAGAGCGGTGGCCGCGACCGGACGCGACGGGCGCGGGGAGCGGGGTCCGCTACGGGGCTTTCTCATGGCCGGAGTATTCGCCGGGCGCCTCCGCGCGGTGGCCGAGCGATGCCTCGACTCGCCCGAAGATCACCCGTCAGGTCCGCCGCGCGTCCGACGGGGCGTCAGTTCAGCACCTCGTCCAGCCAGTCGAAGACCCGCTGGTCGTAGCGGGAGCGGTTCCAGCTCTCGCAGTGTCCCTGGGCCCCCTCGGCGGCGGTGAACCGCACCAGGAGCTTGGGGCAGTCCAGTGCCTCGTACAGCTTCTGGGCCCCGGCCGCGGTCGGGTCACCGTCGCTCGTGGTGATCAGCGTGGGACAGGAGATGTCGGCGACGACGTCGGAGAGCCGGTAGCGGTCGAGTTCGACGACGTACTCGCCGAGGCTGTGCAGTCCGTGCACCCAGAGCCCCCGCCGGACCAGCCGCCAGCGCATGACAGCGGACCGGACCAGCGGTCTGAGGTGCGGTTCCAGCTCGGCGGGGTCCACGTCGGGGAGCCGTTCCTTCAGCTCGCCGGGCAGGGGCAGGATCCCGCGGATGTTCTCCAACTGGTCCCACTGGCCGGGGTCGGCGACCAGCGCCGCCACGCGCCGGTCGCCGCTGACCCCGCGCGGGGCCAGGAATCCGCCGAAGCTCCAGCCGATCACCGCCAGCCGCTCCGCGTCCACCCCGGGCAGCGTCACCGCGTGGTCGATGACCGGGCGCAGCACGTTCTCCCAGTCCGGACGCATCGTCAGGCCCTGTCCGACCAGGGCCAGTCCCTGTCCCGGACCGTCCACCAGCAGACAGTGGTAGCCCCGTCGGCAGGCGGGCCGGGCGTGTGCCCAGTACATCTCGTGGACGTTGGAGTCGTAGCCGTTGACGGCGATGACGGTGGGGCGTGGACCGTGTTCGGCCGCCGTTCCCCGCGCGGGGCACAGGTAGCCGTCCAGGTAGGTCCCCTCGAAGGGCACCCTGACCGGGACGAGGGGCGGATCGCTCAGCTCGGCGAACCGCGCGAAGCACGCGCGCTCCCGTGCGGCCGCGTCGATGAGCCGGGGGTCCACGGGTGCGCCGAAGAGCGGGTAGTACGACACCCGGTAGTACGTGGAGGCCCGCAGGTACGTCTCGCGGGCGCTGACCCGGTGCCCGGCCCGGTCGCTCTCCTCGGCCCAGCCGCGGACCATCGTCGCCGTCGCGGCCCACTCCTCGTACCAGCTGTCGGCGTCCCCCTCGAAGATCCGCTCGGCGGTCAGGGCGCATTCACCCCATTCCGCGCCGCCGCCGTTGATGGTCGTCAGTGCCCGCTCGGCGAACATTTGGAACATGGCGTCGTCGAAGAGCCGCATCGGTGTACCCCCAGAGGAGTGGCGAAAAGGCGTCGTGCCGGCCGGCACGACGGACCGGCAGCCCGCTACCGGGTCCGCGTGGACGCGCGGCCGTACAGGTGGTCCGGGGTGACGATCTCGGTGATCGCGCGGGCGACCAGGGAGGACGGCTCCTGGCCCGCGTGGGTGATGTCCGTGTTGATCATGACCACCAGGGTCGCCTTCTCGGCGGGGAGGTACACGGTGACGGTCTCGTACCCGGGGATCGAGCCGTTGTGCCCGATCCAGCCGTTGGTGTCGAAGATGCCCAGGCCGTAGCTGGTGCCGGGGATGCCGGTGGGCAGCGTCTTCAGCCGCTCCGCCTGGGTCCGCGGGCTCAGCAGCGTGCCGGTGGCGACGATCCTGGCCCAGCGGCGCAGGTCGGGCAGGTCGGAGATCATGGCCCCGGCCGCCCAGGCCCAACTGGGGTTCCAGTCGGTGCTGTCGGTGACCTCGCCGGTCGGCGTCTGGTTGGTGTAGCCGCGGGGGTGGGGCCTCGGGATCGCGGAGTCGCTCGGGAAGAGCGTGCGGCGCAGCTCGGCGGGGCGGAGCACCTCGCGCTCGATGACCTCGGCGAGCGGGCGTCCGCTGACCTTCTCGATGACGAGGCCCAGCAGGATCAGGTTGGTGTTGGAGTACTGGAACTCCGCGCCGGGATCGGCGGTGTTGGCGTGCCGGAAGGCGTAGGCGAGCAGCTCCCTCGGGGTGATCGAGCGGGTGGGGTCGCTCATCAGGTCGTGCTGGAAGTCGGGGTCGAAGGTGTACGGGTACAGGCCGCTGCGCATCTCGGCCAGGTGCCGCAGGGTGATGCGGGAGCCGTTCGGCACTCCGCGGACGTACCGGGAGATCGGGTCGTCGAGGCCGACGCGGCCGGCGTCGACGAGTTTCAGCAGGGCGGTGACGGTGAAGGTCTTCGTCTCGCTGCCGATGCGCACGAACATGTCGCTGGTCATAGGCCGGCCGGTGGCGGTGTCGGCCACTCCGGTGGCGCGGACGTAGCTGCCCCGGCCCGGCATCCACAGGCCCACGATGGTGCCCGGGATGCCCGCCTCCTGGCGGACGTCCTCGATGGCCTTGTCCAGCCGCTCGGTCAGCTCGGGGCCGAACCCGTGCTCGGGGCAGTCGTCGGGGCCGTGCCGGTCGGGCGCGACGGTGGCCTGCACGGCCGTGGCGGGGGCCACCGTCACGGGGACGAGCACGGATGCCACGAGCAGGGCCGCGGCGAACAGGCGGCGGGAGGGGGTGCGTCGCATACGGGGGCGCCTCTTCCGGATCAGGGGGTTGCCGAGGGCCACATCACCATCCGGGCGTGCGCGGGAGGTCCGCGCCGTGGCCCCGGTGCGGGCGAGTCCACTCGATCGGTCCCGGATGGCCGGGTGCCGGTCCGGGCCCTAGCGTCGGAACATGCCTGGAGAGAATCCCGCCGGTCGCGGGCGCTACGGCGAGAGCCTGTTCGAGCCCGCGCATCCGCGCGAGGCGGAGCGGATCGACGACGCCGCGGTGGTCTACGACCCCGTCACGACCCACCGGCTCCGGGCGCTGGGGGCCGGGCCCGGTCTGCGCTGTCTGGAGGTGGGGGCGGGGACGGGCACCGTGGCCCGCTGGCTGCTGCGGGAGGCGGGTGTCGACGAGGTCGTCGCGCTGGACCGCGACACCGGCGCGCTGGAGGGCGCGGAGGATCCCGGCCTCCGGGTGGTCACGGCGGACCTCACGGACGAGGGCCTCGACCTGGGCACCTTCGACCTGATCCACGCCCGCTTCGTGCTGATGCACCTGCCCGAGCGGCGTCGCGTCCTCGCCCGGCTCGCGGGCCTGCTCAACCCCGGCGGCCGGATCCTGCTCGGCGACGCCGTGGAACTGCCGGACCGGCTCGACACCGCCTCGGCCTACCGGCGGACCATGGACGCCATGTGGGAGGCCCTGCGCGAGACGATCGGCACCGACATCGCGCACATCGCGGCCTACCCGCGTTTCCTGCGGGAGGAGGGTCTGGTGGAGGTGGCCGCGGAGCTGTACTGCCCGCCGCTGACCCCGGGCGGCCCGCTGGCCCGGTTCTGGTCGCAGACCTGGCGGCGGATGCGCCCCGAACTGGAGGCGACCGGCCGGGTGGACGCCGCCACGGTGGACGTGGCCCTGGCCCAGCTGGACTCGCCCCACCTCGCCGCACTCGCGCCGGGCATGCTGCTGGCCTGGGGACGCCGGGCCTGAGAACGCGGGACAATTCCACGCCCGGCCGACGCCTCAGGGCCCCGCATGGTGCCCCAACGCATAACCACATCCGAAACTATGTTGCCCCACCACATGTGCGCCCCACCTGCGGGTTTCTACGGTGTGCCGACACCCACCCGTCCCCACCGCACACGAGGAAGTGGCGCACATGGCCTCCGCAGCAACCGCTCCACCGACGCCGAACAATCTCAAGCGCATCGTCGCCGCGTCCCTCATCGGCACGACCATCGAGTGGTACGACTTCTTCCTCTACGGTGCCGCCGCCGCTCTGGTGTTCAACACCCTGTTCTTCCCCGACTCCGACCCCCTCGTCGGCACCCTGCTCTCCTTCCTCACGTACGCCGTCGGATTCGCCGCCCGGCCCATCGGCGCCCTGGTCTTCGGGCACTACGGGGACCGGCTCGGACGGAAAAAGCTGCTGGTGCTCAGCCTGCTGCTGATGGGCGGCGCCACCTTCGCCATCGGCCTGCTCCCCACCCACGCGACCATCGGCAGCGCCGCCCCGGTGCTGCTGACCGTGCTGCGGCTCGTCCAGGGCTTCGCCCTCGGCGGCGAGTGGGGCGGCGCGGTCCTGCTGGTCTCCGAGCACGGGGACGCGCGGCGGCGCGGCTTCTGGGCCTCGTGGCCGCAGACCGGCGCGCCGGCGGGGCAGCTCCTCGCCACCGGTGTGCTGGCCGCCCTGACGGCGCTGCTCAGCGAGGGCCAGTTCGAGTCATGGGGCTGGCGGATACCGTTCCTGCTCTCCGGTGTGCTGGTGATCGTCGGGATGTGGATCCGGCTCTCCGTCGACGAGTCGCCGGTGTTCAAGGCGGCGCTGGCACACGCCGAGGCGCGCCGGGCCGAGGACTCCGCCGAGAAGATGCCGCTGGTCGCCGTGTTGCGGCACCACTGGAAGGACGTGCTCGTCGCGATGGGCGCGCGCATGGCCGAGAACATCTCCTACTACGTGATCACGGCGTTCATCCTGGTCTACGCCGTGGAGCACACCGGCCTGTCCAAGCAGACCGCGCTGAACGCCGTACTGATCGCCTCCGCGATCCACTTCGCGGTGATTCCCGCCTGGGGCGCGCTGTCCGACCGGATCGGCCGGCGTCCGGTCTACCTGGTGGGCGCCCTCGGCATCGGCGCCTGGGCGTTCCCGTTCTTCGCCCTCGTCGACACCGAGAGCTTCGGGATGCTGATCCTCGCGGTGACGGTGGGCCTGGTCTTCCACGGGGCGATGTACGCGCCGCAGGCGGCCTTCTTCTCCGAGATGTTCGCGACGCGGATGCGGTACTCGGGTGCCTCGATGGGCGCGCAGTTCGCCTCCGTAGCGGCGGGCGCCCCGGCGCCGCTCATCGCCACGGCGCTGCTCGCGGAGTCCGGCGGCTCGACCCTGGTCTCGCTGTACCTGCTGGTCGCGGTGGCCATCACGCTCGTCGCCCTGGCGGC
Source organism: Streptomyces sp. NPDC048002 (assembly GCF_040653275.1). NCBI lineage: Bacteria > Bacillati > Actinomycetota > Actinomycetes > Kitasatosporales > Streptomycetaceae > Streptomyces > Streptomyces sp. NPDC048002. The sequence goes on along the minus strand of NZ_JBEZNL010000052.1, from coordinate 40,993 downwards.
GGCCCGGGAGACCCGCCACCGTGACCTGACCCGGATCGGGGCCACGTCCTCCGAGCAGGAGACTCCGGACCCGGCCTCGGTGCGCTGAGCCTCGCGGCCGGTGACGGCCCCGCCGGCCCTTCGGGGCGGGTGGGGCCGTCGGCATACGGGTCCGTACGGACGGGCTCACCCCGCCAGTCGGTGCAGCCTCAGCGCCATCTGGATCTCCAGGGCCCGCGCCGGGCTCTGCCAGTCGTCGCCGAGGAGGCGTCCGACGCGTTCCAGGCGCTGGGCGACGGTGTTCACATGGACGTGCAGATCGTCCTTGGTGCGGGCGGGGCTCATCCCGCAGGCGAAGTAGGCGTCGAGGGTGCGGACCAGGTCGGTGCCGCGCCGTTCGTCGTAGGTGACGACGGCGCCGATGGTGCGGTCGACGAAACCGGCGATGTCCCGGTCGCCGGCCAGCAGCAGTCCGACGAACCCGAAGTCCTCGGCCGCCGCGCCGTCCCCCGAACGGCCGAGCAGTCGCAGCGCCTCCAGACAGCGGCCGCCCTCCTCGTAGGCGGCGGCCACGGCGTGCGGGTAGGCGGCGAGGTCCTCGACGGGGGCGGAGGCGCCGACGGTGACCGTCTCGCGGACGGCGGCGCCGAGCTGGCGGGCGGTGCGGCGGGCCAGGTCGGTCGCGGTGTCGTCGCCCTCCAGGGGCAGCAGCAGGACGGTGCCGCCCCCGCGGGCCGCGGCGAGGCCGTGCCGGGTGGCGGCGAGGTGGGAGGCCGCGGACCACAGACGGCGGCGGGCGGCCGCCTCCTGGTCGGCGTCGGTCCCGGGGCCCTCCAGACGGGCGGCGAGCACCACGTGGACGGCGTCGAGGTCGGCGTCGAGCCGGGCGGCGCGCTCGCGCAGCAGACGGGGGTCGCGGTCGCGGCCGTCCAGCAGGTCGTCCAGCAGTTCGCCGCGGACCCGCTGTTCGGCCTCGGCGGCGGAGCGCCGGGCGAGCAGCAGCAGTGAGGTGACCATGGCGGCGCGCTCCAGGGTGCGCTGGTCGACCGGGTCGAGCCCCGGATGGCCGCGCAGCACGAGCGCGCCGAGCAGCTCACCGCCCGCGGCGACGGCCGCGATCCAGTCGTCCTGGTGCCGTACGGCGTGCCCTTCGGCGCGGGAGGTCTCCAGGGCGCGCGCGGGGGCGTGCTCGGTGAACTCGACCGTGCCGTCGAGTACTTCGGAGACGGCTGCGGCCACGTCGTGCACCCCGCCGCCGCGCAGCACCAGTTCGGCGAGCCGGTCGTGGACGTCGGAGGCGCGCTCGATCACACCGCTGCGGTCCCCGATGATCTCGTTGGCGCGCTCCAGGTCGGCGAGGGCCGAGCGGGTCTCGGTGAGCAGGTTGGCGGTGTCGATGGCGGCGGCCGCCAGGGCGGCGAAGGAGCCGAGCAGGGCGATCTGCTCCCGCTCGAAGACCCGGGCCCGCCGGTCGGCGGCGAACAGCACGCCGATCACGTGGTGCCCCAGCATCAGCGGCACCCCGCAGATCGCCACCAGGCCCTCGTCGCGCACGCCGGAGTCGATGCTGTGGGTGTGCCGGAACCGGTCGTCCTGGAAGTAGTCGTCGGTGACGTAGGGGCGTGCCGTCTGGGCGACGAGCCCGCCGAGTCCCTCGCCCATGCCCAGGCGCAGTTGCTGGAAGCGGGCCGCGACCGAGCCCTCGGTCACCCGCATGTAGGTGTCGCCGCGCTCGGTGTCGTTCAGGCTGAGGTAGGCCACGTCCGTGCCGAGCAGGGAACGGGCGCGCTGCACGATCGCCTGGAGCACGGCGTCCAGGTCCCGCAGTCCGGCCAGGTCGTGGGCGGTCTCGAAGAGCGCGGACAGTTCGGCCTCGCGCCGGCGCCGTCCCTCCAGCTCCGAGCGGACGCGCAGGGCCAGCAGCTTGGCCGCTTCGAGGGCGGCGATCCGCTCGGCGGACCGTCCCTCGGCGCGGGCGCGCAGCATCGGCTGCTCGTAGGCGTCGGCCGGGGCGCCCCTGGCCAGCAGCTCCAGGAACGGCGTCTCGGCGCCGCCGTCCGGCGCCGGGCCGGTGGAGCGCTCTGCCGACTGCACGTGATCGCGGGACATGCTCACAGGATTCCCCATCGGACGGACGCCGGGTCGGCCCTGTGGACAACCCGCGACGGCGGCCGCTCAGTGCGCGGTCCAGCCGCCGTCCAGGACGAGCGACGCGCCGGTCACGAAGGATGCCTGTGGACTGCACAGATACGCAACGGCCTCGGCGACCTCGTCCGGTTCGATGAGCCGCTTGAGCGCGCTGTCCTGGAGCATGACGTCGGTCAGGACCCGCTCCTCGGGTATCCCGTGCGCCTGGGCCTGGTCGGTGATCTGCCGCTCGACCAGCGGGGTGCGCACATAGGCCGGGCACACACAGTTCGAGGTGACTCCATGGGGCGCGCCCTCCAGGGCCGCGGTCTTGGAGAGCCCCTCCAGTCCGTGCTTGGCGGCCACGTACGCCGACTTGTAGGCGGAGGCGCGCAGGCCGTGCACGGAGGACACGTTGACGATCCGGCCCCAGCCCTGGCCGTACATATGGGGCAGGGCACCGCGGATGAGCCGGAACGGCGCCTCCAGCATCACGGTGAGCACCGTGTGGAAGACCTCGGGCGGGAACTCCTCCAGCGGGCGGACCAGTTGCAGTCCGGCGTTGTTGACCAGGACGTCGGTGCCCGCGGCCGCGTGTTCGGCGGCGTCCAGGTCGGTGAGGTCGAGGGGGTGGGGCTCGACGGTGCCGGCCAGGCCCCGGCCCTGTTCGGCGAGCGTCTCCAGGCCGGCCACGTCCCGATCGACCGCTCTGACCTTGGCCCCGGCGGCCGCGAGGCGCAGGGCGCAGGCTCGGCCGATACCGCCGGCGGCGCCGGTGACGAGCGCGGTGCGGCCCCCGAGGTCGAGGGAGAGGGCGGAGGGAGCCGGGAGGGCGTTGGGCGGGGTCATGCCCAGACCCTAGGCAGCGCACCCCCGCCACCCCATGTGGTCAGAACCCATACTTCAATCGGAGGTCATGGGTTCGAACCATGTGGGTTCATCGGACAGGGCCTGTTTGATCCGGAACAGCTGTGACTCACTCAGCGGCGGCAGGGCGTCCACGTCGAACCAGCCGACCTGCAGGGACTCGTCGTCGTTGACCCGGGCCTCGCCGCCGACCGCCCGGCAGCGGAAGCAGACGTCCATGAACTGGCAGATGTCACCGTTGTCGAAGGTGACCTCCCTGCCGGACTTCACGAGCACGATCCGCTCGGGCACGCTGCGCACGCCCGTCTCCTCGTACACCTCCCGCACGGCGCACGCCGCCGGCTGCTCCCCCGGGTCCGGTATCCCGGAGATCACCGCCCACTGCTGGTTGTCGGCGCGCTGTCCGAGCAGGACCCTGCCCGCGTCGTCGAGGACGACGGCGCTGACACCGGGCAGCCAGAGCAACTGGTGACCGGCCGCGGCCCGGATCGTACGGATGAAGTCAGGAGTGGCCATGGCCCCGACCCTAACCGGCGGCCCCGGCGGGCCGCCGGGCCTGCACCCGGCGTACGGCGGGCGGACGGTTACACGTCACCGGCGCGCCGCCCGCGTACTCCCGCGGCGATCGCCCAGCCCAGACCGCCCGCGGCGATCAGCACCAGGGCGATCTCCGGCAGGATGCCGAGCTTCGTGGCGGGCGTCTCGGAGGAGCGCAGGGGCACCTCCTGGACGAGCGAGTCGGCGACGAACATGCCCGTCTTCTGGGTGATCGTCCCGTCCGGCATGATGATCGCGCTGACCCCGCTGGTGACCGGCACCGTGACGGTGCGGCTGTGCTCGACCGCGCGCACCCGGGACATGGCGAGCTGCTGGTAGGTCATCTCGCTGCGGTCGAAGGTGGCGTTGTTGCTGGGCACGGAGATCATCTGCGCGCCGTCGGTGACGGTGTCCCGCACGGCCCAGTCGAACGCGGCCTCGTAGCAGGTGGCGAGGCCGACCTTGGTGCCGCCGATGTCGAAGACGCCGGGCTCGGTACCCCGGCTGAAGTCCTGGCGGACCATCGACGTCCACTCGGAGTTGATCGAACCGATCAGCGACCGCAGCGGCAGGTACTCGCCGAAGGGCTGGATCTGCCGCTTGTCGTAGGTCTGGAGGGGGCCCTGGACCGGGTCCCAGAGGATCTGCTCGTTGAGCAGCTTCCCGTCCCGCTTGACCACACCGCCGACGGAGATCGGCACGCCGACGGCCTTGGCCGCCGCGTCGATGACCTCGCGGGCGTCGGCGTTGGCGAAGGGATCGATGTCGGAGGAGTTCTCCGGCCACAGGACGAAGTCGGGTCGGTCGACCTTGCCGGCCTTGATCTCGGCGGCCAGCCGCTCCGTTTCCCGCGCGTGGTAGTCGAGGACGGCCCGGCGCTGGGAGTTGAAGTCGAGCCCGGCGCGCGGCACGTTGCCCTGGATGACCGCGACGGTCACGGTGCCGTCCTCGGCTTTGTCGCTGACCAGCGGACGGGCGGCCAGCGCTCCGGCGAGCGGCGCGAGGAGGGCGAGCAGGGCCACGGCGGCCGCCGGACGCCGGACGGCACCGGTGCGCCGCAGCTCGACGCCGAGCCGCACGACCTCGTACAGGCCGAAGCCGCACAGGACGACCGCGAAGCCGAGCACCGGGGTGCCGCCCACCGCGGCGAGCGGCAGGAAGACACCGTCGGCCTGGCCGAAGGCGATCTTGCCCCAGGGGAATCCGCTGAACGGCACGCGCGCGCGTGCCGCCTCCCCGGCGGTCCACAGCGCCGCGGCCCACAGGGGCCATCCCGGCAGGCGCGAGACGGCGGCGACGCCCGCGCCGACCAGGGCGACGAAAGCCGCCTCGATGACGACGAGCGCGAGCCAGGGGCCGGGGCCCACCTCCACACCGGTCCACACCAGGAGCGGCAGCAGGAAACCCAGACCGAAGAGGTAACCGAGACCGAGCCCCGCCTTCCAACCGCGGCCGCGCAGCAGCCGGCCGAAGCCGGCGAAGGCGGGCACGGCCAGCCACCACAGGGTGCGCGGCGGGAAGCTGACGTAGAGCAGCACTCCGAGGAGCGCCGCGGCGAGGGCGGGCAGCAGGCGCGCGAGCCACGCCCGGCGTGGGGCGGGCGCGAGGGGGTTCACCTGGTCCGACCCGTCCACGGAAGTTGCGGTGACGGTCACTCCGGGAGTGTACGGCGGCGGGCACGGACGCCGACAGCGCGGTCCGCCGGGCCCGGCACGGGTGCGGCTCGGGTCCCGCCGGGTGTGCCGCATCGCTCGCGCACAGGACGTCCACAAATCGCCCATCAGCCGTTACGGTGTGCCGGAGCAAGTGTCGAACGAGCCGGTCAGGACCGTGACGCAGGGCTGGGTCACGGGCCGGGGGACGACCGGGTTGCGGGGGTCGGGTGAGTTCCACGGGGATGACGTCCGCGGCCGGTGCCGGGGACGTCGGAGAAAGACGAAACGTTTCTGACGTGGCGGGTGTCCTGGTGCTCGGCGCCTGTGCCACCTGGTCCCTGATCACGGCCACCGCGCAGGACGGCCGGCCCGAGGGCGTCCTGCTGGCGATCCTGGCGGTCGCCGCCGGGTACGCGGCGGGCCGGATCGGCGGAACGCTGCTGCCCGTGGCCGCGCCCTGTGCCGCGGCGCTCGCCGGAGTGACCCTGGCGGCCGCGCTCCCCCGGCTCGGACCGGACCCCGCCGTCGTGCCGCCGCTAGGCCACGCGGGCGCCACGGCGGGCCTGCTCACCCTCGCCACCGGCGCCGCCTGCTGCGCCGCCTGGGCCGCGAAGGCGCGCGCCCTGCGGCTCGGCCTGCTCCTGCTGGCCGCCGGGATCACGGCGACCGCCGCCGTCCTGGGCTCCACCAGCGGGCTTCTGGTCTGTTCCGCCGTCCTGCTCTGCGCGCTCGCCGCCGGCCGGATGCCCCACCGGGGCCTCGGTCTCGCCGGGCTGGCCCTGACCACGGCGGCGGTCACCGGACTGACCTGGGCGGTTGCGGGGAGGGCGGTGCCGGAGGGGCTGTCCGGCTCGTTGGCGGGCCCGCTGACCGGGCACCGGCTGGATCTCTGGCACGACGCCCTGGAACTGGCCGGGCGGGATCCGGCCCTGGGCGTCGGACCGGGTCGTTTCGGCGAGCTGAGCACCACCGCGACCGGCACCCTGCTCTCCGACGGCAAACCGCATTCGGCGCCTCTGCAGCAGGTCGCGGAGCAGGGCGTGGTGGGCCTCGCCCTGCTGGCGGCGGCGTTCTGCTGGGTGCTGTTCGCGCTCTGGCGCGCGCCGCGCCCGACGCCGGTCGTGCTCACCGCCGGCGCGGCCCTGACCGGGCTCGCGGCCATCGCCGCGATCGGCAACGCGCTCAGCTTCACCACGGTGTCGGTGGGCGCGGGACTGCTGGCCGGGCTGGCCACGGCCCGCCCGCTGCCCGACTCCTCACCGGCCCCCACGCCCGGGGTGCGCCCGCACAGCACGGTGTGAGCCACGACAAGGGCGCGGCCCGGTGGTCACGGCAAGGGTGCCGAGCCCCGAGCCCCGAGCCGCAGCGGAGCGCCGGGCCGTACCGCCGGCAGAACTCCGGGGCACAGCAGGGGGCCGGGCACTCCCGTCAGCCGGGCGCCAGGTCACAGCAGCGTGCCGGGCGCTTCCGCCAGCCAGCCACCAGGTCACAGCACAGCGCTGCGCGGTACCGCCAGCCGACCGCCAGGTCACAGCAGGGGGCCGGGTACTCCCGTCAGCCGGGCCCGGATGACCCGTACGGCTGCCTCGGCGTCGTCCACCGTGACGGTGAACGTATGGCCGTCCCACAGCCTCAGCACCACGCCCTCGCCGCGCCGGACGACGACCGCGGTGCCCTTCTCCGGGCGCCAGCGGTAGCCCCAGCCGCCCCAGTGGCGCGGGGTGACCATCGGCGCGAAGTCGGCGCCCACCACCTGGGACAGCGGGATCCGGCGGCGCGGCACGCCCATGTGGCCGCAGCGCACCTCCAGGCAGTCCGTGTCGACCTTCAGCGCGACGTGCACGAAGGCCAGCGTGCCGAACAGCACCAGCAGGCCGGCCGCGATGCAGCCGACGACGGCCATCGCGAGCGCGGCGACGTCGGAGGTCCAGGCCGAGTCGACGGCCAGCTCCACGCCCAGCGCCATGCAGGCGGCGCCTGCCAGCGCGAGCAGCCACTGGACCCGGTTGGTGGCACGTCCGGTCCAGACCTCGGGGTGCGGCGGGTGCCCGCCCTGGGGGTGGTCCCTCATGGCAATGAGGTTACTCAGGTTTCGCTGCGCGGGTACCTCGTGGCGGAGGGTGACTGGTCCGCCCGGGGGGCCTTCCGGCCACGGCCGGTCACCGGGCGGGGCTGACCGCCTGGAGGAGCTGTCCCTCGGCGTAGGAGAGGGCGGGGTCGGGCAGGGCGCCCTGGCGCCCGCTGAGCAGGACCGTGAGGGTGCCGGTGGCGGGGGCCTCGGGGGCGGGCCGCTGCCCGATCCGGCGCAGGGCCTGGGCGGCGACCGCCCCGGCGGAGCCGTGCAGGACGAGCGGCGGGCGGCCGGGGCGCTGCACGGCGGTGCGGATCCGCTCGGCGACCAGTTCGTAGTGGGTGCAGCCCAGGACGACGGTCGTCACGTCGTCGGGGGTGAGCGCGGCGGCCGCGGCCACGGCGGTGGCGATGGCGTCCTGGTCCGCGTGTTCCACGGCTTCGGCGAGCCCGTGGCAGGGCACCTCGGTCACCCGCACGCCGTCGGCGAAGTCGGCGATGAGGTTGCGCTGGTAGGGGCTGCCGGTGGTGGCGGGGGTGGCCCAGATGGCGACGGGTCCGCCGCCGGCCGCGGCGGGCTTGATCGCGGGGACGGTGCCGATCACCGGGATTCCCGGCTCCAGCCGGGCGCGCAGAGTGGGCAGAGCGTGCACGGTCGCGGTGTTGCAGCCGACGATCAGGGTGTCGGGCCGGTGCGCGGCGGCCGCCTCGGCGACGGCGAGGGCGCGTCCGGTGAGGTCCTCCGGGGTGCGCGGTCCCCAGGGCATGCCGTCCGGGTCCAGGGAGAGGACGAGATCGGCGTCGGGTCGCAGCCGCCGTACCGCGGCGGTGGCCGCCAGCAGGCCGATTCCGGAGTCCATCAGCGCGATCTTCACCCGGCCACGATAGACGATGGCCCCTTGTGGGCCCCTCCCGTGGGGCAGACTGCGCGGGTGAGCGCCTTCGTGTGGATCGCCGCCGGATCACTCGCCGCCTGGCTGTGGCTGCTCCTGTGCCAGGGCTTCTTCTGGCGCACCGACGTCCGGCTCCCCGGCCGCCGGGAACCGCGGGAGTGGCCGTCGGTCTGCGTGGTCGTACCGGCACGCGACGAGGCGGCGGTACTGCCCGACAGCCTGCCGTCCCTGCTGGCGCAGGACTATCCGGGGCGGGCGGAGGTCTTCCTGGTCGACGACGGCAGTTCCGACGGCACCGGGCGGCTGGCCCGAGAGCTGGCCGAGCGGTGCGGCGGGCTGCCGCTGACGGTGGACTCGCCGGGTGAGCCGCCCGCGGGCTGGACCGGCAAGCTGTGGGCGGTGCGGCACGGGATCGCGCTGGCACGCGCGCGTGGGCCGGAGTACCTGCTGCTCACGGACGCCGACATCGCGCACGCGCCCGACAGTCTCCGGCAGCTCGTCGCGGCGGCGGACACCGGTGGCTTCGACGCGGTCTCCCTGATGGCGCGGCTGCGGGTGGAGAGCCTCTGGGAGCGTCTGGTCGTGCCGGCCTTCGTCTACTTCTTCGCCCAGCTCTACCCGTTCCGCCGGATCGGCCGGAAAGGGACGCGCACGGCCGCCGCGGCCGGCGGCTGCGTCCTGCTGCGCGCGGACACGGCCGAACGGGCCCGGATCCCGGACGCCATCCGGCGCGCGGTGATCGACGACGTGGCGCTCGCGCGGGCGGTGAAGGGCGGCGGCGGGCACATCTGGCTCGGCCTCGCCGACCGGGTGGACAGCGTGCGGCCGTACCCGCGGCTGGGCGACCTGTGGCGGATGGTCTCCCGCAGCGCCTACGCGCAACTGCGCCACAACCCGCTGCTGCTCGCCGGCACGGTCGCCGGGCTCGCCCTCGTGTACCTGGTACCGCCCCTGGCGCTGGTCGCCGGCGCGCTCACCGGGGGCGCCGGGGCCGCGGTCCTCGGCGGGTCGGCGTGGCTGGTGATGACCGGTACGTACGTACCGATGCTCCGCTACTACCGGCTGCCGGTGTGGCTCGCTCCCCTGCTGCCGTTCACCGCGTTCCTGTATCTGCTGATGACGGTGGATTCCGCGGTGCAGCACTACCGGGGGCGCGGCGCGGCCTGGAAGGGCCGCACCTACGCCCGCCCCGGCGCGGTGCCCGACGAGGGCTGACTACTTGCGTCCGGGGGTCCAGTTCATGCCCCAGCCGTAGGCGCGGTCGACGGTCCGCTGGGGGCTGACGCCTCGCTCCGGGACCAGGTAGCGGGCCTCGCGCTGGACGACGAGATCGTCTCCGGTGTTGGTGATCAGGGCGAGGGCGCAGACCGTGGAGGGGACGGTGCACTCGTCGAGCGAGAAGTCGACCGGCGCGCCGAACTGCGGGGTGAGGGTGACCGTGGCGTGCAGGTCGGCGAAGGAACGCGCGCCCTCGTAGATGGTGACGAAGACCAGGATCCGCCGGAAGGCCCGCTGGTAGTCGAGGTTCACGGTGAGGTTCTCGCCGCTGGAGACGGCCCCGGTGCGGTCGTCGCCGTCGAGGTGGATGAACGGCGGCTGGTGCAGGGCGCCGAAGGCGTTGCCGAGGGCCTGGATGACTCCCTTGCTGCCGTCGACCAGCTCGTACAGGGCGCACAGGTCGAGGTCGAGGTCGTTGTGCATGGCGACCGGGCGGCCCAGCTTGCTGGCCCAGCCCGAGAACTGCTTGCGGACCTCCCAGTTGAGGTTCACCCGCAGAGCGCCCGAGGTGCCGCCCTGCTTGGTGAGGGAGACCGCGGGGGCGGCCTTGGTGAGCGTCACCTTGCTGAGGCTGACCGGGGGTGCCTGGGGCGGGGCCGCGGGCGGCATCGCGGGCGGGGGCGGCATGGTGGCCGCGGGCATCGAAGCGGGCGCGGCCGGCATCGGAGCGGGCGCGGCCGGTGCCGGGGGCGCCTGCTGGGGTTCGTCGACGGTGATGCCGTAGTCGGTGGCCAGGCCCTCCAGTCCGCTGCTGTAGCCCTGGCCGACGGCGCGGAACTTCCAGGCGCCCTGACGGCGGTAGAACTCGCCGAGCACGAAAGCCGTCTCGACGGTGGCCCCGGTCGCGTCGAAGCGGGCGACCGAGGTGCCCTGCGCGTCCTTGACCTCGATGCCGAGGCCGGGGACCTGCCCGAAGGAACCGCCGTCGGAGGAGGCCGCCAGGATGACGGTCTCGATGGCGGGCTCCACGCGCGTGAGGTCGACGAGGAGCGTGTCGGTCACCTGACCGCCGGCGACCCGCTTGCCCTCGTGCCGGACCGCCCCGGAACCGTGCACCGCCTGGTTGTAGAAGACGAAGTCCGCGTCGGAGCGGACCTTCCCGCCGACGAGCAGCAGCGCCGAGGCGTCGGCGTCGGGCACTCCCGGTCCGGAACGCCAGCCCAATTCGACGCGCAGCGCCGCCGTCGGCACTGGAACATTCGACCCTTTCGGCATTGACATGTCCGCCCCCATCACGTGTCGGCGCGCCAGGTCGGGCCCGGCAAGTCCATTCGGTTCCTCAGTACAGGGTCAACCTATTCCCCAGGTACGCGATCTCCCAGGAGAGGAGCACGAAGATCGCTGGCCAACCGCCGGTAACCCCCAGGGAACTCGGCCTTTACACGATCCGAACGTCGAATGATGCCCTTTTTTGCCAAGTTCGCTCGCATTGGCGATCCCGAGTCACCGTCGACGCGGAAAACAACCCTCTTATCGGTCTCCCCAACCAGCACATCGTGGGCTTAACTTATGGCCATGACCTCCCCCCGCTCCACCTATGGCGGCGGCTACTACTCCGCCTCCTTCCCGGACACCCCGATCTACGACTCGCTGGTGGCCGAGCGCGGTACCCCGCAGATCGCCCCGATCCGGGTCCCCGCCGCCTACGACATGCCGAGCAGCCACCTGCCCGCGCTGCCGTCGGCGCTGCCGGCCCTCCCGGCCGCCCCCTCCCAGCCCTCCTACGGCTACCCGCAGGCGCAGCAGCCCGCGCCGCTGCAGCAGGCCCCCGCGGCGTACATCCCGCAGCAGGCCGCCGCGCCCCGCGGTTACCCCGGTCCGCAGCCCCAGCAGCCGCGTCCCGCGGCCCCCATGGGGTACGAGGCGATGCGCCCCGCGCAGCCCCGCCCGGCGGCTCCGTCGTACCAGGACCCGTACAACAACCAGCAGTACCGCGGCTACTGAGCCCTTTCCCGGACGGGTCGCGCCGACTGGCACGATGACCCCATGGGGAATGCGCAACTGCAGTCGATTCACGTTCATCCGGTCAAGGCGTTCCGGGGCACCTCGCCCCGGGAGGCCGTCGTGGAGCCCTGGGGGCTGACCGGTGATCGTCGCTGGATGCTGATCGACGACGGGGGAAAGGTCGTCACCCAACGCCAGCAACCGCGTCTCGCGCAGGCCGCCGCCGAGCTTCTGCCCGGCGGCGGCCTTCGCCTGTCCGCGCCCGGAGCCGAGCCGTTGACCGTGTCGGTGCCCCGGCAGGGCGCCACGGTCCCGGCGGAGATCTTCCGGGACAAGGTCGAGGCCCTCCCCGCCGAGGATCCGGCCGTGCACGACTGGTGCAGCGCCTACCTCGGCCTGCGGGTGCGGCTCGTCCACATGGACGACCCGGCCACCCGCCGTCCCGTGGACCCCGAGTACGCGCTGCCCGGCGAGACCGTCACCTTCGCGGACGGATACCCGCTGCTGCTCACCACGACCGCCTCCCTGGACGCGCTCAACTCCTGGATCGGCGAAGGCGCGCACGCCCAGGAGGGCCCGCTGCCCATGAACCGGTTCCGGCCCAATGTGGTCGTGTCCGGCACCGCCGCCTGGGCCGAGGACGAGTGGACGCGCGTCGCCATCGGCGACGTCACCTTCCGGGTGGCCAAGATGTGCGGCCGGTGTGTGGTCACCACGACCGACCAGGGGACCGCCGCCCGGGGCAAGGAGCCCCTGTACAGCCTCGGCCGGCACCGGCGCATCGGCGGCAAGCTCGTCTTCGGGCAGAACCTCGTACCGCTGACCGGGGGCACCGTCCGCGTCGGCGACCCGGTGCGCGCTTTGTCCTGAGCCCGGCCCAGCACGTCCTGCCCTGAGCCCGGCCCAGCGCGTCCTGTCCTGAGCCCGGCCCAGCACGTCCTGTCCTGAGCCCGGCCCAGCACGTCCTGCCCTGAGGCCCAGCGCACCCCTGGGCCCGCGCCGGGAACTCCGCGCGCCCACCCGTCCGTTGAGTGTTCCGCGAGCACGTCGTGAGAGCCTCGGGAGCGGGTGATGTCGCTCTCCTCGACCGGCGATCGCGCGTGAGCGGCTCCGCCAAGGGTTATCACGGAGGGGGAAGGGGGTGCGGCACGGTGCGAGCGATCAGCGGACTCCGGCGCTGGCGGCACAACCCGCTGCGCCGGGCGACCGACCTGGCCGAGGCGTGGGTGGCGTTCTCCGCGCTGCTGCTCGTCCTCGTCCTGGCCCCGGTCGCGGGCCTGGTGGCCGGCGGTCTCGCGCAGGACACCCTCCAGCAGTCGGTGCGCGAACAGCGCGCCGCCCGCCACCTGGTGACGGCCACCGTCGCCGGGAACCTGGGCGCCTCACCGCTCACTGCCGACCCGGAGACCGCGGCCACCGGCCGCGAGGTGCGCACCCGCGTCCTGGCCGACTGGACCGCACCGGACGGCACCCCGCGCCACGGGCCGGTCACCACCCGGATCGACGACCCCGAGCCCGGTGACCGCTTCACGATCTGGACGGACCGTCAGGGACGTGTGGCGACCCGCCCGCTGGACTCCGCGACGGCCACCACCCATGCCGTACTGGCCGGGTTCGGCGCGGCCCTGCTGGCCGGCTGCGCGGTGGAGTGCGCCCGCAGACTGATCGTCTGGCGCATGGTCCTGCGCCGGTACGCCCGTTGGGACCAGGCGTGGGACCGGGCCGGACCGGACTGGGGCCGGACCGGGACCGGCAGCTGACCGCCTTCCGCCTCTGGTCATCCCCAGTCCTGCGCGCACGCTACGGTGGACCGGCCGAGTCCTCGGCGACGACCCGCGCCGGCCGGCCGCCGGAGTGGCCGACGCGCCCCGAAGGCGAACGAGCCAGCAGTACGACTGAGGTGGGGGCACAGCAACACCATGGCACAGGGCACGGTCCAGGTGACGCACTCCGGCACATCGCGGTGGCGGCGCCGCACGGGTGAGTACGCGTCGCTCGCCGCGGCGCTCCAGGCCGCGGCCGACGGTGACGTCCTCACCATCGCGCCCGGTACGTACCGGGAGAACCTCGTCGTCCAGCGGCCCGTGACCCTGCGCGGTCCCGAGGGCGCCCCCGGCTCGGTGCGCATCGCGCCGCCGGACGGGGTTCCGCTCACCGTGCGGGCCTCGGCGGTCGTCCAGGACCTGCTCGTGGAGGGTCAGGACGCCGCGGCCCCGGCCCTGCTCGTCGAGGAGGGCACGCCGGAGCTGACCGACATCCGGGTCGTCACGCGCTCCGCCGCCGGCATAGAGGTGCGGGGCGGAGCCCGGCCCACGGTGCGGCGATGCACGGTCGACAACCCGGCGGGCATCGGCATCGCCGTGGTGGACGGCGGCGGCGGGGTGTTCGAGGAGTGCGAGATCGTCTCGGCGGGCCAGTCCGGTGTGGCGGTGCGCGGCGGCGCGCACCCCCGTCTCGAACGCTGCCGCGTGCACCACACCTCCGGCTCCGGACTCGCCGCGACCGGTGAGAACTCCGCGCTGGAGGCGGTGGGTTGCGAGATCTACGAGGTCCGGGGCAGCGGTGTGCAGATCACCGGCCGGGCCACCGCCCACCTCACCGACTGCGATGTGCACCGCACCACGGGCGACGGGGTCACGCTCGACACGGACGCCGTGCTGACCCTCGCCGACTGCCGGATCCACGACATCCCGGAGAACGCGGTCGACCTGCGGTCCCGTTCGGTGCTGACGCTGACCCGCACCACCGTCCGGCAGTTCGGGCGCAACGGCCTGTCGGTGTGGGACCCCGGCACCCGGGTGGACGCCAACCAGTGCGAGATCTTCGACAGCACCGGCGACTACCCGGCGGTCTGGGTCAGCGACGGCGCCACCGCCGTACTGGACTCCTGCCGGGTGCACGACGTGCCCGACGCCCTGTTCGTACTGGACCGCGGCTCCCGGGCGGACGTCGTCGACAGTGATCTGACGCAGGTGCGCAACACCGCCGTGTCGGTCAGCGACGGCGCCACCGCCCAGCTCGACGACTGCCGGATCCGGGACGCGGCGACCGGCGCCTGGTTCCGCGACCACGGCAGCGGCGGCACCCTCGCCCACTGCACGCTGAACGGGGTGCAGACGGGCGTGATCGTCACCAAGGGCGCCGACCCCACGCTGGAGCGGTGCACGGTCGAGTCCCCGGCCGAGGCCGGGTTCTACGTGTCGGCGGGCGGCCGGGGCAGCTTCGTCGACTGCCGGGTCACGGGCAGCGCGGGCTACGGCTTCCACGTCATAGACGGCTGCCGGACGACACTGCGCAAGTGCCGCACCGAGCGGTGCGCGCGCGGCGGTTACGAGTTCGCCGACGGCGGCCCCGACGCGGGTTCCGGATCCGGCCCCGTCGTGGAGGACTGCACCAGCGACGAGAGCGGCGGCCTGAGCCGCACCACCCTGCCCCCGGAGCCGGCCGTGCAGACGGCGGGTCAGTCGCCCGGCCTGCTCGGCGCGATCCCCGCCCGGCGCGCCGCGGAACCGGAGCCCGCCGCCGCGCCCGAGGTCCCGGACCGGCCCGCCCGGACCTCCAAGGCCGTGCTGGGGGAACTGGACGCGCTCGTGGGGCTGGACAGCGTCAAGCGCGAGGTGCGGGCGCTGACCGACATGATCGAGGTGGGGCGGCGCCGCCAGGAGGCCGGCCTCAAGGCCGCCTCCGTCCGGCGGCACCTGGTCTTCACCGGCTCCCCCGGCACGGGCAAGACCACGGTCGCCCGGCTCTACGGCGAGATCCTCGCCTCGCTCGGTGTGCTGGAGAAGGGGCATCTCGTCGAGGTGTCCCGGGTGGACCTGGTCGGCGAGCACATCGGTTCCACCGCCATCCGCACCCAGGAGGCGTTCGACCGGGCGCGCGGCGGTGTGCTGTTCATCGACGAGGCGTACGCGCTCTCGCCGGAGGACTCCGGCCGGGACTTCGGCAAGGAGGCCATCGACACGCTGGTGAAGCTGATGGAGGACCACCGGGAGGCCGTGGTGGTGATCGTGGCGGGCTACACGGCCGAGATGGAACGGTTCCTTTCCGTCAACCCCGGTGTGGCGTCCCGCTTCTCGCGGACCATCACCTTCTGCGACTACGACGCCGATGAGCTGCTGAGGATCGTGCAGCAGCAGGCGGAGGAGCACGAGTACCGGCTGGCACCCGGCACCGAGGAGGCGCTGGTGACGTACTTCGACGCGCTTGACAAGGGGCCCGCCTTCGGCAACGGGCGTACCGCGCGGCAGACGTTCGAGGCGATGGTGGAGCGGCACGCGGGCCGGGTCGCCCAGCTCGCGGAGCCCAGCACGGACGATCTGACCCTGCTCTACCCGGAGGACCTGCCCGAGCCGTCCTGACTCCGCGGGGCGGGCAGTCCCGCCCCGAGCCGGGCCAGCAGCCGCGCGCGTTCCTCGGCGAAGGCCGGGTCGTCCTGGTAGTCGGAGTGGCCGAGGATCGGCGCGGGCAGCGGCTGAAGTGCGGTGCGTCCGCGGGCTCGCGGATCCTTCAGCGCGTCCCGGTCCACCTCGGGGCCGCACTCCCCCGGCAGCCGGACCGGGCCGCCGATCGGGTCGGTGGGCCGGTGCAGGTTGCGCCAGCAGTCCACGTCGTGGTGGAGGGCGCTCAGCGCGTCCGGGCCGAAGTGGGCGGGGAACCAGCGGCCGTAGAGGCGCTCCAGGGGGGAGCCGTAGGTCAGCAGCGCGACCCGGTTGCGGACGGACGGCTGCAACTGCCAGGCGGCGGCCGCGGCGAGGACGCTGCCCTGCGAGTGCCCGGAGAGCACCAGCCGGCCGCCGGTGGCCTGCGTCCAGGTGGCCATGCGCCAGGTCAGGTCGGGCACCGCGCGCTCGGCGTAGCAGGGTGGGGCGAAGGGGTGGGCGGCGCGGGGCCAGAAGGTGCCGACGTCCCACAGGATGCCGATGGTGCGGCGCGCGGAGGGGTCCTTGTAGGCGCGTCTGCCCCAGGTGACGAACAGTATGAAACCGAGGCCGATCAGCCAGGACCCGAGGGCCTGAGCGGACTCGGCGACGCCCCGCACGAAGCCCGGCGCCCCTTCGCCCGCCTCGGCCGGTGTCCGGTCGGTGCCGAGGGCGCCCACGAGGGCTCCGGCGCCGAGGAACAGCGTCGCGGCGGAGACGACGCCGACGAGGAGGGGGCCGCGGTCGGTGAGGCCGGCCATCGCGCGGGCGCGGGCGATCCGGCGGCTGCGGGCGCCGTCCGCGGGTTCGCCCCGGTACTCGCGGTCCACCGCGGCCCGTTCGGCGCGGGCCAGCAGCCAGGTGCGCCGGGCGAGGACGGCGCAGAGCAGGAGTACGAGCACGAGCAGCGGCGGGATCACGGACGCCTGCCAGGTGAGCAGGGCGGGCGGGCCGGGGAGGGAGGCGCGGGTGCCGTCCAGCCAGTCGGCGACGCGTTGGGCGAGGCCGCCGGACATCACTCCGCCGAGCGCGCAGGCCAGCATCGTCACCGCGGGTCCGCCGAGGCCGCGCAGGGCGGCCCGGGGATCGGGGTGTGCGCGGTGCAGGAGGTGCGCGATCACTCCGAGGGCGATGACGAGCAGGCCCTGGACCAGGGCGAGCGCGCCGAAGGCGGCATCGCCGGGGAGCCGTCCGCTCGACACCCAGGGGCGCTGCCAGGCGCCGTGCACGAGGACCGCGGCCAGCAGCAGGAGGCAGGCGAGCGGCAGCCGTCGGACGAGGCGGTCGTCCCGTGCCCGGTCGGGGCGGTGCTCGCTGCGGCCCCGGCGGCAGACCACCCACACCACCACGGCGGCCGCGGCGAGCAGGGACGCCTCCAGCAGGCGGGCCACCGCGTCGAGGGCGGCGGGGCCGCCCGGACGGTGGTCGAAGCGGGCCGCCGGGAGGCCGACCGCGGCGGCCACGGTCAGCAGTCCGGCCGCGGTGTGCGCGGCGCGCAGCCGGGCCACCAGGCGGCGGCCGTACCAGAATCCGGGGCGGGCGAGCGCGGTGCGGTCGGTCTCCTCCTCGGGGCGCCACTCGCGGCTCAGCGGCTCCTGGGACTCGTAGGCGCTCCAGGTGCGGTGGGAGAGGTACCAGAGCAGGCCGGTGAGGGCGAGGGGGATCAGCGCGGCGAGGGCGAGCCGGCGGCCGGGCAGGCTCCACCAGCCGCTGTCGGACGCGCCGGGCGCCAGGAAGCCCAGCCAGGTGTGGCGCTCGGCGCAGGCCCGGGTGCCGGCGCACTGCCAGGCGGCCAGGTCCAGGGCCACCTCGCAGGCCGCGGCGACGAGCAGGACCGTCAGGGAGAGCGCGGCGAGCCGGACGAGCAGGCCGTAGAGGCGGACCGTGCGGACCCGGCCGTGGGCGCCGGGGCGCATCCAGTGGGCGAGGTTGACCACCATGAACGGCAGCAGCAACAGCCACAGCGCGCGGGCGCCGTTGCCGGAGGTGAGGTTGCACCACACGTACGCCTCCGGGACCGGGCGGTCCCGGTAGTCCCCGGGCCGGGACTCGGCGTCGACGTCGTCGGCGCGCCGGAAGACGGCGGCCACGTCGTCGCCGGTGATCCGCTGGGTGCGGGGGTCCCCGAGCATGTCCTGGGGCGTGGCGCCGCCCACGCCGTGCACCAGGAGTTCCAGGGCGATGTCCGCTTCCTCCGGCCGCGGCGCTGCGGCCGGGGCACGGTCCGGCGCGTGCTCCACTGATTGGCACTTCCCCATGACGAGCCGTCGGTCTGCGTGCGTGCGTGCGTGCGTGCGTGCAACAGGATCTCCGCCGCCGGGGCGGTCCGCACCCCTCGTCACGGAATCTCCCCGATCCGGGTGACACGGAGGTGACCGAGGGGGTGCGGGTGACATGCGCGCGTCGGGCCGGCCGGTGGCGCGTGGTCGGCCCCGACGTGCAAGGATGGGACGTCCGTGCACCCAGATCCGGGAGAACGTCCTCGGCGGAGTGGTCCGCGCGGCGGGCGAGCGGGCCGAGCGGCGAAAGGAACCGGAGCGTACGTGAGTGAGAATCAGAACCTCCTCGCGGAGCAGCGCCGCGCCCTGATCCTGGACGAGGTCCGCCGCCGCGGCGGGGTCAGGGTCAACGAGCTCACCCGCAAGCTCGGCGTGTCGGACATGACCGTGCGCCGCGATCTCGACGCGCTGGCCCGGCAGGGCGTGCTGGAGAAGGTGCACGGCGGGGCCGTCCCGCTGGTCGAGGCGAGCACCCACGAGCCGGGCTTCGAGGCGAAGTCGGGGCTGGAGCTGACGGCCAAGGAGGACATCGCGCGGGCCGCGGCCGAGCTGGTGGCCCCGGGGGCGGCGATCGCGCTCTCCGGCGGCACGACGACGTACGCGCTGGCGCACCAGCTGGTGGACGTGCCCGATCTGACCGTGGTCACCAACTCGGTGCGGGTGGCCGATGTCTTCCACGTGGCGCAGCGGACCGCTGGGCCGCGTCAGGGCGCGGCCACGGTCGTGCTGACCGGCGGGGTGCGCACCCCCTCGGACTCGCTCGTGGGCCCGGTCGCCGACCAGGCCATCGCGGCCCTGCACTTCGATGTGCTGTTCCTCGGTGTGCACGGGATATCGGTGGAGGCT
Organism: Streptomyces sp. NPDC048002; assembly: GCF_040653275.1. NCBI lineage: Bacteria > Bacillati > Actinomycetota > Actinomycetes > Kitasatosporales > Streptomycetaceae > Streptomyces > Streptomyces sp. NPDC048002. The sequence goes on along the minus strand of NZ_JBEZNL010000052.1, from coordinate 22,097 downwards.
GGCCTGTCGACGCCGAATCTGGCCGAGGCCGAGACCAACCGTCGGCTGGTGCAGTCGGCACGCCGGGTCGTGGTGGTCGCCGACCACACCAAGTGGGGTGTGGTGGGCCTGAGTTCGTTCGCCGGCCTGCATCAGGTGGACACGCTGGTGACGGACCGCGGTCTCGCCACCGAGGCCCGCTCCGAGATCTCCGAGCGGCTGCGACGGTTGGTCGTGGCGGGCGAGACCGAGCAGCCCGCAGACATCTGACGCACCGTCAATTAGGCTGATCCCTCAGGCCGTTCACGAAGGGGGATGCCATGCTCCGCCGACTGCGGCCGGAGGGGCTCGACTTCGTCGGGACCGCTCCGGTGCGCCTGGTCTTCACCCGTGGGATCTCCGCGCCGCCCGAGGCCGTCTTCCACTCCCTCGCCTCGGACGTGCCCGGCTGGGCGCGGTGGTTCCCGGCCGTGACGCGCGCCGAACCCGTCGCGGACGGACGGCGGATCACCTTGCGCGGGGGCGTGCGCTTCGAGGAGACCGTCCTCACGGCGGACGCTCCGCGCGTGTACGCCTACCGCGTCGACGCGACCAACGCGCCGGGCCTGCGCGCCTTGGTCGAGGAGTGGCGCCTGGAGCCCGCCGGAGCCGGCACACGGGTGCGGTGGACGTTCGCGGCGGACGGCCCGGCGCCCCTGCGGCTGCTGCTCGGGGCGGCGCGGCCCGGTCTGGGCCGGTCGTTCCGCGGCGCGGTGGTCTCGCTGGACCGCCGGCTGGCGGCGCGCTGAGTCAGGCCGGCCACACGCCCGTCTCCAGCAGCGACCCGATGGCCTCGCTGTACGGCTGGATGTCCAGGCCCTGTTCGGCGAGCCAGGCGTCGGAGTAGTACTTGTCGAGGTACCGGTCGCCGGGATCGCACAGCAGGGTCACCACGCTGCCCCGCCGCCCCTCGGCCACCATCTCGGCGACGATCTTCAGCGCGCTCCACAGCCCGGTGCCGGTGGAGCCGCCCGCCTTGCGGCCGATGGCCGTCTCCAGCGCCCGCACGGCGGCGATGCTCGCCGCGTCCGGCACCTTCATCATGCGGTCGATCGCGCCGGGCACGAAGCTCGGTTCCATCCGCGGCCGGCCGATGCCCTCGATACGGGAGCCGCAATCGCAGGTGACGTCCGGATCGCCGGTGGTCCAGCCCTCGAAGAAGCAGGAGTTCTCCGGATCGGCGACACAGATGCGGGTGTCGTACTGCATGTAGTGGACGTAGCGGGCGATCGTGGCCGAGGTGCCGCCGGTGCCGGCCGTGGCGACGATCCACGCGGGCTCGGGGAAGCGCTCCAACTCCAGCTGGCGGAACATGGATTCGGCGATGTTGTTGTTCCCGCGCCAGTCCGTGGCCCGTTCCGCGTAGGTGAACTGGTCCATGTAGTGGCCGCCGGTCTCCGCCGCGAGGCGGGCGGACTCCTCGTACATCGTGCGCGGGTCGTCCACGAAGTGGCAGCGCCCGCCGTGGAACTCGATGAGCCGGCACTTCTCGGCGCTCGTCGTGCGCGGCATGACGGCGATGAAGGGCACGCCGATCAGCTTGGCGAAGTAGGCCTCGGAGACCGCCGTCGAACCGCTGGACGCCTCGATCACCGGGCGGTCCGGCCGGATCCAGCCATTGCACAGGCCGTAGAGGAAGAGGGAGCGGGCCAGACGGTGCTTGAGGCTTCCCGTCGGGTGGGTCGACTCGTCCTTGAGGTAGAGGTCGATGCCCCACTTCTCCGGCAGCGGGAAGCGGAGCAGATGCGTGTCGGCCGAGCGGTTGGCGTCGGCCTGGACCTTGCGGACGGCCTCTTTCAGCCAGGTTCGATAGGCGGCGTCGGTGTGGTCCACATCGAGGGTCGCGCCGGTCCTGGTCTGCTGGGGGGTGCTCACGACGGGCTCCTAACGCTTCGCGCCGACGACGCCTCGCGCGGCCGACGCCCCGATCATAGACACCTTCCGCACGCTTCTCACCTGCATAAACACACCTTTGAGCGCCCCAAAGGCCACCCTGGGGAACCGATTGGCGTGACCGTGCGGGGGCGCATTCGGGCGAGTGCTCCGGCCCCGCGCGTCCACCTCGACGTACGCACTGGTGCCCGGCGCCGGGTGCGGGCAGACTGCACCGAGGGCGCACACTGGATCACGAGAACCAGCCGGACACGGCCCTGGGCCGGGGGTCCGGGACGACACGCGCGAGGGGGCGGGGCGACATGGCGGAGCCGGAGTTCACAGCCACGGGCGTACGGATCGGGAAGCGACTGCGTTCGCTCACCCGGGCCGGACAGGTCCGTATCAGCGGTGGCCGGCTGGAGTTGCTCACCAGCTACGGCAGCGAGATCGACAGCGCGCCGGTGCAGGCGGTCCGGGCCTCGAAGCCCTGGTTCGCCGCGGACGACCGGGCGTTGGCGGACCTCAACGGCAACCGGTACCTGCTGACGCTGGGCGACCACGACCCCGCGCCGGGCGAGCCCGGACCGCCCGCGGCGCGGCGGTTCATAGAGGCGGTACGGAAGGCGGCGGGTCGTCACCGCTGACGCACGGCGAGTTGCGGTGACGCACCCCCTGGGTCACGCTGGTCTCACGTCACTCAGGGTTTACCGGCGATAACGCTGCGAACCAGCCCGCCGGCCACGACAGCAGGCGGCCATCAGCACCCGGCACCCTGCTCGATCGATCCGAATCCCGTGTTCTTCCGGACCTCACGTCGGGGAGTCGCAGCCGTGATCAGTCACCCAAGCAGGCACTGCACGGTGGAGCTGCAAGCCCTGCCGTCGCGGATCGGCCAGGTCCGCAGAATCGTATCTGCGCAGTTGCGCTACTGGCATCTCGATCCCTTGATAGACCGGGCGGCGCTCGGTGTGACCGAGTTGTTGACCAACGTCCACCAGCATGCCCAGCCCGACAAGACGTGCACCGTGGAGATCGAGCTGCTGCTCGACCGGCTGACGGTCTCCGTGCACGACCACGACCCGCGTCTGCCGGTCGTGGCGGACATCGAGGCCGTCGCGCCGCTCGCCACCTGCGGGCGGGGCCTGGCGATGGTGGCCGCGTTCAGCGAGAGCTGGGGCGTGCGACCGGACGGCGAGTCGGGCAAGGTCGTGTGGTTCACGCTGCCCACGACGGTGGCCGCGCGCACGGTCACGGCGCGTCCGCCGCGGCGGATCGTGCTGGACAAACACCTGTTTCCCGATATCGGCTCGCGCGTCGACCTGCGCGAACCCGAACACGCCCCCGCCCGGTCGGCCGTTGTCGGCTGACCGGGCGGTGACGCCCGGTACGAGGCGCCTCAGGCCCCCGGCACGCACTCCTCGCGCGCCGAGGGCCTGAGGCGCCCGGAGGACCTGAGGGCGGATCGGTCACGCCCCGCCGCTCCGCCCCGCGCGGCCGAACTGCTCGCACAGGACGGAGAGACGGCGCCAGTACGGCTCATCTCCCGTGTCGGTCCGAACGGTCCCGCCGGTCCTGTCGTCGACCGGTCCGGCGGCCCCGACTCCGAGCCTCGCCCCGGGACGGGGCCGGGCGCGTCGTACGGGCAGCGGCCGTGCGCGTACCGCCCGGGGAGCAGCCGGGGCGCCGGTACCTGCTCCCGGGCGCGCGGCCCGGCTCACCCGTTCGGCGGTACGGCCGGACGCGTGGCCGTGACGATCCAGACCGATCCGGGGATGCGGACACCCTCCGCGGTCTCGAACTCCTTCAGCGCGTCGCCCACTTCACCGCGGAGGCGGGTGACGGTCGCGGGGTCGGCGTCGCGCAGATTGTGGCGGGTCGGGCCCATGGAGAACAGGAAGTCGACGGCTTCGCCCACGTCGGCGCCGAAGGTCATGGGCGCCTCGAACGGCAGCACCTCGATGTCGGCGAAACCGCCGGCGGAGAGCGCCCGGCGGATGCCCGCGGGATCGAGGAGCGACCCCATCCCCCGGGAGGCGGGGGACGGCTCGCGCAGGAACGGCGCGAGTGCCGCGGTGGCGCGGGCGTAGTCGCCGTCGGGGCCGGCCGGCCCCGGACCGAGGAACGCCAGGCGGCCCCCGGGCACGAGCGCGCCCCGGAGACGGGTGAAGGCCGCCGCGTGGTCGGCGAAGAACATGAAGCCGCCGCGGCTGATCAGGACGTCGAACCCCCGCCCGGGAAAGCGGTGCACCTGCGCGTCGCCCTGCTCGAAGCGGACGTTGCGGACACCGTCCGCGGCCGCGTCGCGCCTGGCCCGTTCCAGCATCGGCGCGGACAGGTCGATGCCCACGACGTCCCCGTCGTACGCCCGCTCCGCGGCGAGGAGCGTCGTCCGGCCGGTGCCGCAGCCGACGTCGAGGACCCGGTCCGCGGGCGCGATGCCGGCGGCGTCGAACAGACGGGCGTTGAACGCGCCCATCATCCCGTTGTAGCGCTCGGGGTGCTCGGCCCAGTGGACGCCCTCCCAGTCGTTCCACGCCTCTGCCTGCTGACGGTTGGCGATCGTGTGCACGGCATGCCTCCATGACGCCGACGACAACTAGAGTTCACTTCTAGAGTTCAACTCTAGATATAAGCTCCAGTCATGCGTGAGGGCAAGGGAAAACAGGGGAGCAAAGCTCAGGAGACCCGGCGGCGGATCATCGAGGCGGCGGCCTCGCTCTTCGTCGAGCAGGGCTACGGGGCCACCAAGCTCCAGGAGATCGCCGACCGGGCGGGCGTGGCGGTGCAGACGATCTACTTCGTCTTCCGCAACAAGCCCTCACTGCTCAAGGAACTCGTCGACGTCGCGATCGCGGGCGACGACGACCCGGTGCCCACGATGGAGCGGCCCTGGTTCGAGGAGGTCCTGAGCGCGCCCACCGCGGAGGCCGCGCTGGCCGCGCTGGTCTCCGGCACCCGGGCGACACTCGAACGCGTCGCGGCCATCAGCGAGATGGTCCGCGCCGCGGCGGCGTCCGATCCGGAACTACGGGAGCTGTGGCCGGAGGAGGCGGACCCCCGGTACACGGTGATCTCCACGGCGGTGAAGTCCTTCACGGGGAAACCGGGCGCGCGCCCGGACGTCCCGGACGAGGAGGCGGCGGACATCGTCTACGCCGTCCTCAGCCCGGAACTCTTCCTGGTCCTCACCCGCGACCGCGCCTGGCCGGCGGCCCGGTGGGAGCGATGGGCGTACGGCACCCTCGGCGCCCAGCTGCTGACCGGCGGAGCGGCACGGCCCTGAGGGCCGCGCGGGCGGCCCGGTCCTCGGGCCTGTCCCGTCAGGCGTGGCTCAGGACGCCGAGCGGGTCGTCCAGTACGGGCTGCCAGGCCAGTTCGGCGGCGCCGACGAGGCTGTTGTGGTCGAGGGTGCAGGCGAGGATCGGGACACTGCCGCTCTGCCCCCACAGGCTGCGGTCGGCGACCACCGCGCGCAGCCTGCCCGGATCCGCGTCGAGGAGGGTCCGGTGGAGGCCGCCGAGGATGATCCGGTCCGGGTTGAGGATGTTCACCAGCCCGGCGAGTCCGAGGCCGAGACGGTCGATCAGCTGCTCGGTGGCCCGGCGCACGCCCGGGGCGTCGTAGTGCTGCCGGATCAGTTCGTCGGCCTGCCGCAGCAGCGACATCTCCGGACCCGGCTCGCGGCCGGCGGCGGTGAGCAGGGCCAGCGGGTCGGCCTCGACGTCGAGGCAGCCACGTCCGCCGCAGTGGCAGGGGCGGCCCTCGGGGTTGACGGTGAGGTGGCCGACCTCCAGCGCCAGCCCCGAACTCCCGGTGTGCAGGCGCCCGTCGAGCACCAGCGCGCCGCCGACCCCGCGGTGCCCGGTGGCCACGCACAGCAGGTCCCGGGCGCCGCGCCCGGCGCCGTGCCGGTGCTCGGCGAGGGCGGCGAGGTTGACGTCGTTGCCCGCGAAGGCCGGCCCGGTCAGGCCCGCCTCCCGGACGCACTCGGCGAAGATCCGGCGCACCGGCGCGCCCACGGCCCAGGCCAGGTGCAGCGGGTTCAGGGCGAGCCCGTCGGGTTCGGCGACCGCGGACGGCACCGCGAGCCCGGCGCCCACACAGCGCCGTCCGGTGGCGCGCAGCAGCTCCGTGCCCGCCTCCACGACGGAGCCGAGGACCTTCGCCGGGTCGGCGTCGACGGTCTCGCAGCCCGGTGCGGTGGCGACGATCCGCCCGCCGAGGCCCACCAGCGCGGCCCGGAACCCGTCGGCGTGCACCTGGGCGGCGAGGACGACCGGTCCGTCCTCGGCGACCTCCAGCCGGTGCGAGGGGCGGCCCTGGGACCCGGCCGCCGCACCGGGCCGGGCGTCGACGCGGATCAGTCCGAGCGCCTCCAGTTCGGCGGCGACCGCGCCCGCCGTGGCCCGGGTGACGCCGAGTTCGGCGGTGAGTACGGCCCGGGTGGGGGCGCGTCCGGTGTGCACGAGCTCCAGGGCGGGCCCGAGCGCACCGCGTCCCCGGTCCAGACGCGTCCTGGAGGTGGTCCCTTCCCCCGCCGGCCGGGGGTCCGCCTTGCCGCTCATGAGGGCGAGTCTCCCATGATCCGCAGGTGCGGGGTGCCTACCGGCCGCTCACTCTGAGCGTGACGTTCAACCTCCCGGCCAGCCCCAACTCGGCCGGGGCGGTGCCCGGGTACACCTTGGGCACCCCGTGATACGCGAGCCGGGAGGGACCTCCGAAGACGAAGAGGTCGCCGCTGCGCAGCTCCACGTCGGTGTAGGGGCGGGCCCGTGTCGCGGGGTTGCCGAAGCGGAAGACGCAGCTGTCGCCCAGGCTCAGGGAGACCACGGGCGCGTCCGCTTCCTCGTCGCTGTCGCGGTGCATGCCCATGCGGGCGTCACCGTCATAGAAGTTGATCAACGCGATGTCGTAGGGCGGCGCTCCGGTGCCGAGCGTGTCCCGGACGGCCTGCCGGCCCAGCTCTCCGAGCCAGTCCGGGAACGGCTTCACGGGGGCGCCGTCGCCGTCCACGACCGTGCGGGCGTAGCCGTAGGGGTACCAGTGCCAGCCGAGGCAGACCTGTCGCGCGGTCATCGTGCCGCCGCCGGGCGTACGGACGGTACGCAGTCCGGCGGGCGGGCGTGCCCAGGCGCGGCACGCTTCGAGCAGGTCCCGCTGCCGCTCGGCGCCGAGCCAGTCCGGCAGGTGCACCGCGCCCGGTGCGATCGTGGCGCGGGACCTGGGGAACAGCTCGGCGTCCATCCCTCCATCCTGCCCTGAGCTGCGGCTCGGGCCGGTCCGGTGCCCGCGGCGCGGGCGGGAATTTGACGACAGGGCCTAGCCTTGACGCACGATGAACGACCGTATGACGACTCCGTGGGGCGAGGTCGCGCTGTCCCGCTTCCCGGAGGACCCGCGCGACCTGCTGCGTGCCTGGGACGCCTCCGACGAGTACCTCCTGAGACATCTCGCGGACCAGGACACCTCGCTGACCGGCACGGTCGTGGCGGTGGGCGACCGCTGGGGCGCGCTGGCCACGGCGCTCGCGCGGCACCGGCCGGTGCAGATCACCGACTCCCATCTCGCCCAGGAAGCCACCCGGGCCAATCTGGCGCGGGCCGGTGTCGAACCGGGCACGGTGCGGCTGCTCACCACGCAGGACCCGCCGCCCGACCGCGTCGACGTGCTGCTGGTGCGGGTCCCCAAGAGCCTGGCGCTGCTGGAGGACCAGTTGCGGCGGCTGGCACCGGCCCTGCACGCGGGTTCGGTGGTGGTCGGCACCGGCATGGTGAAGGAGATCCACACCTCGACGCTGGAGCTGTTCGAGCGGCTCGTCGGCCCGACCCGGACCTCGCTCGCCGAGAAGAAGGCCCGCCTGATCTTCTCGACCCCGGATCCGGCGCTGGAGCGGGGCGCCAACCCGTGGCCGCTCAGCTATGCGCTGCCGGAAGGTGTCGGCCCGGTCTCCGGCCGTACGGTGGTCAACCACGCGGGCGTGTTCTGCGCGGACCGGCTCGACATCGGCACCCGCTTCTTCCTCGGCCATCTGCCCGCGGGACGGGGCACTCAGCGCGTGGTGGACCTCGGCTGCGGCAACGGCGTGGTCGGTACGGCGGTGGCGCTCGCCAACCCCGAGGCCGAGGTGCTGTTCGTGGACGAGTCCTTCCAGGCGGTGGCGTCCGCGGAGGCGACGTACCAGGCGAACGGGGTGCCGGGGCACGCCGAGTTCCGGGTGGGCGACGGGCTGGCCGGGGTGCCGTCCGGCAGTGTGGACCTGGTGCTGAACAACCCGCCGTTCCACTCCCATCAGGCCACGACCGACGCCACCGCGTGGCGGATGTTCACCGGGGCCCGGCGGGCGCTGCGGCCGGGCGGCGAACTGTGGGTGGTCGGCAACCGGCACCTGGGTTACCACGTCAAGCTGCGCCGGCTGTTCGGCAACTGCCAACTGGTCTCCGGTGACCGCAAGTTCGTGATCCTCAAGGCGGTCAGGCGCCCGGACTGACCACCTGTACGAGCCTGGCCACCGCCTGTGTCATCGCCTCCCGGCCGACGCTCAGGTAGGTACGGGAGTCCACGGCCTCCGGGTGCGCGGCGAGGTGGGCACGGATGGCACCGGTCATGGCCAGGTTCAGCGCGGTGCCGATGTTGACCTTCGCGATGCCTCCGGAGACGGCCGCGGTGAGTTCGGGGTCGGGGACGCCTGAGGACCCGTGCAGGACCAGCGGGACGTCCAGGGTCGTGGCGAGCCGCTTCAGGCGCTCGTGGTCGAGGGCCGCGGTACGGGTGGTCATGGCGTGGCTGCTGCCGACGGCGACCGCGAGCGCGTCGACTCCGGAGTCGGCGACAAAGGCGCGCGCCTCGGCGGGGTCGGTACGGGCGCCGGGGGCGTGGGCGTCCAGGGCGGGCTGTCCCTCCTTGCCACCTATCTGACCCAACTCGGCCTCGATCCAGAGGCCTTGGGCGTGGGCCCAGTCGGCGGCGGCGCGGGTGGCGGCGAGGTTGTCCGCGTACGGGAGGCGGGCCGCGTCGTACATCACCGAGCTGAATCCGGCGGCGGGCGCCTGGCGGAGCAGGTCGTCGCTCTGGACGTGGTCGAGGTGGAGCGCGACGGGCACCTCGGCGCGTTCGGCGGCGGCGACGGCGGCTGCGGCGAGCGGGAGCAGTCTGCCGTAGCGGAACTTGACCGCGTTCTCGCTGACCTGGAGGACGACGGGGGCCCGCGCCGACTCCGCGCCCGCGACGACGGCCTCGATGTGTTCGAGCGTGATGACGTTGAACGCGGCGACGGCGGAGCGCCGCGCGGCGGCGCCGGCGACCAGTTCGCCGGTGGTGACCAGGGGCACGGGGGGTCCTTCCGGGGGCGTGGGTGTCCCGAGACGTCGCTACGTCGCTGGACGGGGGTCGCCGTTGAGCGGGAGCGGCCATCGGTGAAGGGCGGACGCGGGCAGACGGGCGGGCGGCGCGGGCGGACGGCGCCGAGGGGGTCGCGTTCGAGCACCGGTCCGCGAGAGCGTCACGGCGCCAGGGCCTCAGCGGCCTCAGGGCGTGAGGATCACCGAGCGGGTCAGGTGGCGTGGGAGGTCGGGGTCCAGGCCGCGGGAGCGGGCGACGGCGACCGCCAGGCGCTGGGCGCGGATCAGCTCGGCGAGCGGGTCGAGCGCGCCCGCCACCCAGGTGCCGCCGGTGGCCCGCACCTGTTCCGCCAGCCCCTCGGGGGCCTCGCCGAGCATCCAGGTCGCGGTGCCCTCCGTGGTGATGCTGATCGGACCGTGCCGGTACTCCATCGCCGGGTAGGACTCGGTCCACGCCTGCGCGGCCTCGCGCATCTTCAGGGCGGCCTCGTGGGCCAGGCCCACGGTCCAGCCGCGCCCCAGGAAGGTGAACTGCGCTCGGTCGGTGAGCCCCTCGGGCAGCGGGGCGGCCAGCGCGGCGCGGGCGTCGGCGACGACCTGGTCCGTGTGCAGTCCGAGGTGCGCCCGGAGCAGGGTCAGCGCCGTGGTCGCGAACCGGGTCTGGACGACGGAGCGTTCGTCGGCCCAGTCCAGCACGACGACGGCATCGGTCGCGTCCATCACCGGGGTGCGCGGGTCGGCCGTGATCGCCGTGGTGGGGGTACGGCCCTTCAACTCGGCCAGCAGCTCCAGTACTTCGGTCGTCGTGCCGGAGCGGCTGAGGGCGACGACTCGGTCGTAGGCGCGCCCGTGCGGGAACTCGGAGGCGGCGAAGGCGTCGGTCTCCCCCTGGCCCGCCCCCTCACGCAGGGCGGCGGCCGACTGCGCCATGAAGTACGAGGTGCCGCAGCCGACGAACGCGACCCGCTCCCCCGGCGCCGACAGCGCCTCGGCGTGATCCGGTGCCTCCGCGGCGGCCCGCGCCCAGCACTCGGGCTGGCCGGCCAGCTCCTCCTCGACGTGGGTCATACCCACCCCTCCCCTGCTTTGATTGTTCTTGCAAGATATAGCGAGCTTTCGAGCAGAATCAAGCATTCGAGCTCAGCGGGGGTGCGCTAGGGTCGCCGGAAGATCGAGGAACGGAGGCGCAGATGTCGCGCGACGCCCGCTGGAAGGCACTGCTGGAACTGCTCGTGGAGCGCGGCCGGCTGGACGTCGAGGAGGCGGCGGCGGAGCTGTCGGTGTCCGCCGCCACGATCCGCCGCGACTTCGACCAGCTGGCCGAGCAGCAGATGCTGGTGCGCACCCGGGGCGGCGCGGTCGTGCACGGCGTCTCCTACGAACTCCCCCTGCGCTACAAGACCGCGCGGAACGCCTCGGAGAAGGAGCGCATCGCCAAGGCGGTGGCCGCGCTGGTCGCGCCCGGCGAGGCGGTCGGGCTGACCGGCGGCACGACGACCACCGAGGTGGCCCGTGCCCTGGCCGTGCGGGGTGACCTCGCCACCGGCTCCCCCGCGCTGACCGTGGTCACCAACGCCCTGAACATCGCCAACGAACTCGCCGTGCGCCCGCAGTTCAAGATCGTGGTGACCGGTGGCGTCGCGCGCCCGCAGTCCTACGAGCTGATCGGACCGCTCGCCGACGGGGTGCTCGGGCAGATCACCCTCGACGTGGCCGTGCTGGGCGTCGTCGCCTTCGACGTCGCGCACGGCGCGGCGGCCAACGACGAGGCCGAGGCCGCGATCAACCGGCTGCTGTGCGAGCGGGCGGGGCGGGTGATCGTCGCGGCGGACTCCAGCAAGCTGGGGCGCCGGGCCTTCGCCCGGATCTGCGCGGCCGAGGCGGTGGACACCCTGGTCACCGACGCGGCGGCGGCACCGGAGACCGTGCGGCGCTTCACGGAGGCGGGTATCTCGGTCGTCACGGTCTGAGGCCATTGTCCGCCCGGCGCGTACCGAATCGTCCTAGGCTGGTGCCGAGGCGGTGTCGGGGGCCCAGGGAGGCTGCGATGAGCGGAACAGCACCGAGCGACCAGGACGCCCCCGGGGCTCCGCGCTATCTGCCGATCGCCGAGCACGGGCTGATCGGCGATCTGCGCAGCGTGGCCCTGGTGGGGACCGACGGCACGATCGACTGGTACTGCTGCCCCTCCTTCGACGCGCCGAGCGTCTTCGCGTCGATCCTGGACGCCGAGCGCGGCGGGGCCTTCGAGCTGGCGGCGGCCGTCCCGGCCCGGACCAAGCAGTTCTACTTCCCGGACACCAACGTGCTGATCACCCGCTTCTTCACCGAGGACGGTGTCGGCGAGGTGCAGGACTTCATGCCGGTCGACGGCGACGCGGTGGAGACCGAGCGGCACCGGCTGATCCGGCGTGTGCTGTGCGTGCGCGGTTCCATCCCGTTCCGGGTGCGGGTCGCCCCGCGCTTCGACTACGGCACCCGGCCGCACTCGGTGCGGATGGTCGGCGATGTCGCGGTCTTCGAGTCGGCCAAGCTCTCGCTCGGGCTGACCGCCACGGTCCCACTGCGGGCCGACGGGCCGGACGTGGAGGCCGAGTTCAAGCTGGCCGAGGGCGAGACGGCGGTGTTCGCACTCGATCAGGTGGGCGGCGAGGTCACGCCCCGCCGGTGCGCGATGACGGAGGCGGAGGAGCAGTTCGCCACCACGGTCGCCTACTGGCGGCACTGGCTGTCCGCGTCCAAGTACCGGGGCCGGTGGCGGGAGATGGTGCACCGCTCGGCGCTCACGCTGAAGCTCCTCACCTACGCGCCCACCGGCGCGATCGTCGCCGCGCCGACCACGAGCCTGCCCGAGCAGCTGGGCGGTGAGCGCAACTGGGACTACCGCTATGTGTGGGTGCGGGACGCGGCCTTCTGCGTGTACGCGCTGCTGCGGCTGGGCTTCACCGGCGAGGCCGAGGCGTTCATGAACTTCGTGACCCGGCACATCAGTCCGGGCGACGGCAAGCCCTCGGGTCCCTTGCAGATCATGTACGGAATCGACGGCCGCACGGACCTCGCCGAGCGCGAACTCGACCATCTGGAGGGCCATCGCGGCTCCGCTCCCGTCCGCATCGGCAACGCGGCGGCCGAGCAGCTCCAACTCGACATCTACGGCGCCCTGATCGACTCGATCTACCTCTACGACAAGTGGGCCAAGCCCATCTCCAGCGATCAGTGGGACGACGTGTGCGCGCTGGTGGACTGGGTGTGCGAGCACTGGGACCAGCCGGACGAGGGGATCTGGGAGACGCGGGGCGGGCGCAAGAAGTTCCTGTACTCGCGGCTGATGTGCTGGGTGGCGATCGAGCGGGCCATCCGGATGGCCAACCGGCGCGGCCTGCCCGCCGACATCGTCCACTGGCGCACCTGCCGGGACACCATCTACCGCCGCATCATGACCCACGGCTGGTCCGAGTCCCGTCAGGCGTTCGTCCAGCACGAGGACGACGACGTACTGGACGCGGCCGTCCTGATGATGCCGCTGACCAAGTTCATCGCCCCGACGGACCCCAAGTGGCTGTCCACGCTGGACGCGCTCGGCCAGGACCTGGTCTCCGACTCCCTGGTCTACCGCTACGACCCGATGGCGAGCCCCGACGGACTCCGCGGCGACGAGGGCACCTTCTCGATCTGCTCCTTCTGGTACGTCGAGGCGCTGGTGCACGCGGGCCGGGTCGAGGAGGCGCGGCTGGCCTTCGAGAAGATGCTCACGTACGCCAACCATCTGGGCCTGTACGCCGAGGAGATCAGCCACACCGGGGAGCAACAGGGCAACTTCCCGCAGGCGTTCACCCACCTCGCCCTGATCAGCGCGGCCTTCAATCTCGACCTGGCGCTCGGCTGACGTCAGTGGCCGTGGGCCGGCTCCTGCTCGTGCGGGGCCTCCGGCTCGGGTGCCGCCTGCCCGGCCCGGACGGTGAACGCGGCCGTGCGGACCTCGCCGTCGTGCTTGAAGTCGAGGAAGAGCCGGTAGGTGCCGCCACTGGGCGCGCTCGCGGTGAAGGAGACTCCGGGGCCGGGCTCGGTATTGCCGTCGCCGGGCTCACCGTTCGGGTGGACGTGCAGGTAGGCGAGGTCGCCGGAGCGCAGGGCGACGAGATGCCCGTAGGCACCGAGGTAGGGCTGGAGGTCGGTGACGGGCCTGCCGTCGCGCGAGACGGTCAGCTTCAGTTCGTTCGACGCGCCGGGGCGGAGTTCGCCGTCGAGGCGTACCCGGTACCCGTCCACCTCGGCCGTGTCCTTCGGGGCCGGGAGGGGCCGGGGTGCGTAGGGGCCGGAGGCGGCGAGGTCGGCGCCGAGGGTCAGGTTCCGGGCGCCCTGCCCCGCCGGGGTGAAGTCGGCGAAGACCCGGTATCCGCCCGCGCGAGGCAGGTCGACAGGGGTGGTCCAGGTGTCGTCTGTGGCGCGGGTCGGGTGCAGATGGCGGTAGGTGGTCAGGTCGCGTGAGGCGACGATCAGGTGCAGTTCCTTGTCGTGCTCGCGTTGGAACGCGGTCACCGCTCGTCCGTCACCGTCCCGGATCACGAAACGCAGGTCGCTGCGGTCACGGGCGGTGACGGTGGGGGTACGCAGGTCGAGGGTGTAGCCGCCCTCGGAGAGCTGAAGCCCCCCGGGCACGGCGCCCCCGCCCTCCGGCTGTGGTGACGCCTCCGGGTGGCTCTCGTGCCGTGCGGGCGCCGGGTCCTCCCCGACCGGGCCCACGCCCTGGCCCACGCCGTAGGCGGTACCGAAGGTCGCGGCCAGGCCGGCGGCGAACGCGGTGATCTTCAGTCCGGTGTGCATGTCGATCTCCTCCGTCTCATCTCCCCTACAGCACCCAACATACCCCTGGGGGGTATCAAGTCAAGTGGGGTCGTCGCTTGCTTTCGATACCCCCCATAGGTATACATGGAAGCGCTCGAACGATACCCCCACCGGGTATATGACCGCCAGGAGCGGAGATGACCACCATGACCGACACGGAACTCGCCATCGGCGGCATGACCTGCGCGTCGTGCGCGGCGCGTATCGAGAAGAAGCTCAACCGCATGGAGGGGGTGACCGCCACCGTCAACTACGCCACCGAGAAGGCGAAGGTCCGTCACGGCGGTGGCGTCCTGGTCGACGACCTCATCGCGACCGTCGAGGCCACCGGGTACACGGCCAGCCGGCCGGCGCCGGAACCGGAGCGCGCCCCCGACCACGACGAGCTGCGGCCGCTGCGGGAGCGGCTGGTCACCGCGGTCGTCCTGGCCGTGCCCGTCATCGCGATGGCGATGGTCCCGGCCCTCCAGTTCGCGTACTGGCAGTGGCTCTCCCTGACCCTGGCGGCGCCGGTCGTCACCTATGCCGCCTGGCCCTTCCACAAGGCCGCGTTCACCAACGCCCGGCACGGCGCGGCCACGATGGACACGCTGATCTCGGTCGGCACCTCGGCCGCGTTCCTGTGGTCGGTGTGGGCCCTGTTCCTCGGCACCGCCGGTGAGCCGGGCATGACGCACCCCTTCGAGCTGACCGTCTCCCGCGGGGACGGCTCGGCCAACATCTATCTGGAGGCGGCGGCCGGGGTCACCACCTTCATCCTCGCCGGGCGGTACTTCGAGGCCCGCTCCAAGCGCAAGGCGGGCGCCGCCCTGAAGGCACTGCTGGAGCTGGGCGCGAAGGACGTCACCCTGGTCCGCGCCGACGGCGGCGAACGGACGGTGCCGGTGGCCGAGTTGAAGGTCGGTGACCGGTTCCTGGTCCGTCCCGGCGAGAAGATCGCCACCGACGGAACGGTGGTGGAGGGTTCGTCCGCGGTGGACGCCTCGATGCTGACCGGTGAGTCCGTGCCGGTCGAGGTCGGCGAGGGCGACCCCGTCACCGGAGCCACCGTCAACGCGGGCGGACGGCTCGTCGTGGAGGCCGGCCGGATCGGCGCCGACACCCAACTCGCGCGCATGGCACGGCTCGTGGAGGAGGCGCAGAACGGCAAGGCGGCGGCGCAACGGCTCGCCGACCGTATCTCGGCCGTCTTCGTGCCCATAGTGATCGCGCTGGCCCTCGGCACCCTCGGCTTCTGGCTGGGCAGCGGTGCCGGTCCGGCCGCCGCGTTCACCGCCGCCGTCGCCGTACTCATCATCGCCTGCCCCTGCGCCCTCGGGCTCGCCACTCCCACCGCGCTGATGGTGGGCACCGGACGCGGCGCCCAGCTCGGCATCCTGATCAAGGGTCCGGAGGTGCTGGAGTCCACCCGCAGGGTCGACACCGTCGTTCTCGACAAGACGGGCACCGTCACCACCGGCCGGATGACCCTGCTGGCCGTGCACACCGCGGACAACGCCGACGAGGCCGAAGTCCTGCGGCTGGCGGGCGCGTTGGAGTACGCCTCCGAGCACCCCGTCGCCCGTGCCGTGACCGACGGCGCCCGGCAGAAGCCGGTTTCGCTGCCCGCCCCGGAGGACTTCGCCAACGTGCCGGGGCTCGGCGTGCAGGGCGTCGTCGACGGCCACGCGGTGCTGGTCGGCCGGGAGCGCCTGCTCCAGGAGTGGGCCGTGGAGCTTCCGGAGCCGCTGGCTCGGGCGAAGTCCGAGGCGGAGGCCGAGGGACGTACCGCCGTCGCGGTGGCCTGGGACGGCGAGGCGCGGGCCGTGCTGGAGGTCGCCGACGCGGTGAAGGAGACCAGCGCGGAGGCGATCACCCGGCTGCGGGCGCTCGGTCTGACGCCGATGCTGCTCACCGGTGACAACCGGGCGGTGGCCGAGTCCGTGGCCCGCCAGGTCGGGATCGCGCCCGAGCAGGTGATCGCCGAGGTGCTGCCGCAGGACAAGGTGGACGTCGTCAAGCGGCTTCAGGGCGAGGGGCGTTCGGTGGCGATGGTCGGTGACGGCGTCAACGACGCGGCGGCCCTGGCCCAGGCCGACCTGGGGCTGGCGATGGGGACCGGCGCGGACGCGGCGATCGAGGCCGGCGACCTGACGCTGGTCCGCGGCGACCTGCGGGCCGCGGCGGACGCCATCCGGCTGGCCCGCCGTACCCTCGGCACCATCCGCTCCAACCTGTTCTGGGCCTTCGCCTACAACGTGGCCGCCCTGCCGCTCGCCGCGGCCGGGCTGCTCTACCCGATGCTCGCCGGGGCGGCCATGGCCTTCTCCTCGGTCTTCGTGGTCGGCAACTCGCTGCGACTGCGCTCGTTCCGGGCGGCGCGCTGACAGGTCCGGCGGCCCGGCTGCCGTGAGGGGTTCGCCCAGCGTTCACGGCGCCCTCATCCGGGGGAGGTCGGCCGCGTCCGCCCTCCCACTAGCGTCTGCTGGTCGCTCGAACCCACACGATCGAGGTTGCTATGTCCGTACGGCATGTCCTCGCCGGTCTGGCCCTGGTGCCGGTGTTCACCGTCCCGGCGGCGGCGCACGAACCCGTCGACCGTCACCGGCCGTCCTTCGACCTCCAGGCGCACCGCGGCGGTCTCGGCATGACGACCGAGTCCTCGCTGGAGGGCTTCGCCAAGGCCCTGCGGCTGGGCGTGTCCACGCTGGAGCTGGACACCCAGATCACCAAGGACGAGAAGGTCGTCGTCACCCACGACCGGCAGGTCAGCGCCACCAAGTGCCGGGACACCGGGCCGCTGGTCCCGGACGACCCGATGTATCCGTACGTCGGGAAGTACGTGAAGGACCTGACGCTGGCCCAGATCAGGACGATGGACTGCGGCTACCGGCAACTGCCCGGGTACCCGGAGCAGGAGCGGATCGACGGCCTGCGGATGATCGAGCTGAAGGACGTGCTGAACCTGGTCAAGCGCTACAAGGCCCGCCAGGTCACCCTGAACGTCGAGACGAAGGTGGAGGCCGGCGCCCCCGAACAGACCGCGCCCCGCGAGCTGTTCGTGCGCCGGGTGTACCAGGAGATCCGCCGCTCCGGTATCGAGCGGCAGGTGACGATCCAGTCCTTCGACTGGGGCGCGCTGAAGGCCATGCACCGGCTCGCGCCCCGGTGGCCCCTGGTGGCGCTCACCAACTACGACTTCCTCCAGGTCGGCAAGCCCGGTGCGTCACCCTGGCTGGGCGGCATCGACGCCGACGACTACGACGGCGACTTCGTGAAGGCCGCCGACACCCTCCCCGGGGTCACCACGCTCTCCCCCAACTACGGCTTCCCGCAGAGCGGAAAGGTCGGCGACCCGGGCTTCCGGTTCTACGCCGACGCGGCGATGGTCGACGCGGCACACGCCCGCGGGCTGAAGGTCGTCCCGTGGACCTGCGACGACCCGGCCACGGTGGAGGCGCTGATGGACGCGGGCGTGGACGGTGTCATCACCAACTACCCCGACCGGGTCCGCCGGATCATGTCCGACCGGGGCATGCGTCTGCCGAGGCCGTACGAACCGCGCTGACCACCCCTGGCGCGGCAGCCGAGCGCTACATCCCCGGACCCGGCAAGGCGTACTCGTCCCGTCTGCCGCACATGCCGAAGCCGCCGCGCCGGGTCGGGGACGCCTGTCGCGCCGTCGCCTCGGAGAGGTAGGCCGGTTCTCCCCCGGCCAGCGCGTCGAGCTGGGCGCCGGTGCGCTCCGCCGCGGCCAGGGCCCCCGCCCGCCACAGCTCGCGCCAGGCGGGCACCTTGTCGCGCACCAGCCGGGCGGCGGCGTCCTGGAACGCGCGGTACGGGCCGTCGTCGCCCGCGACCATGGCCTCGCGCAGGACGAGGTAGCCCTCGACGGCGAGGTCCCGGCGGCGCCGGGCGGCCTCGGCCGTGTCGGCGCCCGCACCGGGCGGGAGCGTCGCCGCCGCCGCGTACCGCTCGGGGTCGGCGAGGATCTCCGGCGGGAAGGTGAACACCGCGTCGCCGGCCTCGGGCAGCCCGCCGTTCTGCATCAGTACGGTGACCCGCAGGTCCCCGCCCTGCACCATCCGGTGCACGGTGCCCGGGGTGAACCAGGCCAGCGAGCCGGGCTCCAGGGCGATGTCCCGGTAGCCGTCCGGGCTCAGGGTCTGCACGGCTCCCCGGCCGCCGGTGACGACGTACGCCTCGGTGCACACCAGGTGCAGATGCGGGCTGCCGCCGCAGACGCCGTCGGCGGACTCCCAGTCGTAGGCGGCCAGACGGGACAGGCCGATCCCACCGGGCAGCGGCACCGGCGGGGCCGGGCTCACCACGGCAGGCTCTCCAGATGGGCGGCCACGCGTTCGCCGTCCCAGGCCCCGTCGGCGATCACCACCCGGTAGCGGTAGTCGAAGGAGTCGCCCGGCGCCAGCTCGAACTCCTCAAAGAACGCCCAGGAGAACGCCACTGTGGGGAAGGGCTCGGAGCGTACGAACCAGTGGGACTCGTGGACGGCCGCGTCCTCGTCGAGGTTCTCCGGGGCGTGCGCGAAGACGAGCGTGGAGTGCGCGTCGACGTCGTCGTGCTCGGCGGTGAAGGCGAGCCACGGGCCCTGGCTGCCCATCGCCTTCTCGGCGTCGGTGCCGGGGGCGAGGACCGTGCCGCCGGTGAAGTCGCGCGGCCCGCGCCACTGGAGTCCGGTGTAGCCCGCCATCTCACGGCCCGCGGTGGTCGGGGAGCCGAAGACGAGGGGCTCGGTACGGAGGTTGGTGAGCCGGATCGACCAGTCCAGGGCCCAGGTGCCGGCCGCCTCGTCGACGGAGTGGACCGTCAGTCCGCGTGATTCGCGCGCCCACGCGGCGCCGCCGTGCTCCACCCAGGTCAGCTCCTCGGTGACGGAGAGCCGGTCCGCGGTCGCGGTGAACCCGGTGAAGCCGTCGTGTCGCATCGAGCCGACCCGCTCGGGCAGCGGCAGGTAACCCTCGCCGTGGACATAGGAGTTGCCGCCCCAGAAGTTCTGCCCGGACAGATGGCTCGCGGTCATCTGGAGGCCCTTGTGCCAGCGGTGGTCGTTGGGCCGGTAGCCGGTCACCGTGTGCCCGGCGAGGGTGCGCAGCGGGTGCGCGTACGGTTTGCGGGACTCGAAGGCGTCGGCGTCGGGGCGGTAGACGTAGCGGAGGATCTCCGTGCCGCCCGCCGCGGCCACGGCGATGTGCTCGCCGTGGACGTGGCTGACTCGGATGCTCATGCCTGCTCCTTGGGGGCCCAGTCGGGGTGCTCGCCGTGCATCGCCGCGTAGTAGGGGTCCCCCGGGGTGATCTCGCCGGAGCGGACGGGCAGGCCGGTGAAGGCCGCCTTGTACAGGGCCGCGGCGAACTCCAGGGTGGCCCGCGCCTCGGGACCGCTGCCGGGAGGCCGTACACCCGCGTCGTAGGCGTCGAGGAGGCCGCCCAGCTGGGCGGTGTGGGAGCTGGGGACGTCGGCGGCGGGCGTGCGCCAGGCGTCGGCGCGGTCGGGGGCAACGTGGGGCGCCGGGGTGTAGACCCAGTCCGCGTTGCGGTGGCCGTACAGGTGGGTCAGTTCGACGGTGGCGTCGGCGCAGTCGATGCGGATGCGGCTGACCTCCTGCGGGGAGAGCACGCTGTTGACGACGGTGGCCAGGGCGCCGCCGGTGAACCTGACCAGGGCGGTGGAGACGTCCTCGCTCTCGGTGTCGTGGACGAGCCGCGCCGTCATGGCCCGGATCTCCTCCCACTCGCCGAGCAGATGCAGCAGCAGGTCGTACTGGTGGATGCCGTGGCCCATGGTCGGGCCGCCGCCCTCGCTGGCCCACCGGCCGCGCCAGGGCACCGCGTAGTACGCGGCGTCGCGGTACCAGGTGGTCTGGCAGTGGGCGACCCGGGGCGCCCCCAGTTCACCGCTGCCGATCAGCCGGCGGGCGTGCTCGGCGCCCGAACCGTAGCGGTGCTGGAAGATCACGGAGGCGTAGCAGCCGGACGCCTCCTCGGCGGCGGCGATCTCGTCGTACTCGGCGAGGGAGAGGGTGAGCGGCTTCTCGCACAGCACCCAGGCGCCGGCCTTGAGCGCGGCGATCGTCTGTTCCCGGTGCAGGGCGGGCGGGGTGCCGATCAGCACCAGGTCGGGGCGCTCGGCGTCGAGCATCGCGCCCACCGAGGGGTAGCCGTTCACCTTGCCGCCCGCCAGTTCCTGGAAGGCGCGCAGCCGGTCGGGGTCCACGTCGACGGCGGCGACCAGTTCCGTGCGGTCGGCGTGCTCGGTGAGCGCGGAGAGATGGCTGCCGCTGACGATGGCGCCGGTGCCTACGACGGCGACTCGGCGACGGGCGGGGGTCGCTGGGGACAGGGTCATGCGGCGCTCCTCGAACGACCGGTGGACATGCCGGGGGAAAGCGCTTGCTCCCCACGCAGACCCTAGGTGCCGAGGCATTGTCCGAACAACCCCCCTGCCTCCACATCGCCGGGTCTTTTCTCTGGTCAAGCGGCGTACGGAGGTGTCGGAGGGGGGCGTTCCGGCCGGGTGGCGGGGACCTTCCGGCCGGGTGGCGGGGGCGCCCGGCTACTGTCCGAGCGGCGCCGGCGGGGTGGCGTCCCTGACGGGTGCGGGGCGCACCGGGCGCACCGTCGCGGTCCGCTCCCGGGTGAGCGCGTCGATGACCCTGCGGGCGGCCAGCGGGTCGGCGGGCAGCACGTGCGAGGCGAACCAGCGGGCCGCCCAGGGGTCGGGGGACGGTTCGACGAACTCGGCGCCCGCGTAGTCGTCGAGGGGCGGGTCGTAGACGTACCCGCACACCATGCCGTGGTCCACCATGCGCTCCAGCAGGATGTCGCGGTCGTCGACCAGGAGCGGGACGCGGAACAGCGGGAGCGGTCCGTCGTGGACGACCCGGTCGCGCAGGGCGGCCGAGGCCCACTCGGTGCCGGAGAGCAGCGCCACTCCGGCGCGGCGCCGGGTCAGGTCGTCGTCCAGTCCGGCCATGCGCAGGTTCAACTGCCCCCGGACCAGGGCTCCGTGGCGGACCCGGAAGCCGTGGAGGTCGACCCGGACCCAGGGTTCGTAGGCGCTCAGGCTGGGGGCCGAGCGGGCGGAGGCGGTGAGCCGGGGGGCGTGCAGGTCCATCCGGAAGGTGTCGCGTTCGAGCAGGCCGAGGCGTTCCATGGTGCGCCACACCGGGCGGACCAGGTGGAGGGTGCGGACGGTGGAGCGGGCCAGCGGGCGCAGGGTCACGTTCAGGTCGTCGCGCAGGCGGCGCGGGGTGAGCAGGTCGTCGCGGAGCAGTTCGAGTTCGCGCCGGGTGTGCGCGTCCTCGACGGCGAGGAATCCGCCGGCCATCCCCGCGACGTGCTTGGAGAGGCTGAACGCGGCGGCCGTGCCGAAGGTGCCGATCGGCCGGCCGTCCACGTGGGTGCCGATCGCGTGCGCCGCGTCCTCGATCAACGGGATCCCCGACTGCTCGCAGCGGCGGCGCAGTTCGAGCACCCGGTCGGGCACCCCGTAGAGGTTGGTGGTCAGCACCGCGTCCACGTTCCGCCAGGTCGACTCGGGTACGGCGGCGGGGTCGATGTTGCCGTCCCACACGGAGACGGGGGCCTGGACCGGGCGGCAGCCGGCCGCGAGCACCACGAAGAGGATCACGTCGTCGTTCACCGGGGACATCAGCACCCGGGCGCCGGGCCGGCACCAGCGGCGCAGCGCGAGGTAGAGGGCCAGGCGCGCCGAGGGGGTGTAGACGCATTCGCGGCCGAGTCGCCGCGTCATCGTCGCGGCCAGCCGCGATCCGTACGCCATCGTCACTTCTTCCGTCGCAGGGGTCGAAGGGTGGGACGGACGCGGCACGGGGCGCGCGCCGGGGGGAGCCGGGTGCCGGGGAGCCTCACCCCGGCGGGGTGCCCGCCGCAGCGGACCGGGACGGCGGGACGGCGGGACGGCCGCCCCTCCCGGTCCGCCGGGACCGGCGGCGGTGGCTCAGTGCGCGCGCTGCCCGTCGCCGCCGGGCGCGGCCCCGGGCCCGGAGCGCAGGGAGCCCAC